>CBFGMY010000014.1:0-33435 GCA_965650055.1 uncultured Devosia sp.
GATCACCTCCTCGCGGGCAAAGCCGCGCACCGCAAAGCCGCCGGACGGGATGAGCTCAAGCAATCCCTCCTGCTCGAGCCGGGCCAATGCGGCGCGGATCGGCGTGCGGGAAATGCCGAGCTTCTCGGCAATCGCCACCTCAGAGAGGCGCTCGCCCGGGCGGGCATGTCCGCCCAGGATCAGGTCGCGTACGCCCATCAGGGCCTTGAGTGATTGCGGCTGCTGCCGGGTCTGGAGTGCGCCCATCGTCTATTCCGCCGCCGCGCGATGCGGCTGCTCGTCCGATATCATCGCCTCGATCAGCTTGCGCGCCCACATCGAACCGGCGTCGATATTGAGATTGTAGATGACGTGGTCCGGGTTGTTGTCGATGGCGACCTGCTGGGCTTCGAGGATCCGCTCGTCCTCGCGGAAAATGCTCGCCACGCCTTCGCGCAGCTCATGGGTGCGGCGCTGTTCCGAGGTCTTGTAGTTGCGGGCAAAGGCCCAGAAATAGTGGCAGGTCTTGTCGGTCTCGGGCGTGATGGTGTTCAGTACGAAGCCGTTGACGCCCTGGCTGCGGTCCCCCTCGGGTGCGCCGGTGCCTGCCACCGCCACGCCCACGTCGATGGCAATGGTGGCCGGCGCTTCAAAGTTGATGATCTGCCAGCGATCGACATTGCCCGGCTTGCCCAGTTGCCCGCGCCAGAAGGGCGGCGCGTCGATATCATTCATCCAGCGGGTAATGGTCGCGGTCCGGTCCGAATGGGTCGCGGTGAACGGGGCTTCCGCTACGGCGCGGTTGCCGATGGACGAGCCGTGCACATAGGTTTCGTGCGTCAGGTCCATCAGGTTGTCGATGACCAGCCGGTAGTCGCACTTGGCATGGATCAGCTTGCCATCGGCCGCCCAGGCCGGATCGTCGTTCCAGTGCAGATCGGGGATTTTGGCGGGGTCGGCCAATGCCGGATCACCCATCCACAGCCAGATGAAGCGGTGCTTCTCGGCTATGGGATAGGAGACCACGCAGGCCGACGGATTGATGGTGTCTTGCGATGGCATGTATACACAACGGCCAGAATCGTCGAATTCGAGGCCGTGATAACCGCAGATGACATTGTCGCCATAGAGCTCGCCCATCGAGAGCGGCAGCAGCCGATGCCAGCAGGCATCCGCCAGCGCCACCGGGCTTCCGTCCTGCTTTCGGTACATAACGACCGGTTTTCCGCATATCTTGCGCGGCAAGAGCTCGCGCTTGAGTTCGGTATCCCAGGCTGCGGCATACCAGGCGTTCATCGGAAATGTCTGAGTGGTCATCGCCACGTTCCTCTTGCTGCGGTCCATCTCACAGGTCATGAGATACCAATTGTATACATTTTTCAAGAACAGGCCGACGCCTGCTCGAGGCTTGATTCAGATTGCGCCGCCCCTTGATGGCAGGCCGGCGCGCGAATGGTCAGTCGGGCGCCCTCGGGCGCTCGGAGAGGCGGGGCCTGGCCTTGGGCCAGACCCCCTATCGGTTAGGCCTCGGCGGCAATGGCGGCCTTGGCAGCTTCGTGCAGAGCAGCCCCATCCAGCCCAAGCGCCGTCATGCCGGTATACCAGTTGTCGACGGTCGGCTGGGCGGCTTCCTGCCAGCGCGCGGTCTCGGCTTCGTCGAGCTGCACGATGTTGTTGCCGGCGTCCTGCGCGATCTTGAGGCCGACGGCATCGCCGGCATCCATGACAGCACCAAAAGCACGGGCGGTCTCGACGCCGGAATTGGCGTCGATGATGGCCTTGAGGTCATCCGGCAGGCTGTTGTAGCGGTCGAGGTTCATCGTGAACCCGAAGGTCTGGGTATAGAGGCCATGCGTGCCTGAGAAGCCGGTATGGTTCTTGACCAGTTCGGCAACCTTGAGGGCCGGCGTGACTTCCCAGGGGATGGTCGTGCCGTTGATGACGCCCGTCGACAGGGCCTCGGGAACCTGCGGCACCGGCATACCGATCGGCTCGGCGCCCAGTCGGCCCAGCATGTCGCTGATGATGCGCGAGCCGCCGCGGATCTTCATGCCCTTGAGGTCTTCGAGCTTGGTGATCGGATCCTTGGTGTGGAACAGCCCGGGCCCATGGGTATGGACGCAGATCAGCTTGACGCCATCGAACTCGTTCATGGCATTGGCTTCGACATACTTCTGGAACGCCACCGAAGTGGGCTCCGCCGTCGTGACCATGAAGGGGAGTTCGAACACTTCCGACTTGGGGAAGCGGCCCGGCGTATAGCCCAGCACTGTCCAGATGATGTCCACCACGCCGTCCTTGGCCTGGTCGAACAGATCCGGCGGCGCGCCACCGAGCTGCATGGCCGGATAGAGCTCGAACTTGAGCCGACCGCCCGAGGCTTCCTCGACGCGCTGCGCCCAGGGTTCGATCCCCTTGGCGGGGATGGTGGCCTGGGCCGGCAGCATCTGGTGCACGCGAAGCGTCGTCACTTCCTGCGCCCGGATGATAGCTGGCGCCGCCAGCGCCACGGTTCCGGCGGTTGCGCCGGCCAAGAATGCACGTCTCTTCATGTTGTCCTCCCTAGATTGTTACGAACGATCCTCGTCCAAAAGCCACCGCGATAACCGCGCCTCTGATGGGCGCTTGGCGAAATCTCAGTAGAGCCACTGCACGAGAAAGAGCGAGATCGACGGAAACACCACCAGAATGATGGTACGCACGAAATCAGAAATCAGGAACGGGGTGACCCCCAGGAATGTCTGGCCGATGCTGGTCCCCTTGCTCATCGAATTGATGACGAACAGGTTCATTCCCACCGGCGGACTGATGAGGCCCACCTCCACGACAATCAGGGTGAGGATGCCGAACCAGATCGAGAACTCCTCCGGATTGAGCCCGAAGTCGAGCGCCAGCGTCACCGGATAGACGATCGGAATGGTCAGCAGGATCATCGACAGCGAGTCCATCGGTCCGCCCAGGATCAGGTACATGATGAGAATGAGCGTCATCACGATCCAGGGATTGAACCCCTGCTCGGTCACGAAGGCCGCGGCCGCCTGTGGCAACTGGCTCAGCGCCAGGAAATTGTTGAGCGCGGCGGCACCCAGGATGATCATGAAGATCATGCCCGTGCCCGTGGCCATGTTGACCAGGGCCGAGCGGAGCGCCGGCCAGGTCAGCGTCCGGTTGAACACGGCCATGAGCCCGGTGCTGACGGCGCCGACCGCAGCCGCCTCGGTGGGCGTGAACACCCCCGAATAGATGCCGCCAATGACCAGGATGAAGATCAGCGGCGCCGGCCAGATGCGGGCGAGCTGCTTGAAGCGATCCTTGTAGGGCACGCGCGGATAGGGCGTGCCGGCGCTTTCCGGCTTGAGCCGCGCGACGATGGCAATGGTGATGCAGTAGCCGATGGCAGCCAGCAGGCCCGGCACGATCGCCGCGAGAAACAGCTTGGCGATATTCTGTTCGGTGAGGATGGCATAGATGACCAGGATCCACGATGGCGGCACCAGGATGCCGATCGTGCCGCCGGCCGCCAGTGTGCCGGTGGCCAGCGACCCCGAATAACCGTGGCGCTTGAGCTCGGGCAACGCAATCTGCCCCATCGTCGCCGCGGTCGCGAGCGACGAGCCGCAGATCGAGCCAAAGGCCGTGCAGGCGCCGATCGACGCCATGGCAATGCCACCCTTGCGATGACCCAGCCACGCTGTCGCGGCATCGAACAGCGAGCGGGAAACCCCGCTCATTGCCGCAAACTGCCCCATGAGCAGGAAGAGCGGCACCACGGCGAACGAATAGCTGGAGAAGGTCGAGTAGGTCAGCGACTTGAACAGCGAGAAGCTCGGATTCCAGCTCTTGGTGATGAGGTAATTGCCCACCACGCCCACCACGAGCATGGCCAGCCCGATCGGCATGCGCAGGAAGATGAACACCAGCAGGACGGGAAATGACCAGATGCCCAGTTCGATATTGCTCATCTAGAAAAGTCCCGGTTCAGGCTTGTAGGGATCGCGGGAAAACGCGTTGGCGCCCGAACGGACCACGCAATAGAGGCTGACCAGCAGCATGCCGATCGCCCCGACCATGGCCACCGCATAGGTCAGCCACACCGGCACATGCAGGATGAAGGTCATCTCCTTGTTGCCGAACTTGTCCAGCATGCCCACCGCAAAGCGCCAGACGATGAACGCGGTCGCCACGAGCATGATCGCATCCATGACCAGCTCGATGATGGCGGCGACCCGCGGTGCGAAGGCGTCGGTCAGCAGCGCCACGTCGGCGTGACCGCGCAGATACTGAGTCAGCGGCATCGAACAGAAGATGGCGAACAGCACGCCGAACTGCACGATCTCGACGTCGCCGGGCACAGGCCGCAACCCGATTGGAATGAGGGCGCGGCCGACTACGCTGGCAGCGGTAATGATGGTGACGACGATGAGGGCAACGCCGCCGGCAATGGCGATGCCTGTGGCAAGGCCATGCACGGCACGCCCAAGGCGGGTATCATCCATGACACCCACCCTCGGCCGTCCGGGTGGCAAACGCCATTGCCGGCGTATGACGCGCCGTCAGTCCTATTGCCCGCAGCATGGTTCCCTCCCCATTTCTGCCGATTTAATGCCGGCCCGCCTAGCGTGTAAAATGACAAATTCGGCCAGACTCATAACCATGGGATTATTGAAATCACCCAACAGGCGCGACATTTCCCAAGAACGATAATCTGGATGGAATGCAAGCGGTCGCGGCGTTTTGGCCGCATCGCTCGCCAGATTTGTAGTCCTCCCAAACTACAATGTTATCTAGTATAACTAAATCGCCGTAAGGGACAAGCGGGCCTTGTCATTGCCGCCGGGATGAATAGGAAATAGCGCCCTGATGAACCGTGAGCCGCCCATGCCCACTACCCCACCCTCACTGTCCGAGGATACCCTGGAGACCGGCGCCACGACGGGCATCGTCGGCTATCGGCTGCGTCGTGCCCAGCTCAGCGTGTTTCAGAAGTTCCTTGCCGTGTTCGACGCCTTGAAGCTGCGACCGGCCGAATATTCGGTCCTCGTCCTCATCGCCGACAATCCGGGACGCAAGCAGACCGAGATTGCCGAGGTGCTGGGCATCAAGCGCGCCAATTTCGTGACCCTGGTCCACGGGCTGGAAGAACGGGGGCTGGTGGAGCGCATGCCGTCAGCCGCCGACAAACGGGCCAACGCGCTGCACCTGACGCGCGAGGGCGACGCCTTCCTTGCCCATGCCCGCGGGGTGCATACGGCCATGGAAGACGAACTGGTGGCACGCCTCGGCGGTGCCCAGGCGCGCGACCGGCTCCTGGCCCTGCTCGATCGCCTGACCTGATCCCCTAGCGGAAAACCGGTGGGCGCTTTTCGAGGAAGGCCCGCAGACCCTCTTCCGCATCTGGCCCCGTCTGGCTGAGAGCCGCGGTGAGGCTTTCGGCATAGAGGCCCGCTTCCGGCGGCATGGCGCCGATCTGGGCAATGGCCTGGATAATGAAGCCGTTGATGGTGGGCGAGTTCTTCGCGATGCGCTCGGCCAGCTCGAACGCCTTGTCCAGCGCCTGCCCCTCGGGCACGACATGGTGCGCCAGCCCCAGGCGCTCGCCCTCGGCCCCTGAATAGGAGCGGCCGGTCAGCATCATTTCGGTCAGGCGGTCGGGGCCGATCAGCTTGGAAATCCGCACCGAACCGCCGCCGCCGACAAAGATGCCGCGCATCCCCTCGGGCATCTGGAAGCGCACCGTCTCCTCAGCCACCCGCACATGACAGGCCGCCGCAAATTCAAGTCCCCCGCCCATCACCGCACCACTCATGGCGGCGACCACAGGCACGGGCGAACTGGCAATTGCCGCCATCACCCGGTGCCAGTTGCGCGAATGGGCCATCACCTCCAGCGGCTGGCGCGCCACATGCTGGGAGAGGTCGAGCCCCGAGGAGAAATGCCCGCCGGCGCCGCTGACCACGATGGCGCGGGTTCCCGATGGCACCGCCGCAAAGAAGGCGTCAAACGCCGCCACCAGGTCATCATTGAGCGCATTTCGCTTTTCGGGCCGATTGAGCGTCAGATGCGCGATGGATCCCTTGCTGGTCACCGTCAGCACGTCGGCCATGTTGTTTCCTTCCAATGCAATAGTCACGAGGCGCTCAGCTTCTGGCGTACGTCTTCAGGCAGCGGAGCCGAGCGGATGCCGCCCTGCTCGTCGCGCACCACCCACACGCGTTTCTCGTGCGCCTCGATGGCAATTTCGCCGTCCCGCAGCAGCGTATGCTTGACCGAAAAACTGGAGCGGCCCAGCTCGGTGATCTCGGAGCAGATGTCGACCACGTCGCCGAAGCGCGATGGCTTGATGAAGCGAGCACCGGTATCGACCATGGGGATGCCGGCTATGCCGAAATGCTCCAGCCAGTTGCGCTTATGCATGGCAAAGGCGGCCGACAGCAACGCCGCCGTCGCATTGTCGAAGAAGCGGAAATAGTTGGGGTAATAGACGATGCCAGCCGGGTCGCAGTCGCCGAACTGGATCTCGACCTTGGTGGTGCGGGTGAACATGGCGGCTCCTATTTCGCCTGCATGCGCAGCGCGCCATCGAGGCGGACGACTTCGCCATTGAGATAATCGTTCTCAACCATCGAGCGCACCAAAGCCGCGAACTCTTCCGGTTTGCCAAGGCGCGCCGGATTGGGAATGGCACTGGCCAACCCGTCCTGCACCTCCTGGGGCAGTTCCGCCAGCAGGGGGGTGAGAAACAAACCCGGCGCGATGGCCAGCACGCGGATGCCGAAGCGCGCGAACTCCCGCGCTGCCGGCAGGGTGAGTGCGACAATGCCGCCCTTGGACGCGGCGTAAGCCGCCTGCCCGATCTGGCCCTCGAAGGCGGCCACCGAGGCCGTCGAGATGATCACCCCGCGCTGCCCGCCGGCATCGGGCTCGCCCAGCGTCATGGCATGCGCACACAGGCGCAGCATGTTGAAGCTGCCGATGAGATTGACATTGATGACCTTCTGGAAGGCATCGAGCGGCATCGGGCCGTCGCGACCGACGATACGGGCTGCCGTGCCGATACCGGCGCAGTTGACCAGCACCGAAGGCGTCCCCAGCGCGGCGACCGCGGCACCCACCGCGCCCTCGGCGCTGTCCGCGTTGGCGACGTCGACGGCAAAGAACTTCCCGCCCAACTCGGCGGCAATAGCCTCGCCCTGCTCGGCATTGCGATCGAAAATAGCGATGCGCGCCCCGGCTTTTGCCAGCACGCGAGCGGTCGCGGCGCCGAGCCCTGAGGCCGCGCCGGTGACGAAGGCGGTCTTGCCCGAAATGTCCATTATGCCGCCTCGGGATTTTCGATCAGCAGGGCAATGCCCTGCCCGCCACCAATGCAGGCCGAGGCAATGCCATAGCGGATGCCGGAGCGCCTGAGCTCGTTGGCAAGGGTCAGCCCCAGCCGAATGCCGGTGACCCCGAGCGGGTGGCCGATGGCAATGGCGCCGCCATTGACGTTGAGCTTGTCCTCGTCGAGGCCAAGCTCGTCGACACAAGCCAGGATCTGCGCGCCAAAGGCCTCGTTGATTTCGATACGACCGATCTGGTCGAGCCGCATCCCTGCCGCCTCCAGCACGGCGCGGATGGCCGGGGCCGGCCCGATGCCCATGATCTGCGGCGGCACGCCGACGGCAGCGCTGGCAAGAATGCGGACGAGCGGCTTGTGTCCATTGTCCTTGGCATAGGCGGACGAAGCCACCAGCACCGCCCCTGCCCCGTCGACGATCGCCGAACTGTTGCCGCCCGTCTGCACGCCACCAAAGGCGGGTCGCAACTTGGCCAGCACCTCATAGGACGAGGGGCGGATGTGGCTGTCGGTATCGACACTCTCGACTCCGCGCGGCAGCTTTATCCCGCGCTTGTCGATGCCTTCGATCTCGAAGCTCTCGCTGATGACAGGCACGATCTCCTCGGCCAGGATGCCGGCGTCGCGGGCCGCGATCGCCCGGTTGAAGCTGCGCTCGGCGAAGCGATCGACGCGCTCGCGGGAAATGCCATATTGCTTGGCAAGGTTCTCGGCCGTGTCGCCCATGTTCACGCACCCCGCCGGGTCGTAGAGCGCCTCCCAGAGGAAATCCTTGAACTCTACCTTGCCCATGGTGAAGCCGTTGCGGTGCGTATAGGCAGCAATGGGATTGCGGCTCATCGATTCACAGCCGGCACCAAGCGCCAGCTCGACCCGCCCGAGCGACACGGAATCCGCCGCCTGCGCGATGACTTCAAGCCCCGTGCCGCAGATGCGCTGCACCAGATGCGCCGGGGCCTCGATCGGCGCCCCGGCATAGAGCCCGATATGGCGCGGCGTGACATAGGCATCGAACGACGCCTGCGCCATGGAGCCGGCAATGGTGTGCCCGATATCGGCGGCCTTGACGCCGGTGCGCTCGACGGCTGATCGAGCGGCCTTGATGCCCAGGTCGATCGGCGAAATCTCCGACAACGCGCCGCGATAGTCGATGAACGGTGTGCGGGCACCGCCCAGGAGCCAGGCATCATCGAAGGTGAGGCGGAGACCTTTGCTCATATCAGGCGCCTTTGCGGGTCAGGATGAAAACGTCTGGACCGGGCTCATCGAGATAGAGCGCGTTCACCAGGTCGGCGCGATGCGTGCGCACCGCCCGCTGGTTGATCGAGCCCTTGTCGGTGATCTCGCCCTTGTCGATGTCAGGCAGTGCATACATCAGAATGGCACGGGCGACATGGTTGGAGCTGCCGGTCGATTTCTGCGTCAGGCCGCCAAGGCTCTCGGCGAATTTCTGCCTGATGGCAGGGTGATCGACGATCGCTTGTGGATCGGTGCCAGGCGGCAGCCCCGCATGGCGAGCGCAGGCCTCAAGATCGGGGAAAATCATGGCCCCGATATAGTTGAGGTCCAGACCGGTCAGCACCACATCGCGGATCAGCGGCGCACAGGCGCCGATGACCGAGGCGCGCACTGCCGAAAAATTGACCCAGGTGCCAGTCGAAAGCTTGAAGTCCTCGGTGACGCGGCCGTCGAACACCAGCCCCTTGGAGAGGTCATCCGGATCGGCGAAGCGGACCGCATCGCCGATCTTGTAGAAGCCTTCCTCGTCGAACGCTTCGGCGGTCTTTTCCGCATCGCGCCAGTAGCCGGGGGTCACGTTCGGCCCCATGAGCCGCAGTTCCGTCTTGTCGCCATTGGGCACCAGCTTGACCGTCATGCCGGCGGCGGGCAGTCCGATATGGCCAGCCGCTTCCACCGGCCAGGTGGTGGTGAAGGTAAAGGGCGCCGTCTCGGTCGAGCCATAACCGGTGATGATCAGAATGCGTTCGCCGGTTTCGGCCCGGGCGGCACGATCGAGCCCGTCAAACACATGCTGGGACAACCCCGCCCCGGCATATTGCAGCAGCTTCAGCCGCGCAAACAGGTTGCGCCGGGCCTCGGGATGCTCATCGAATGCCGCGACCAGGAATTCATAGGCCTTGGGCACATTGGTGAAGAAGGTGGGCTGAACGTGGCGCAGGTTCTCCAGCGTGCGACCGATGCGCGCCGGGGTGGGCTGGCCATCATCGATGTAGAAGCTACCGCCATTATAGATGGCGATGCCCGTATTGTGGCTGCCACCGGCCACATGGTTCCACGGCATCCAATCCAGCAGCACCGGCGGCTCATCGCCCAGGAAGGCCAGCGCGGTGCGGATCATCTGCTGGTTGCAGGCCATCATGCGATTGGTGGTGATGACGCCCTTGGGCAGGCCCGTGGAGCCCGAGGTGAACAGCACCTTGGCGACAGTGTCGGCCGTGGTGGCCTCATGGGCCGCGGCAACCGCCGCCGTGACCGGCGTGTTGAGCAGATCGTCGAACAGCCGCACCGAGCGCCCCGATGGCGGGTTGCTGCGCACGATCAGCGGAATGTCAGGCGCAAAGGTCGCCTCGATGGCGGGGGCGAACCGGGCACCGTCGCTTGCATAGATCATGCCGGGGGTGAGCAGGCCGGCAATATGCTTGAGCTTGCCATAGTCGGTCGAGACGAGCGAATAGGCGGGCGATATGGGCGCATAGGGAATCCCGACCCAGATGGCGGCCATGCCGAGCAGGAAATGCTCGATTTCGTTGCCGGAAATAATGATCAATGGTCGCTCGGGCGAGAGGCCCGCATCGAGCAACGCCTGGCCCAGCGGCCGGATACGCTCCAGCACCTGGGCATAGCTCAGCTTGCGCCAGCCCTCACCCGCGCGGTCGGCGATCAAGACCGTATCGGGGGTCTTGGCGGCCCAGGCCTCCAGCGCATCGACGATGGCGCGCGGATAAGGCCCCAGGGTTTCGACCGAGCGCAGAATGGTCGTGCCGTCGGCGCGATGGTCGGCCTCGGCCGCCATATTGCCGAGCCGCACCTGGCGTATGGGGGTGCCCAGATGGTTCATGTCGTCCTCCCTCGCATATAGTTATGTAACATAACTATCTTGGACGCAAGGGGTGTGCCGTCTGGCAATGACGCTGGCGGCATGACCCTGCTGGGTGCGGCGTTACCGGGTCCGCAGCGGGATGCAGAGTGGACGACCATAGGCCGGGTCGGTGATGACCATGGCATCGACGTCGAACACCCGGGCGATCAGGTCCTCGACCATCAGCTCCTCCGGCCGGCCGCTGGCCGCCACCAGGCCATCGCGCAGGAACACCAGCTGGTCCGCATAACGTGCCGCCAGGTTAAGATCGTGCAGGACCAGCACGATGGTCCGGCCGAACTCGGAATTGAGCTGGCGCACCAGGTCGAGGCAATCGAGCTGATGCGACATGTCGAGATGGTTGACCGGCTCGTCGAGACAGACGATCTCGGTTTCTTGCGCCAGCACCATGGCGATCCACACGCGCTGCAACTGGCCGCCCGATAGCGAGCCGAGATGGCGCTGACGCAGGTGGGCGACGCCGGTGCCGGCCATGGCGGTTTCCAGCGCCCGCGTGTCATCGGGGCTCCAGGGCTGCAGCATGGATTGATGCGGGTAACGACCCAGTCGCACCAGTTCTTCCACCGTCATGTCTTCCGGCGCCGACGGGCTTTGCGCCAATAGGCCGATCTGGCGGGCCAGCAGGCGCTCGCCCAGCTTCGAAATATCGGTGGTTTCGAGCAGGATGCGCCCGGCGCTCGGCTTATGCAGCCGCCGGATCGCCCGCAGCAGCGTGGACTTGCCACAGCCATTGGGCCCGGCCAGCACGGTGATCTTGCCGCGCGGAATGGCCAGCGACAGGGTGTCGAGGATGGTCGAACTGCCATAGGCCAGCGTCAGGGCATCGATGGCAATGGCCGGTTTGTCAGTCATGGCGTTGCCTGCTCATCAGGAGGAAAAGGAAATAGGGGGCGCCGATCACCGCTGTAACCGTTCCGGCCGGGACTTCGACTGGACTGAACAGCACCCGAACGATCAGGTCGGCGCCGATAAGCATGATGGCGCCGAGCAGGAAGCTGGCGAGCAGACCCGCATAAACGTTACGGCCAACCACCAACCGCGCCAGATGCGGTGCCATCAGCCCGATAAAGCCGACCCCGCCGACAAAGGCCACCGACACTGCCGTGAGCCCCGCGGCGAGGGCAAAGACCAGCACCCGGAACACCGGCAAATCAAGGCCCACACTGCGCGCCGACACTTCGTCCAGCTCCGCCGGCGGCATCTTGCGGGCCGCCAGCACCGCCAAGCACAGCAGGGGCAGCAGCATCAGCAGCGTGACCTGAATTTCGCTCCAGTTGATCTCGTTGACCGCCCCGGCAATCCAGCGCGCTGCCTGGCTGGTGCGATAGATCGGCCCGATCAGCATCATCACCATGACCAGCGCCTTGAACACGGCGGCAATGGCAATGCCGAACAGCAGCAACCGCACCGCCGATGCCGCCTGCCGCCCCGCCAGCATGAAGACCAGGGCGATGCCCAGCGCTGCACCGGCCATCGCCGCAAGTGGCTGGTAAGCGATGGAGGTCACCAGCGCATTGGATTCGTTCGACAGCGCCGCGAGGAATATCACGACACCCAGCGCCGCGCCGTCGATAACCCCCAGCACGCCCGGCGAGGCCAGCGCATTGCGGGTGATCTTCTGCAGCAGGAACCCGGCAACCGCCATGCCGCCGCCGGCCAGCGCCGCAATCGCCACCCGCGGCAGGCGCAATTGAAGCACGATCAGCTTCTGCGTCTTTTCGCCGGCGCCGAGGATCACCGAGGCGACCTGGTCGAGCGGGATCCAGCTTGACCCAAAGGCCACGCCGCTCAGCGCCAGGAGCAGTCCGACACAAATCAGCAGCACCAGCGCAATGGGCGCTCGTGCGCCTGACAATGTTGAGGTCAATCCGCTCATGCGGCCCTCCGGCGCAAGAGTGCCACCAGCACGACGCCGCCCAGCACGGCGGTGATGGCGCCAACTGGCGCCTCGACGGGGAAGATCACGAAGCGCGCCGCGACATCGGCGAGCGTCGCGTAGCTCGCCCCGAGCAGCCCTGCGGCGATGATCTGCCTGCCATGCCTCAGGCCCACCAGCCGGCGCGCCGCATGCGGCACCACGAGGCCCACAAAGCTCACCGGCCCCGCCATGGCGACCGAGGCTCCTGTCAGCAGCGATATCGATACGAAGCAGCCGACCCGCACCAGCGTCACCGGCACACCGAGCCCCGCCGCGGTCTCGTCGTCCGCCTGCATGGCGTCGAGCGGCCGCGTCAACAGCAGGGCCAATGCGACACCCAGGACGATGAACGGCCCGCCGCTCAGCGCCAGCGTCATCGGCCGATCCACGAACGACCCCGCGAGCCAGAACAGCAGGTTCTGCAGCTGCGCTTCGTTGTTGGTGAGAATGATCTGGACGATCGATTGCCCCAGCCCGGCAATGGTGACCCCGATCAGCACGATGCGGATCGGCGAAAGGCCACCCGCGCCCGCCGCAATGGCAAAAACCAGGAGGCTGGTGACCAGCGCACCCAGGGCCGCCGTCAGCGACAGTCCGATCAGCGAACCGACGCCGAACACCGCGCTGGCCACCACGACGGCGAGCGAAGCACCGGCATTGAGCCCAAGCGTATCGGGCGAGGCTATGCGGTTGCGCGCCAGCGTCTGAACCTGCACCCCCGCAATGGCGAGGCCCGCGCCGACCAGCGGCGCAATGACCGCCCGCGGCAGCCGCAGGCTGGTGATGACAGTGGCCGCCTCCGAGCCGTCAAAGGCAAACAGCGCCCCGACGGCCTGCTGCAAACCATAGACGCGGTAGCCCACGGTGATGCTGAGCACCATTGCCGCCGCCAGGATGACAACGAGACAGGCGTAGACCAGCCATAGCGGCATGGAACGCTGTGCGACGCTGGTGGAAACCTGGTGCAGAACCATCACTCGAAAAGCTGATCAAAGAAGTCAGGTTGACTTCTCTCGCTTTCGAAGATCATTTTATGACCTTCAATGTCAAGTTCGAGAATAGTCATGAAGCTTCTTCGCCGCACGGTTCTGGGCAGTTTTGCGCTGGTCGCTCTGTTCGCCGCCCTGCAGCCGGCCATGGCGCGGGAAATCACCCACGCCATGGGCGTCACCGATGTGCCGGATAATCCGCAGCGCATCGTGGTTCTCACCAATGAGGGCACAGAGGCCCTGCTGGCTGCCGGAATCACCCCTGTCGGCGCCGTGCGCTCCTGGCTGGGCGACCCGTGGTACGATCACATTGCCGCAGAGATGGCCGACGTCACCGTGGTCGGCGAAGAATCGGCGGTCAACCTCGAGGCCATCGCCGCGCTCGAACCCGACCTGATCATCGGCAACAAGACACGCCAGGAAAAGATCTACGAGCAGCTCTCTGCCATCGCGCCCACTGTGATGTCCGAGCGCCTGCGCGGCGACTGGAAGATCAACATGGCGCTCTATACCGACGCTGCCGGCAAGGGCGCCGCGGGCCTGGCTGCCCTGGCCGCGTTCGACGCGCGCGCCGCCAAGATCGCCGAAGAGGCCGGCCCGGCCCTAAAGGAGCGCATTTCGCTCGGCCGCTTCATGGCCGCGCTGACCCGCATCTACTACAAGGACACCTTCGCCGGCCTGATCCTCGACCAGATCGGCTTTGCCCGGCCTGAGGTGCAAGACAAGGACGAATTTGCCGACGATGTCGGCAAGGAACGCATCCCCGATTTCGATGGCGATCGCCTGTTCTACTTCGTCTACGAAACCGGCGATGGCGCGGCCGCGGCCCAGGCCAATGACTGGACGGCCGATCCCCTCTGGCAGAACCTGCCGGTGGTCAAGGCCGGCAAGGCCTATGCGGTGAGCGACGCCATCTGGAACACCGCCGGCGGCATCATCGCAGCCAACCTGCTGCTCGACGATCTCGAAAAGATCTACGAACTCACCCCCACCCGCTGACGACAGAGGGGCCGCTGCGGCGGCCCCACCTTTCCCTTTTCGGATTTTCCAATGACCAACAGATTGCTTGCCACGGCGCTGATCGCGCTGGCGCTCATTGTCTCCGCACAGGCCCGCGAGATCACCCATGCCATGGGCGTCACCGAGGTACCCGATGCCCCGCTGCGGATCGCTATCCTCACCAATGAGGGCACCGAGGCTCTGCTGCATCTGGGCGTCGTGCCGGTCGGCGCAGCCCAGTCCTGGGAGGGCAACCCCTTCTATCCCCACCTCGCCGACAAGCTGGTCGATACCGTGTCGCTGGGCACCGAGACGGCCATCAATCTCGAAGTGCTGGCGTCGCTCGAACCCGACCTGATCATCGGCACCATGGTCCGGCAGGAAAAGATCTACGAGCAGCTCTCCGCCATCGCCCCGACCGTCATGTCGACCACCATTGGCTCGGCCTGGCTCGATAACTACCAGTTCTACGGCGATGTCATCGGACGAGGCGATGAGGCCAGGGCCAATGTCGCCGCGCTCAAGGCCCGGGGTGCCGAACTCGGCACAGCCATCGGCGACGCCATCAACGAGGAAATCTCGCTGGTCCGCTTCGCGCCCGGCCGCACCCGCATCTATTCCGACCACTCCTTCCCCGGCGTGGTGCTCGATCTCGTCGGCTTCCAGCGCCCGGCGCTGCAGCGCAGCGAAGAGACCTTCGTGCAGATCGGCAAGGAACGCATTCCCGAAATGGGCGGCGATCGCATCTTCTATTTCGCCCCCGATGACGACAATGCCGAATCCCTGGCCAACCTCGACGAATGGCTCAATGATCCACTGTTCCTGCAGCTGGGGGCCACCAAGGCCGGCAAGGTCGCGCGTGTCGGCGAACTGGCCTGGAACCTCGGCGGCGGTATCTACAGCGCCTACATGATGCTCGACGATCTGGCCAAGATCTACGGCGTCACCCTGCCGTCGCAAGCCGACTAGCCGTTCATGCATTTCTGCACCGATCACGCCATTGCCTGCGGCGAGCCGCTGGCCGGCACCGGCACCCTGGCCGAGCGGCATCTGTTCATCCGCTGGCCCAAGGGCAATTGGCGCCGTCCGCGCTTCGAGACCGTGGGCCTGTCCGATGACCTGCGCGCGGCGATGAAGGCGGCGACCGGCAACGGGCGCTATGTCGGCTTCGTCGATACCGGCGACGGCCAGCCGTTGGAGCTGCTGTCCTTCCCCGACATGACCAGCGTCATACCCCGCGACCAGGCGCATGCGGCTGAGCTGGTCGCGCAGTGGCGGGATGGCCTGCCCCTTGGTGGCATGCCCCTGCCCCGCCGCGTGATCCTTTGCTGCACCGACGCCAAGACGGACGCCTGCTGCGCCCGTTATGGCTTCCCGGTGTTCAAGGCCCTGGCCGCCGCCGCACCCACCTTCGACCTTGAGGTGCTGCAATGCACCCATATCGGGGGCTGCCACTTCGCGCCTTCGGTTATCGTCATGCCGGACCGGCAGCGCTATGGCCGGCTGACGCCCGCTTCCGTCCCCGAATTCCTGGCTGCGATCGCTCGCGACGACATTTATCTGCCCGGCTACAAGGGCAATCCAAAGCTCAGCGAACTCGAACAATCCGCCGAAGCCGCCGCGCGCAGTTGGGCCGTCGGACGCGGCCCCATCGACCAGATCGAGGTCGCGGTGGTCGAGATGCTGGGCGAGGACGCGGCGACAATAGAGGTCCGCCTCGACGCCGAGACCCTTACCGTCAATGCCCAGCGCCAGCTGTTTCCGGTCTATGGCAATTGCCGCGATATGGACGGCGCCGCGCCGATCAAGCCCCGATGGGTGGCCTGGGTCAGCGCCTGACCGGCCCCGGCTTCAGTTCCGCCGGGAAATACTGACGCGCGGCATGGCCGATAGCGTCTCTGACACCACGGGCTGCCCGCCCGAGGTCAGTCCGGCCGACCAATCGAGCACCAGCCCGGGCTTCCCCGGCACCGACAGAGACAGTTGCGTCGCCTGCGGGTCCAGGTCCAGCCGGCAAGCAGCGACATGTTCGGCAAACGCGTCCAGGTCGTGGGTTTCGCCGACAATGACCGCCCAGCCCTGCTGGCGCCCATGCGACCGATATTCGAGACCCGCCCCCGGCCCCGCCGTAATGGCCTCCAACGGGCCGGTCGCCTTGTATGCGACCAGGGCTTCGCCCGATTGCAGGATGAGCGTGTCACCCCGCAAGTGATGCACGATGCCGCTGCGCGCGGCGTAGACATGGGTGAAGCTCAGCCGGGCATCCTCGCCGACGCGATAGAGCGCCAGCGCGACATTGCCGGCATGGCCCACGCGCGGCAGGCTGCCATTGCCGGCCCAATAGGACGGCCGCTGCTGACCCCAGGGATCATCCTCGCCGGGATGGTTGACCCAGCTGCGCGCCATCGGATGGGCGGCAAAGCGCAGGTCGAGCACGTGCTGCTGGTGTCCATAGCCGCCAGCCTTGGCGCCGCTATTGCTCGACAGCTGCACGTCGCGGGTCTTGTAGAGGGTCAGCAGGCTTGCCGGACCATAGCCCTGCAGATAGCGCGCCGAAACCACCTCCCCGACCCGTGGCTCCACATACTGGTCCAATGCCGCCGGCGGCTCGTAGCGACCCGCCGCGAACAGCGGCAGCGAGGCGACGCCCGTATTCAGCCACCCCTTGCCAAAGGCGACAGTGGCAAACGGCGCCAGTTCGGTCAGCGGTCCGGCGCGCAGTTCCTTGTCATAGGCACGCCCCATCGAACCGGCTGGCACCCCGTTGAGGCAATGGAGGGCCACCATGGTGAAGATGCGGTCGCAAAGCGCCCAGGCCCGCTGCGCCAGTGGTTCGGGTGCGAGTTCGGCCAGGGCGAGCAGCCCGATGAAATCGACGGGGTAATAGGCCGACGAATTCCACTCCGCGAGCCCCTCTTCCTCGACGGAGTCGAACCAGCGCCCCAGCCGCTCACTGGCGAGGTCCGCCTGCTCGCGTCCGCTGCGCCCGGACGCGGTGAACAGCCTGTCCGGCCAGGTCAGCCCCGCCAGCAATTGCGAGACATGGAAACACAGGGCGTGGTTCTCGCTCCAGAACCACATGACGTCATTGCCCTTCTCGTCCACCCAATAGCGGAACTCCAGCAAAGCGGTTTCGACGCGCAGCCGGAGATCATCAGGAAGGTCGGCGGCGTGCCGCTGATAGGCCCAGAGCAGCGGCACCGAAACGAAATCGGCGCAGTCCCGCCTTTCCTCGATCGCCAGCAGCGTGTCCTCGATGATGGGCCGCAGGCGCGGGTCATCGGCGCGGCCGGTTTCCAGCAGGGCAACGGCCGTACCCATGCGCATTTCCCCATGCAGCGCCGCATGCTCGAGCGCGCTCCGCTTGCGCGCCGCCAGGTCCCCCGGCAGCGGCTGCGGCACAGCCTCGTGCAGCACCGCGCAGCCGATGCTGCGATCCACCCGCGACTCCCCCGCGATAAGGGTCAGCGGCAGGGTGTGATAGCCATCGGGCAGCTCATGCCCCATGCAGAGTGGCAGCTCGGTTGCGCCGGCCTTGAGCGTGAGCTGCCGATCGAGCAACACCGCCTGCGTATGAGACGTAGCGGTCACCCGCACATGCACATCCACATCGATAGCGGCGGGCGTGTCGAATTCCAGTATTACCTGGCCTTCCGGATCGACGACATCGCCCTTGCACCGGGCTTGGCTCGCCAGCGTCTTCAGCGCCTCGACCTGCTGCCCCATCTGGGCACCCGGCAGTGATACAGCCAGCGCAACATCGTCAAGCAGCACCAGTTCGAAGAACCACTGCACATCGCGCTCAGCCATGTCTTCGGTCAGGACGATGATCTCGCTGCCACCGGCCTTGAGCGGCAGGTGAACCACCGTGTCTTCGGTGCTGTTGCGGGTAAAGGGTTCAAACCGCCCGGCCGGCTCGCCATCGACCCAGATATGCACCCCACCGCGCGTCGATAGCCGGAACGAGCAATACCGGTCCGTGGGTGCGCTGACCCAGCTGCGGCACCAGCGCGCCAGACGCGTGGGGCGATAGCGAAACTGGGTGAACTCCACCCGCCTGTTGCTGCCGGGCAGGTAAAGGCCCTCCACCGGCCAGTCCGTCCGGAGCTCGACCCGGCGCGTGGCCACATCGCGCCAGGTGGCGACCCGGCATGGCAGGTCGCCCACATCCACGAAGCCGTTGACGTAGCGATAGTTCTGCGGATCGTGCGCGATCGCAGGCTCACCCGGGAAATACTCGGCCTCTACGGGCGAGAGCTCCCAGGCATTGAGGCTGTCGCCTTTGGTGATGGTGAGCAAGGGGGCGGGCATGGCGATCAACTGGTCAGGATATTGTGGTCAGGAAGTGGTGCTGCTCGGCAAGTGCGGTGCCGTTACGCCACCGCACCCACCAATGACAGTTCCTCGGCAAAATGGCACCGCACCTGGCGTCCGCCGGCGACCTCGCGCAGGGCCGGCAGTTCGGCGCTGCAGCGGGGTTGCGCATAAGGGCAGCGCGGATGAAAGCTGCAGCCCGAAGGCGGATTGGCCGCATTGGCGATCTCACCCTTGAGCGGCACCCGCTTGCGCGTGCGGTTGCCGCGCGGATCGGGCTGCGGCACGGCGGCCATCAGCGCCTCGGTATAGGGATGGAGCGGCCGCGAGAACAGCGCCTCGGTCGGCGCCACTTCCATCAGACGCCCCAGATACATCACCCCGACGCGGTCGGCGATATGCTCGACCATGCCCAGGTCATGGGTGATGAACAGATAGGTCAGGCCAAACTGCTCCTGCAGGTCCTGCAGCAGGTTGATGTTCTGCGCCGCCACCGACACGTCCAGCGCCGACACCGCCTCGTCGGCGGCGATGAAGCTGGGATTGAGCGCCAGGGCCCGCGCAATGCCGATGCGCTGGCGCTGCCCGCCCGAAAAAGCATGCGGATAGCGATTGATGAATTCGGGACGGAGGCCGACCACCTTGAGCAGTTCGGCCACCCGGTCGGCGATCTCGCCGCGATTGCCATTGCCGTGGATCACCATGGGCTCGCCCACCAGCTCCAGCAGCGTCATGCGCGGATTGAGCGAGGAATAGGGATCCTGGAAGATCATCTGCATCTCGGCGCGCAACGGCCGCATCTCGCGGTCGGAGAGATTGGAGAGGTCGACGATCTCGTTGCTGGCCCGACGGAACAGGATCTGCCCGTCGGTCAGCTCGTAGGCACGCAGCATCAGGCGGGCCACGGTGGATTTGCCCGAACCGCTTTCGCCCACCAGGCCGAGCGTTTCGCCCTTCCTGATATCGAGCGACACATCGTCGATCGCCTTGACGTCGCCGACATGCTTCTTGAGCCAGCCGACCTGAATCGGGAAGTACTTCTTCAGCCCGCGAACCGAGAACAGGACATCATCGGGCATGCTGGATTGGTCAAGCCTGGGAAGCTCAGACATGGGCGGCCTCCGCGGCAACGAACTTATCGGCAAAATGGCAGCGCGACATCTGCGCGCCGAAGATCTTCTCGGGCGGCACCTCGACGTCGCAGACACCCGCAACCGCATGGGCGCAGCGCGGATTGAACGCGCAGCCGGGGGGCACGCTGAAGGGATCGGGCACCATGCCCGGAATGGTCGGCAGGCGACGGCCCTGATCCACCCCGAGGCGCGGAATGGAACGCAGCAGCGCTTGGGTATAGGGGTGCTTGGCCGCATAGAAGATGTCATCGACCGAAGCAGTTTCGACGATCTTGCCCAGATACATCACCGAAACGCGGTCGGCGATGTCGGCAACCACGCCGAAATTGTGGGTGATGAAGATGATCGCCATGCCCATTTCGGACTGCAGTTCCTTGAGCAGTTCAAGGATCTGCGCCTCGGTAGTCACGTCGAGCGCCGTCGTCGGTTCGTCGGCGATCAAAAGGCTCGGATTGCACGAAATGGCGAGCGCGATCATGGCGCGCTGGCGCATGCCGCCCGACAGCTGGTGGGGGAAGGCGTCGACCAGCTCGGTGGGGCGCGGCATCTGCACCTTGGCCAGCAGCTCAATGGCGCGGGCGCGCGCCGCCTGGCGGCTGAGGCCCATATGCAGTTGCACCGTGCGCATGATCTGCATGCCGATCGTGTGCACCGGCGACAGCGCCGTCATCGGCTCCTGGAAGATCATGCCGATATGCTGGCCCCGCACCTGGCGGATGGCCCGGCTGTTGCGATCGAGCGCGGACAGCTCATAGTCCTCGCCGCTGCGCGGCCGCAGCCTGATGCTGCCCTCCGCGGCCACCGCCCGCTTGGGCAGCAGCCGCATGATGGCGCGGGCGGTAATGGACTTGCCCGAACCGCTCTCGCCCACAATGCCGAGCACTTCGCCCTTGTTCACATGGTAGGAGACGCCGTTCACGGCCTTCACCAGTCCCTCGCGCAGCGGAAAGTGCACATGGACATTGTCGAGTTCGAGCAGCCGTTCGGCTGGCATGGAGGTCTTGGTCATGGTGTTACTGCCCATAAGGGTCAGCCGCATCGCGCAGGCCGTCGCCGAGGAAATTGAAGGCCAGCACGGTCACCACCACGGCGAGGCCCGGTGACAGCAGCCACGGCGCCAGCGAGATGGACCGCAGGTTCTGCGCATCCTGCAGCAGCACGCCCCAGCTGACGACAGGTGGGCGCAGGCCCAGCCCGAGGAAGCTGAGCGCCGTTTCGCCCAGGATCATTTCCGGCACGGCAAGCGTAAGCGCCGCGATGATGTAGGACGTCATCGAGGGCAGCATATGCTTGGTGATGATGCGGTATTCGCTGGCGCCCGACAGGCGGGCGGCCAACACGTAGTCTTCGTTGCGCAGGGCGAGAAACTGACCGCGCACCACACGCGCCAGATAGGTCCAGCCGATCAGCGCCAGGATGAAGGTAATGAGCACATAGACGAACAGCGGGTCCCAGGCGACCGGGAGCGCGGCCGCAAGGCCCATCCACAGCGGGATGGTGGGAATGGACCTGATGAGCTCCATCAGGCGCTGGATGCTGCCGTCGATCCAGCCGCCGAAATAGCCCGAGATCGACCCCAGGGTCAGGCCCAGCACAAAGGCAAAGGCAACGCCGACCAGCCCCGCCGACAGCGACACCCGCGCACCATGGATGAGGCGCGAGAACACGTCGCGGCCAAGATCGTCGGTGCCCAGCAGGTTGATCTGGTCGCGGCGGCCGCCCTCCACGTCGAACAGGTGGATGTTGGTATCGAACAGCCCGAAGAACGAGTATTCGCTGCCCGCGGTGAAGAAGCGGATCGGCAGTGGCTTGCTCGTATCGGGCAGGTAGGTGACCCGGGTCGTTTCCGGATCGCGGGTCCGCTCCATGGCATAGACGAAGGGACCTACAAGCTGGCCATCGTGGAACAGGCTGATGCCCGTGGGCGGCGCCATGGTGCGCAGACGCTCGACCTTGAACGGATCATAGGGTCCCACGAACTCGGCAAAGATCGCGCATAGCGCCAGGATCACCAGGAACCACAGCGAGATGACCGCCAGGATATGCTTGGAGAAACGGCGCCAGATCAGCCGCCAGGGCTTGGCGCTGTAGAGGTCTTCCTTCTTGGCGTTGATCGGTTCGGCGGCAAGAGTTTGCTCGGTCATTGGCCGCACCTCACGCGTAACGGATGCGCGGATCGAACCACGCCAGAAGAATGTCGGAGAGCAGCGTACCGATGACGGTGAAGGCGCTGAGGATGAGAATGAAGCTGCCGGCCAGGTACATGTCCTGCATCTTGAGCGCCTGCAGCAGCAGCGGCCCGGTGGTGGGCAGGTTGAGCACGATGGCGGTGATGACGTCGCCGGAGAACAAAGCGGGGAGCGCCCAGCCTACCGTCGAGATGAACGGGTTGAGCGCCACGCGCACCGGATAACCCCAGACCACCTGGCGCTCGGACAGACCCTGCGCATAGGCGGTCTCCACATAGGGCTTGCCCAGTTCGTCCAGCATGTTGGCACGCATGACGCGGATCAGGCCGGCCGCGCCACCGGTGCCCAGCACGACCAGTGGAATCCACAGGTGCTGCAACAGGTCGACGAGCTTGCCCCAGCTCCAGGGCGCGTTTTGGTACTGGGTCGAGAACAGCCCGCCCACATCGAGCTGCATGTAAACGAAGGCGATCCACATCAGGATCAGCGCCAGCAGGAAGTCCGGCGTGCCCTTGCCCAGGAAGCCGAAGATGGTGAACACATAGTCCAGCACCGAATATTGCCGCGTGGCCGAATAGACGCCGACCGGGATGGCGATGATCCAGGTGATGATGAGGCTGGCGGTCGACAGGGCCAGGGTGATGGCCAGGCGATCCCAGATCAGGCTCGAAACCGGCGCGTTCCAATCGAGCGAGTAGCCGAAGTCGCCACGGAAGACGATGGCCGTGATCCAGCGCCAGTATTGCACCAGGAGCGGATCGTTGAGCCCCATGCGATCGCGCATGGTCGCTTCCTGCACGGCCGAAATGTATTCGCCGCTCTGGCGCAGTTGCGCGGCATAGGCGGTCACATAGTCACCCGGCGGCAGCTGGATGATGATGAAGGAGATCAGCGAAATTAAGATCAGCATCGGGATCGCCAGCAGCGCTCGGCGAATAATAAAGGCGACCATGATCTGTCTCCGAGAGCCGCGCGCAATCCGCAAGACGGGATCGGGCGCTTCAGCTTCTAACTTTCGTGTCGAGAGGGCGGAAGGGAATTCCGCCCTCTGACGCCGTCGTTTCAGACGTTGCCCAGGGAAGGGCGCCGGCCGCGGCGGAGGGGCGCGGCCGGCAGGGGTCTTACTCCTGATCCAGCCAGTATTGCTGGGTACGGGAGAGACCAACTTCGCGGAAGATATCGTCCATGATCAGGTCCGGCTGCACATTGTGCATGCGGTTGGAGACCACGTTCACGACCGTGCCTTCGCCGTGGACGCCGATGACATAGCCGCCTTCGACGAAGGTGCGGATCAGCTCATTCATCGACTTGTCGGCTTCCTCGACGCTTGGTGCGCTCGAAGCCTTGTCCCACAGATCGTAGATCTTCTGGAAGTTGCTGCCTTCGGCCGGCGCGATGCCGCTTGCGCCGTTGGTGCTGTACCAGACGTAGGACTGGTTGGCGTAGCTTTCCGAGCCCATCATGATGCGCGGATCGGCGGGCACGTAGGTCAGGCGGTCGAACACGAGATACTGCACCTCGAAATCGTTGTTCGCCCGGTTGGTATCGAACTGGGTCCGATCCATGATGCGCGGCAGGATTTCGATGCCGAGCTCGCCATAGATTTCGGCGATCAGCTCAAGCTGCTTGTCGAGCGCGGCGTCGCCGCCCTGAACGACCAGGGTGAAGCGCTTGCCATCTGGACGCAGGCGGAAGCCTTCGCTGTCGCGTTCGGCAAGGCCGGCCTCATCGAGCAGCGAGTTGGCAAGGTCCGGATCATACTCGGTCCAGTGCGTCGCCAGGTCTTCCTGGTAATACGGAGAGCCATTGACCGGCGCAGCCTGGATCGGCTTGGCGAGACCCGACTGGGTGAGTTCGATGATGAGCTCGCGATCGAGCCCCACCGAAAGCGCCTGGCGAACCCGCTCATCGGCGAAAATCGCATGCAGCACTTCGTCGGTCGTGTTCATGTTCGGAATCAGGGACCAGACGCCCGAGCCCAGCCAGGGCACGACCTGGTAGTTTCCGCGCTCTTCGTTCTCCTTGTAGAAGTCGTAGGGCTGGCTCATGCCGCGGTCCTGCGCGTCGATCTGGCCCTGGGCCACCATCAGCGCCAGGCTCTGCGGATCCTGGTAGAGGCGGTGGTTGATGGTGTCGATATAGGGCAGCTGGTTGCCCTCCTGGTCGACGGCCCAATAGTAGGGGTTGCGCACCATGGTGACGTTTTCGGCCGGGGCCGGCGTCTCGATCTTCCAGGCGGTCAGCACCGGCAGGTCGGGGTTGGACCACCAGGCGGTGACGGCGCCCTTGGAGCCCCACAGGTCGGTCCAGCTGGCCACGCCAAACTGGGCAGCAGCCGCAGCCAGATCGGCTTCGGTGGCATACTTGTCGTTGTACTGGCTCAGATAATGCTTGGGCAGCACGAAGCTGGCGCGATCAAGGCTGGGCTCGCCGGTCGAATCCTTGGCCAGGATCTGCAGGAAATAGACATACGGCTGGGCGAACTTGACCGTGAAGGTACGCTCGTCCTTGATCTCGACTTCCATCGGCACGCCGCCGGGCGAGAAGGTCGGATCGATCGTGGGGATGATCTTGGGGTTGAGGAACACGTCCTCGTACCAGAACTTGACGTCTTCGGTGGTGACCGGCGCGCCGTCGGACCACTTGAGGCCATCGAGCAGCGTGAAGGTGAATTCGGTGGAATTGTCGTTGACCGAATAGCTTTCGATATAGCCGGGGGTGAGCTGGGCGGTGCCATCGGGACCGGCGGCCCACTTGAGCACGCGCTCTTCCATCAGCTTGGTCGGGCCCCAGCGATCGCCCGGGCCGCTATAGGCGCGGTGCCAGGTACCGCCATACTCGCCCACGGACAGGGCATTGACCACGGTGGGCTTGGTCGGCAGCCGCTCATCAACCGGCGGCAGCGTGCCCGCTTCGACCATCTCGGTCAGCATCGGGGCTTCCTGGAAAGCCCAGGCAGCACTGGCCAGGGCCGTGGCTGACAGGGCAGCGATCGCCAGGCGCGCGATCCACTTATTGGCACTCATTGTTTTCGTCCCTCGCGCTTCTGCCGGAATGCACCCTCGGGTGACATGCGGCAACGTGAATCCGTTCAAGGTCAGGTTGATCGTGGCTTGAAATATTTTCATGATCACCTCCCTTTCGTCCTCTGCTCCAGCGCTCGCTCGTACAATTGGCTTGTCTCTTTGGCGAGTTTCGTGCTGTTACATGAGCAGTCTATGCGCCTGTTTCACAAAGGTGCAATACGAAAAAATTTGCATTGGCGCTGTTATCGGTGACAAGCGAGGAGCCCTCGCGGGAAACTTGAATGGAAGATTGGCAATCAAATCAAGGCGATAGCGCCAACTCTCGCCGTGCCGGCACAGCGCCTCTCTCGGCCCGAAAAAATTCACTAGCCGGTTACTTACGCCTGCTGGCAGAGGCAATGATGGGTGGTGAATCGCTGCAGCGCCCCGCCTTGGCCCAGCGGATCGGACTGTCCCGACTGGCCGTTTCCGAGCTTCTGGCGGGCCTCGAAGTACAGGGTCTCGTCCGGGTCGAGGGCATGCTCGGCGGCGCGCCGGGGCGCTCGCAATTGTCCTATGCCCTCAAGGCCGATGCGGCGCTGGTAGCGGGTTTTGACGTCGGCGGCACCAAGATCGCCGGCGCTATCGCCGACCTGCGCGGACAGGTGCTCGCCGAAACCACCGAAGCCACCGTGCAGTCGGGCGCCGCGGACCTGGTCGCCCAGTTGGGACGCATGACCGACACCCTGTGCCAGCAGGCGGGCATGCCGCGATTTCGTCTCCGGGCCGGCGCTGTTGGCATACCCGCAGCAGTGCACCCCATCACCGCCGACCTGAGCCTGGCCGGCAACCTGCCCGGCCTTGAGGGCGGCAATCTGCGTTCGGCTTTGCGGGAGACGCTGGGCGTCAATGTTCTCATCGACAATGACGTCAACCTGGCCCTGCTGGCCGAAGTCGACCAGGGCACCGGCACGCGCCGCGAGAACGCAGCCTTCATCGCCTTGGGGACCGGCATTGGCGGCGCATTGATGATCAACGGCCGCCTGCTGCGTGGCGCCCATGGCGGCGCCGGCGAGCTCGGCTATATGCCGCTTTGGCAGATCGACGCGCCCGGCATCCCTTCGCTCGAGGAGCGGGTCGGCGAGGCCGGCATCCGGCGCGACTATGTCAGCCGGGGCGGCGACGCTGCCCACAGCGTGCGCGACATCTTCGCCGCCGCCGAAGCCGGCGACCCGGCCGCGCAGGCCACGCTGGACGCTGCTGCCCACCACACGGCCCGCGCCGCCCTGGCTTTGCTGGCCCTGCTCGATCCCGATCTGCTGATCTTCGGCGGCAGTATCGGCGCCCGGCCCGAATTCATCGAGCGCGTCGAAGGCCTTGTGTCAGCCACATGGCTGCGACCGATCCAGATCGTCCGCAGTCGCAGCGGCGGGCGCGCCGGCCTGCTGGGCGCATTGGAACTGGCCCGCGGCGAGCTGCTCGACGAATTGTTCGGCGTCCTTCCGACCCGCTGATCAACCGTTTCGGCGCACGCTGCCGCGCACCGTCAGTCGGCAGCCCAACTCCAGCCGGTGGGCCGGCGGGTTGAGCGCCGCGTTGACGATCCGTTGTTCGAGCAGGTGCAGGGCCGCCGGCCCCATATGCTCGAGCGGTACGCTGACGGTGGTCAGCGCCGGTGCGGTGAACTCGCCGATCGCCACGCCGTCAAAGCCCACGATCGACACATCCTCGGGCATTCGTATTCCGGCCCGGTCCAGCGCCGTCATCACGCCCAGCGCCAGGTTGTCCGCCGCGCAGAAGATCGCCGTGATGCCGCCCAGGCCACCATGCTGGTCCAGCCATGCGTCGATCGCCTTTGCCCCCAGCTCGGGCAGATAGCCGTCGGCCAGGTGCACGTGCGCCGTGTCGAGCGGCAGCCCATTGGCGCGGAACGCATCGAGGAAGCCGTCGCGCCGCCGCCTTATGGTGGATCGCCCCTCCCAGCTTAGATGCATGATTGATCGATGGCCCTGGCCGATCAGCCAGTTGGTGGCATAGCGCGCCCCGAAGCGATTGCCCGGCGTCACGCTGTCGATCTGCATTTCGTGATCTTCGCCATTCATCAGCACCGCCGGAATGCGCGACGCGGCGATCTCCTGCAGCAGCTCGGGCCGATCCTCGTTCAGCAGCAGGATGCCATCCACCTCGGCCGACCGCGCCACGTCGACGACATGGGACCGGCTCACCGCCGGCTTGTCCACTTCCATCGGGATCACCCTGATAGCGCGCCGCTCGCATTCGCGGGTCAACGCGCTGAGCAGCGTCCACGAATAAAGGTTGTGCTCGTTATGCGGCAGCGTATCGCTGGGCACGGCCAGCAGCACGCTGCGCAGTACGGCGATAGCAGCCTTCTCGCGCCGCCGCGCCAGATAGCCCAACGTATTGGCCGCGTTCAGCACGCGATCGCGCACATCGGCTGAGATGGGCGCCGTGCCATTGAGCACATGCGACACCGTCGAGACCGCCACGTCGGCAGCCTCGGCAATGTCCTTGATGCCCACTTTACGGCTCGGATCGCGCACGCGCAGCCTGTCCTAGAAGTTCGGATCGTAGTTGAAATAGAGCGGATTGGACAAAGCCACCATATTCTGGCTTTGCGCCATCGAATTGGGCACTTCCGGATAAGGCGCCTGCGGGCCTTCCACCTCCACCCGATAATAGGACCTTTCATGGGTCGAGGGAGTGTCCGTGAAGCGGACCGACCGGCTCGCGGCGTCAGTGATGAGCGTGGTGAGTTCCTCGCGGTTCTTGACCACGCGGACCTTGTAGGCCGCCCCGGCAATGCCACCACCGACCAGGCGCACCTCAAAGGTCACCGGGCCGCCGGTTGCTTTGGCATTGTCGCCCATCATCATATCAAACTGCCCGTCACCGGCTGTGTCCGCATAGAACTCGACACGGGGATTGTAGGGGTTGGAGCTGACCGATGCGCGCCCGGCTTTCAGCGCAGCCAGGATTGCCGGCTTGGTGCGGCCGGTGGCAAAAATCCAGGTCGTGGGCGTGCCGACATAATTGGCCGAGCCCTCGATGGTCTGCGGCACGATGAGCGCGGGATTATCAGGGATGCCGTGATGCGCATCGCTGCCGCCACGCGCCCCGATCATGCGGCCGGACAGCAGCTGATCGTCCCACATGCGGACGCTGATGATGTTCTTGGGCCAGATGCTGGTGTTCCAGATCTCGACGGAATCAGCGAGGTCCCACGAAAAGCCATAGTGGTTCTTGTGGTTGGGGTGGTTGGCCGACCAATGCACGCCCAGCTCTCGCTTGAGCTGCAGCAGGTCCCAATCGCGCGCATTGCGGGCGTCGAAGATCCGCTGATGATCATAGGGCTCAGGCGACAGGATATTGACGTGGCCACGCGGCGCGGTCAGCTCGGCGCCGTAGAACAGCAACACCGAGTCCGACCGGTATTCCGGATCGGCCCAGGTATTCTGGGCCACCGCGCCGTGGACATGCACATCGTGATCGGTGATGACCAGGTAGTCGAACCCCATCCGCTCGGCAAAACCGATGATCCGCGATTGCGGATTGTTGGTGGAATCGGTGCTGTGCCGGCAATGCATGTGCCAGTCGCCCTTGAGCCACATGCCGACAGACCGCTTGGGCAGGGGTGGCAAGGCGTCTGGAATGGCGGGGATCATGTCTTGGTCCTGGCATTGGCCCGAACCGGCTTCGCCGGGCGGCGACGCGGTTCGGGAATTTCGTTCAAAACGGTAGGTGACCTCGCCCCCCGCCGCAAGCGGGAGGCTTGGCGCTTCAGCTGATCATCAACGTGCGGATCTGGAACGGCCGGAAATGCAGGGTGACGCTGCCCTCCTCCTCCGCCAGCACTGAGGTTTCCACTTCATGCAGGTCCGTCTCGCTGATGCGGGCCGCCCGCGGCAGGGTGAGCGTGACCGTCCCCGCCTTGCCCTGGGTTTCCCACAGTCGCAGGATGGTGCCAGCGCCGGATTGGGCCAGTTTCACCGTCTCGATCGCCACCTGGTCGGAATCCAGCACCGCCACCGGCACGGTTTCTGGTCGGCCTGTCGCCGTGCCGGCGAGCAGCTGCAGCGGCATGTTGAAGGCGCTGGCCGCATTGTGGATGGCCTGCAGGTCGCCACCATGCACCAGCAACCCATAGCGGAAGCGATGCTCGCCCCGATCGGCCTCCGGCCAGGGGAAAACCGGCGACTTGATCAACGTCAGCCGCAGCGTGCTGCCCTTGGCGTCATAGCCATACTTGCAGTCATTGAGAGCGGCGACGCCGAAGCCGGCCTCGCTGAGATCGACCCAGCGGTGCATCGAGGTCTCGAAGCGGGCACGCTCCCAGCTCGTATTGGCATGGGTCGGACGCGACAGGTGACCGAACTGCGTCTCGGCGCGGCTGGTATCGGTGCGGATATCGAGCGGAAAGCCGACCTTGAGCAGCGTCTGGCGCTCCTGCCAGTCGACGAATGTATCGAATTCGAGCTGCCCGGCCTCGGCCTCCAGCGACACGACCTGCACGAGGCGCGAGGCCTCATAGCGCCACTCGAACCGGATCGCGGCGCGGTATGGTCCGGTCTCAACCACCTCGGCACTCACCAGGGCGTCCACCGGCCAGCTGCGATCCTCGAAATAATCGTCGATATCCCAGGCATCGAAGTCGATCGGGATATCCTGGTGCGCAACAAAGGCATTGCCCACCTTGCCCGCCATGATGACTTCGCGGCCCGCCCGCTTGTCGAACAGCGAGATCAACTGCCCTTTTTCGTTGAACCGGGCACGCAGCGCGGCATTCTCCAGCAAGACCGGAGAAACCACCAAGCTTTCTTGCGGCAAGCTTGACGCTGCCTCGGTCAGCACCACCTCAAGCGTCGAGAGCCCGGCAACATCAGTGACCGGCACCGCGCGAGCGCGCCTGCCATCGGCAAATGTCACCGTTTGCGCAGCGACCTCGACACCCCCGATACGGGCCGCTCCGGTGCCCTCAGGCAGATGCACCAGGCCCGACCGGCTGTGGCTGGCGGCATTGAGCACCACATGCCTGCCCTGCCCCGCCAGCGCCCCGGCGAGCCGCTGCTGCAGCGCCTCCGCCTGGGCGAAGAAGCCGGCATATTCGCTATCGCTGTCATCATAGACCGGCCCGATCGACGTCCCCGGCAGGATGTCGTGGAACTGGTTGAGCAGCACGACTTCCCAGAGCTTTTCCAGCTCCTCATGGGGATAGTCCACGCCTTGCCGGCGCGCCATGACACCCAGCAGCTCAAGCACGTGCAGCGCCTGTTCGGCGCGGCGGTTGTTCTGCTTGTTCTTGGCCACCGAGGTCAGCGTACCGCGGTGATATTCGAGATAGAGCTCGCCCACCCAGCGCGGAAACGCCTCGGGCTCCCGGCGCATGCGGTCCACCAGCCGTTCGAAATAGGGCGCCATCGGCTCATGCCGGATCTTGGGGCAACCCGGAATGCCGCGCTCCATGCGGCGCACATTTTCCAGCATGCCCCGCGTCGGTCCGCCGCCACCATCGCCATGGCCATAGACCAGGAACAGCTCGTCATGCAGTCCCTGCTGGCTGAAGCGCTTCCAGGTCCCCATCACATGGCTGGGGACCAGATCGGGGCAATAGGTGGTGTTGATCCCGTCATACTCGTAGCGCTGGGTGGTGAGGAAATAGGTCGGCACCTGCGTGCCATCCAGCCCCTGCCAGAAGAAGATCTCATGCGGCATGCGGTTGGTGTCGTTCCAGCTCATCTTGTGTGTGATGAAGATGTCGAGACCCGACTGCGCCATAAGTTGCGGCAGCGCCGCGGTATAGCCGAACGTGTCAGGCAGCCAGACGATACGCGGCTTCACGCCGAACTTGTCCTGGTGGTAGCGCGAGCCCTTGACGATATGGCGCACCAGGCTCTCGCCCGAGGCGATCACCACGTCGGGTTCGAGCCACAACGCGCCCTCGATTTCAAAGCGCCCGGCCTTCACCTGCCCCGACAGGCGATCGAACAGCTCCGGATAATCCTTATCCAGGTAATCGAGCAGCACGCCCTGGTTGTACATGAAGCGATAGTCTTCATACTCGTCCATCAGGGCCAGCGCATTGGCCATCGAGCGGGCCATCTTCTGGCGCGTCTCCCGCACCCGCCACAGCCAGGCCACGTCGATATGGGTATGCCCCGTCGCCACGATCTCCGGCATGGCATCGGCATCGGCTTCCGCATAGATCGCGTCGGCGCGAGCCCGGGCCGCCTCGAGGCTGGCGGCGAAGCGCTGGGCATCGCCTGGGCGGAAATCGATCAGGTCGAGCGCCTCGTCGATATGGCGCAGCAACCGCGCCCGCCTCGCATCGTCCGCCTTGAGCAGCCGCGCCACGTCCAGCGGCACCTTGAGGTCATAATAGACAATCTCGGCCAGCCGATCATGCGTCACCAGCTCGACGCCGAAGCCGAGCTGGCGCCGGTCCTCGATCGTCCCGGCCTCGATCAGGATGTCGAACACCTGTCCGGCAGCGGCACCATCGGTCAGCCTGAATTCCCGGTGATTGCCGTCGCCGCCCTGGGCAATCCGCCCATCAAGCCGCACCAGCAGTTGCGGATCGCTGCGGCCCATCACCGAGCCGAACTGGGCATGCACTCGGCCAAACAAGGCCCGGCCCGCCAGCTCTTGCGGAATGGTGACCTGCCCGCCAAACCAGTAATAGCCGTCCGGCTCGCCCCAGATCAGGTCGCGATCGACCCTCGTCCAGCCGCTCCAGTCCTCGTCGGGCACGGTACCGCGCTCGACATTGTCGGCCGCCCGATAATGCAACGATGCAAAAACTGCTGATGGCACAAAGATTCGCTCGCGCAGAACGGCGAGCAGACGGTCAAGCTTGGCAAGGCGGGGCATGGAACATTCGCTGGTTTGCTACCAGCGCCTTCTAGGCCAGATCGCGCCGCATCGCCAGATATCTGGACCGGCAATCACCAACGCCGGATGGTCGATCCACCGCTTGTTTCCAGACGGATTGTAGCTATTATTACCGAATGCTTGACCTTCCGTCTCCCGACCCGGCCCCACCACTGGCCATGGACGCCCTGAGCGAAGTCCTGCAGGATTTCCGCCTCACCGGCGTCAGCTATGGCCGCTGCGAATTGCGGGAGCCCTGGGGCCTCGATTTTGCCGAGCAGAAGCTGCTCCGCTTCCACTTCGTCAGCGAGGGTACCTGCTGGCTGCACACCGACGCCAATGGCTGGCAGCAATTGCAGGAGGGCGATCTTGTCCTGCTGCCGCAGGGCGTGGCCCACAAGCTGGCCGGTTGCCCCGATACGCCAGGCGGTACCCTCACGGGCTGCCAGATCACCGGCTTCGGCGGCAATGTCTGCTCGGTGGTGCAACCGGGCGATGGTGTCACGACCACCCTGTTCAGCGGCTCGATGGAACTGGGCTCGCTGGCACTGCACCCCCTGCTCGAGGCCATGCCCGAGGTGTTGCAGGGCTGCGACGTCGCCTCCCGGGATCCCCTGGTCAAGCCGCTGCTCGACACCATGACGATAGAAGCGGCGCAGCCGCGCATGGGCAGCGCCACCATCCTCTCGCGCATGGCCGACCTGGTCACGGCGCGCCTCATCCGGTGCTGGGCCGATTCCGCGCCCAATTCCACTACCGGTTGGCTCGCCGCCATCCGCGATCCCAGCATCGGCCGGGCACTGGCCGCCATCCATCGCGATCCGGGCAGCAACTGGACCCTGGAACGGCTGGCCTCGGTTGCCGGGCAATCGCGGTCCGTCTTCGCCGAGCGCTTCAGCGCCCTGATGCGCGAGGGACCGGCGCACTATCTCGGTCGCTGGCGCATGCAACTGGCCCATGCCTGGCTGGCCGGCGATGGCCTGGCGGTCGCTGACGTGGCCTTCCGCCTGGGCTACGAGTCCGAGGCGTCTTTCTCCCGCGCCTTCAAGCGCATAGTCGGCAAGCCGCCCGGTCTGGTCCGGCGCGAAGGCTCCGGACGAAAAGACATATCTTTCGGATTTTAAGCCGCAGTTCGTCCGAGAATAGCCGCCTATATACGGGCTCCAATTTCCTGGAGCTCCCCATGACAGACGCAACGTATGATGCCGGCGCGTCGGGCATCCCCAACCGCTGGTCGCCCAGTATCTGGATGTCGGTGGTCTCGATGGCCGCCGCCACCTTTGCCCTGGTCTCCGCCGAATTCCTCCCCGCCGGGCTGCTGACGCCGATGGCGGCTGACCTCGGGATCAGCGAGGGCACGGCCGGGCAGGTCGTCACCGCCACCGCCACGGTGGGCGCGGTCGCTGCGCTCTTTGCCAACGTTGTCATTGGCCGACTCAACCGCAAGACGGTGCTGGTGGGTCTGAGCGCCCTTGCCGTCGTCTCGAACCTAGTGGCAGCCTTTGCCACCGACTTCTGGATATTGCTGCTGGCCCGCGCCGGGCTGGGCATTGCGCTGAGTGGCTTC
>CBFGMY010000015.1:0-32858 GCA_965650055.1 uncultured Devosia sp.
TCAGGTGGGCCATCATGGCGGCGATGGCGGCGTCGTCGTCGCGGGCGAGGATGGCGCGGATGCCTGGGGCGTCGGCCCAAGGGAAGACCTGGGCGAGGGGGACGACCTTGTCCTGCAGGTCGGCCATTTCGCCGGGCCAGAAGGCGTGGAAGGCGCCGGGGCGGAAGCGGATGCCCAGGATGCGGCCCGAGCCGGCGGCGGAGTAGCTGCGCTTGCCGCGGAAGGTGCCCTGGATGCCCGATTCCTGGGCGGAGAGAAACACATCGACATAGGGTCTGTGCATGACTTCGGGGGAGTCGTAATGGCCCTGTGCGCCGTCCCAGCGGATGATCCAGAAATGCTCGATGAAGGGGGCAAGCGCGGCCGAGGGGGCGACGGTGCGGAACTGCACATGGCGCGCGAAACCGGCGGGATCGAGCCGGCCACGCGGATCGTAAGGCTCTGCGGGTTTTTGAAATACGGGGGTCGGATCGTCGGGCATGGTGGGTGCATCAACACGAGAAAGGAACGACCAGATGAGCACCAACAAGCACTTCCTGCGCGGCATGGCTACCGTCAACTTCTTCGCCGACGACATGATCGCGGCCCGCGACTGGTATGCCGAGCTGTTCGGCGTCGAGGCCTATTTCCAGATGCCGAGCAAGGAGACGCCGGCCTATGTCGAATTCCGCATCGGCGACACCGAAGACGAGTTCGGCATCATCGACCGGCGCTATGCGCCTGATGGAATGCAGGCCGGCCCGGGCGGTGCGATCCTGCTGTGGCATGTCGACGATATCGAGGCTTCGTTCGCCCGGCTGATCGAGCTCGGCGCCAAGGAATATGACCCGATCACCAAGCGGGGGGAGACGGGATTCGTCACCGCCTCGGTGGTGGACCCGTTCGGGAACGTGCTGGGGGTGATGTATAATCCGCATTATGTGGCGGGCTTCAACGCCCGGTCGAAGGCGGCTTGAGGGTCGAGTCCACCGAGAGTGCAGTCGACACCCTCCCCCTTGTGGGGAGGGATCAAGGGTGGGGGTGTCCCGCACACGGAGCTTGCGGAGGCATACCCCCACCCTGCTCGATTCAACGGACTTAGCTGAAGCTAAGTCCTATCTCGCTTCCAGCCATTCGAGCGTGGCTCTCATGGCCTTCTCACCTCAAATCGCTCCACCGGAGCGATTTGCCCTGCGGGGCGGTTCGAAGCCCCACAAGGGGGAGGGTGGGCCCGGTGGTTGGGCCTATTGGCCTTACAAATCCCGCAGCAGTCGCGCTGGCCGGGCCGACGCCGCACGCAGGATGGTCATAGCGCCAAGACACGCCGTGATTGATATCGCGACCAGCAGCACAACGCCCAGGGCATCGGTGTTGACGGTGAAATCGACATTGAGCATCAGCATGCTGACCAGCCAGCCGAGGCCGACGCCGAGCACGATGGCGGGCAGGGCGGCGAGCGTGGCCAGGATCAGGTATTGGATGAAGGCGGTGGCCATCAGCTCGAGGCGGGTGGCGCCCAGCACTTTTGATATGACCGTATCGGCTTCGCGCTGACGGCGGCCGGTGGCGAGGCTGCCGACCAGCACCAGCAGGCCATTGCCGACGGCAAGACCACCCACGAGCACTGCGGCAAAGGAGAGCTGGCTCAGCGCGTCGGTGATCTGCTTGAGCGTATCGCCGATCTCGATGAAGCGGATATCGGGGAAATCGGCGGCGAGCTGGCGTTCGACGGTTTCCTCGCGGCCCGGCAAAGCGGTGACGGCGGCAAAGAGCGTGGTGGGAAAGGCGTCGATGACGCCGGGCGAGAAGGTGGCGAGGAAGTCGATGCCGCCCTGCCAGGAATAATCGCGGAAGCTGGCGACGGTGGCGGTGATCGGTTCGCCGAAAATGGTGAAGGTCAGGGTGTCGCCCAAGTCCACACCCAGACCCGAGCGCAGGCTCTGGTGCAACGAGACCAGGGCCGGGCCGGCATAATCTGACGGCCACCATTCGCCCGAGGTGATGCGCGAGGAGGCGGGGAGCTGGCCGCGATAGGTGAGGGGCACTTCGCCGGCGAGCAGGAATGTCGCTTCCGGACCGCGGGTGCGGATGCTGCCGGAGGGCTGGCCGGCGATCTCGGTGAGGGCGCCGCGCAGCATGGGGGTGGCGACGAAGCGGGGGATGTCGGTGCCCGCACCGGCCATGGTGGCGAGCGATTCCACTTCGTCGGGGAAGAGGTCGGAGGCAACCAGGGTGGGCACGTCGAAGGCCGAGGCGCCGAGGAATTCCTGGCGCAGATTGGCCTGGAGGACCAGGACGACGATGAGCATGGCGAGCGCCATGCCGGCGGAAACTACGACCGAGGCGGCATTCTGCCCGGAGCCGGAAATGGCGCGCAGGGCATGGCGCGGAATGCGGGCGCGCGGTTCGGGCAGGCGGGCCAGGCCGAGCTGGATGGCGCGGATGAAGAGCTGGAACAGGATGGCCGAGACGGCACTGGCGAGACCAAAGGCGGCGACCAGCACGGCATCACCGGTCATCAGCCAGGCGAGGATGAAGAAGGCGACGGCGGCGGCAATGAGCGGCAACACCTGCCAGGAGAGCAGCAAGGCGCGCCACTCGATCGGCGGCGCGGACAGGCCCTTGGAGCGGAACAGCAGCACCGGACGAATGGTTTGGGCCTGCTGCAGCGGCAGATAGGCGAAGGCGAAGGCGGTGACGAAACCGGCGGCGGCAGCGACCAGCAGCGGCTGGAGATGCAGCGTCGCCGCCAGGTCGATGCCGACGGCGCGGCCGATAATGGGCAGTACGGCAAAGGCGGCGCCACCGCCGATGAGCAGGCCAATGCCGACGCCGACCGAGGCCAGGGCGGCGACCTGGGCGAAGAAGTGGATGAAGATGCGGGAGCGGCCGGCGCCCATGGAGCGCAGGACGGCGATGACGCTGGCGCGCTCGGCGATATAGGCCTGCATGCCCGTCCAGACGCTGACGCCGCCGATCAGCAGCGAGCCGAGGCCGACGATGACGAGGAAACGCATGAAGAGGTCGTAGTAGCGCACCATCTGGCCCAGGCCATCGCGGGCGGAGCGCACGGTCCAGCCGCTATCGGCGAACGCTGCCTCGAGGGCGGCCTTGCCGGCTTCGGCATCTCTGCTGTCGAGCAGCAGCTTGTAGCGGAACCAGGAGCCAAGGCCCGGCAGGGGCGAGGTGCGGTCGGAGACGGCGGCAAAGCCAGCATCGGTGACCACGGCAGTCAGGCCGAGGCGGAAGCCGCGCACCGGGCCGTCGGGCAGCTTGGTCAGCGTGCCGCGGACCTGGAACTCGGTGCCGCCAAGGCCGAAGCTGTCGCCGATGGCGAGGCCAAGCTGGTCGAGCAGCACCGGGTCGATCAGCGCGCCATGGACATCGTTGACCGGCGCCAGGAACTGATGGACCGACTGGCCAGCGGGCAGTTGCGGGCTGAGCACCTGGCCGAGCAGCGGATAGGTGGGGCCGACGGCCGTGAGATCGACGAAGGCATCGCCGGTGGCCGATTCAGCGCGGAGGTTGGTATCAACGATGGTGGAGACGGCACCGAACGTGTCCATGGTGGCACGTTCGGCATCGGTCGCGAGGCGGTCGGCGCGGGAGAGTTCGACATCGCCGCCCATCAACTCGGCGGCGCCGTCATCGATAGCACGGGTGATGCTGGAGCCCACCGAATTGACGCCGGAGATCAGCGCGGTGCCGACGGCGAGGCAGACGACCAGCAGCAGGAAACGGCGGAGATCGCCGCGCATGTCGAGCAGGCCAATGCGGATGGCGCCCCAGACGGACGTCATCAACGGGCACCCGTGGTTTCGGTCAATTCGCCAGCCATCATGGTGAAAACCCGGTCGGCGCGGGCGGCCAGATGGGGATCGTGGGTGATCAGCACTACCGCGGTGCCCTTTTCGCGGGCCAGGTCGAACATCAGGTCGACGACGACGGCGCCGGTCTTCTGGTCGAGATTGCCGGTCGGCTCGTCGGCCAGCAGCAGCGGCGGATTGGCGACCATGGCGCGGGCGAGGCCGACGCGCTGTTGTTCGCCGCCCGACAGAGCCGAGGGGCGATGGTCGAGTCGATCACCCAAACCAACGGCGGCGAGGGCGGCGGCGGCCTTCTCGCGAATTTGTGACAGCGGCAGTTCGGGCGCGGCAATTTCGAGCGCGAGGCCGACATTGTCATGCGCAGTGAGCGAGGGAATGAGGTGAAAGCTCTGGAACACGATGCCCAGCGTGCGGCGGCGGAAGCGGGCCAGATCGTCTTCGTCGAGGGCGCCCAGATCAGCGCCGTTGACGGTGACCTGGCCACCGGTGGCGCGTTCGAGACCGGCCAGCAGCATCAGCAGCGAGGTCTTGCCACTGCCGGAGGGGCCGACAATAGCGACCACTTCGGACGGCGCGACGCGCAGGGAGACGCGCTTGAGGATGTGGAGCGGCTTGCCCGCGACGTCGAGACTGTAATCAACATCGCTTGCGGCAATGATCGGCGCGTCAGCTTTAGTCACCAGAACCGTTCCCCCAGTGCCGGCGTCGTTGGTTGCGACCATCCCGGCGGTGTCTTGTATCTGTCACTCGGTAGAGAATTCGTAACAACACCGTCAGGTGTGTCAGATTTTTGCTGGCTTCGGAATCTCCACACTGGCAGACATAAACAGAATCTGATGTCTCGGAGGGGTGGAGGGGGCTATCCGGATGAATAAGTGGCTGGGAATTGGCGTCGCGCTTGCGTTGATGCCGTTGGCTGGTGTGGCAATGGCGCAGGCACAGGCCGCGCAGGGCGAGCTGGCATTGCTCGAATCCTATGTCGGCAACTGGCAAGGCGAGGGCGCCCTTGTTGGCGGCGACGAGCCAGAGCCGTTCCGCTGCCGGCTGGCCATCGCCAAGGGCAATGCCGGCAAGGTGAACTATACCGGTCGCTGTGCCCTGGTGAATGCGACGCTCTCGATCAGCGGCACCATTGCCTATAATGACGCCGAGAAGCGCTACGAGGCGGCCATGAGCTCCAATGCCGGGTTTACGGGCCTGGCCATCGGGCAGCAGCGGCAGGGCCAGATCAGCTTCGACCTCAAGGAGCAGCAGAAGGACCGCGCCGGCAGCGACGTGCGCATCGGCTCGCGGATTCTCCTGGCAAACGGCGATATCACCGTCGATTTCGAGGTGGAGTTCAACAATTCCGGCGAAGTTCTCACCGCCTCCGTCCCCTTCAGCCAATAAGCGGCGCCGGTGAGGCGGCAGCGGGCTGACCGCCTCCGTCCCGTTCAGCCAGTAAGCCGCGCCGGTGAGACGGCGACCTGACCGCCTCCCTTCGTGCGGATCAGTTGGTCGGCGCGAGCCGGGAAAGGGCGGCGTAGCCGACCAGCGACGCCACGGCGCTGACACTGATGCCCCATGCCAGGTCGACCACACTGATCATGAGCGGCCAATCGCGCATGGTGGACAGATTGGTGAAATCATAGGTGCCGTAGGCCACGAGGCCCAATAGGGCACCCAGGCCCAGCGCCATGAGCCACGAGCCCGCCGAGGCGGCCGGCAGCACGGCGAAGACGACCAGCCCCACCACGTAGACCAGGTAGAAGGCGGCGGCGACCGGCAGGTTGGGGCTGTCGCGCAGCATGGTGCCGAGCAGGGGCTTGTAGAGCCGCGGCACAGCCAGGCTCAGCCAGACGAAATCCATGGCGAAGAAGGCGACCGCCGTAGCGGCATAGGCGAGGATGGGTACGGGCATGGCACGGTCCTGAGGCAACAGATGTTGCCCCAATGCTGGCATGGGCCCGGCGGGCGGCCAACCGCACTTTCTGGCGTTCCGGGCAGAAATAGGCGGCAGCGGGGTGAAACTCGGCAGCCCCGGGAATCGTAGCTGCAGCAAACCCCTCAGAGGATTTGCCCCGCCCCATGCTTGCGTTTTCCCACCCCGATTTTGCCCGTGGCCGCCGTATCGCCGTGATCGGCGGCGGCGTTGCCGGTCTGTCCGCTGCCTGGCTGCTGAGCCGGCAGCACCAGGTGACGCTCTACGAAAAGGAAGCGTGGCTGGGCGGCCATGCCCATACGGTGGATGTCGAAACGCCCCGTGGGCCGGTGGCGGTGGATACCGGTTTCATCGTCTACAACCAGGCCAACTATCCCAACTTCACGGCGCTGCTGGATCACCTCAAGGTGGCGAGCACCGAGACGCATATGTCGTTTGCCGCCTCGATCGGCGAGGGCCGGTTCGAATATTCGAGCGACCTGCGGGGGCTGGTGGGACAGAAGCGGAACCTGGCCCGGCCCGGCTACTGGCAGATGCTTGCCGACATCGTGCGGTTCTATACCCATGCCGAAAGCCTGCTCGACAGCCCCGAAATCGAGGGCATGACGCTGGGTGAGTTCCTCACCCAGCATGGCTATTCGGCGCCGCTGGTGGACCTGCATGTGCTGCCGATGTGCGCGGCGATCTGGTCGAGCTCGGCCGAGGCGATCCGCGGCTTTCCGATGCGGGCCTTCGTGCGGTTCTTTTCCAGCCACCAGCTGTTCAAGATCGGCGGGCGGGCGCTGTGGCGCACGGTCCAGGGCGGCAGCCGCAGCTATGTCGAGGCATTGCTGGCCGATTTTGCCAGCCCCGTGCAGCACCGGGCGGCGGCAAGGGCCATCCACCGCCATGGCGGCTGGGTGAGCGTCGAGGATGTCGCGGGCGGGCGCGACACGTTCGACGACGTGGTGATTGCCAGCCATGCCGACCAGGCACTGGCGCTGCTCGACGATGCCGACGGACTGGAGCGGCAGGTGCTCGGGGCGTTCCGCTATACAAGCAACCGGGCCGTTTTGCATGACGACCCGACGCTTATGCCGCGGCGCAAGCATGTTTGGGCGAGCTGGAACTATATTGGCGGCGACGACGATGCCGGCAAAGATGCGCTCTGCGTGACCTACTGGATGAACCGGCTGCAGAATCTGGATCGGCGCCACCCGATCCTTCTGACACTGAACCCGACGCGCGAACCGCGCGAGGGGGCGTTCAAGCAGAGCTATGACTATGAGCATCCGCTGTTCGACCAGCCGGCGCTGTCGGCGCAGAAGCGGCTCTGGGAATTGCAGGGCCGGCGCGGCACCTGGTTCTGCGGCAGCTATTTCGGCTATGGCTTCCATGAGGATGGGCTGCAATCGGGCCTGGCCGTGGCCGAGAATTTCGGGGTTTCCCGGCCCTGGGCGACGCCGCCCAACCGGATTGCCGAGGCGCCCGTTCAGCTCCAGGCCGCCGAATGACGGCGAGCGCCATCTATACCGGGATGGTGGTGCACAAGCGGCTGCGGCCCAAGCGGCACAAGCTGCGCTACCGGGTGTTTGCGCTGCTGCTGGACCTGGACGAATTGCCCCACCTCTCGCTGCGCTGGCTGGCGGTCAACCGCTGGGGGCTGCTCAGCTTTCGCGAAAGCGATCATGGCGATGGCGGGGCGCTGCGGCCCTGGGTGGCGGCGCGGCTGGCCGAGGCCGGCATGGTGGCCGATGGGCCGGTGCGCATGCTGTGCTATCCGCGCATGCTGGGCTATGTGTTCAATCCGCTGACGGTCTATTTCTGCCACCGGGCCGACGGTACGCTGGCGGCGGTGATCCACGAGGTGCACAACACGCATGGCGAGCGCCATGCCTATGTGCTGCCGGGTGGCGAGGGGACGGTGCGGCACAGCTGCGCCAAGACGTTCTTCGTCTCGCCCTTCATGCCGATGGACTGCGTCTATCACTTCACCATCAGCCCGCCGGGGGACGGCGTGAGCGTTGCCATCCTCGAAAGCGACAGCGATGGACCGATGCTGACCGCGACCTTTGCGGGGGAGCGGTCCGAACTGACCGATGCCGGCCTGCGGCAGGCCGTGCTGTCGCATCCGCTGATGACGCTCAAGGTGACGGCGGCGATCCATTGGGAGGCCGTCAAGCTGCTGCTCAAAGGGTTGCGGGTCTATCCGCACCGGGCGTCATAGCCGGCGCACCATGCGGCGGGTGATGGCAAAGAAGGGGCCATAGGGCAGGCTGCCCAGCAGCTTCATCGCCAGCGTCATCTGCCAGGGGAAGACGATCTCGAAGCGGCCGCGTTCGAGGCCTTTGATGATGGCGCCGATGGCCTCGTCGGTATCGATGAGGAAGGGCATGGGGAACTTGTTCTTGCGCGTCAGCGGGGTATCGACGAAGCCGGGATTGATCAGGGTCACCTCGACATTGTCGGCTTCGAGCTCGGGCTTGAGCGATTCCGTCATGGCGATGAGGCCGGCCTTGCTGGCGGCATAGGCGGCGGCGGTGGGCAGGCCGCGATAGCCGGCCACCGAGGCGACCACGGCAATGCGGCCGGCGCGACGCTGGCGCAGCAGCGGCAGCAGAGCCCCCAGGCTATGGACCGCGCCCATCAGGTTGGTGTCGATGACATGGGCGAACTTGGCCGTATCGAACTTTTCGGCGGTCACCTCGCTATTGGTGCCGGCATTGAGAATGGCGAGGGTGATCGGGCCAGCCTCGGCCTCGATACGCGTAATGGCGGCACGGACCGCCGCTTCATCGGTGACGTCGAGCGGGATGGGGATGATGGCGCCGGGCCCCCTGGCTTCGGCGGCGAGGGAAAGCAGGTCGGCCTCGGTGCGGGCGCTGGCGGCAACGGTCATGCCGCGGGCGGCGAGCGCCAAGGCGAGGCCCCGGCCGATGCCGGTGCCTGCGCCGGTGATCCATGCCGTGCCGGTGAAAGTCTCGCGCGCCATATGTGTGGGTCCTTGCTCGTGGTCTCGGGCAAGATACGGGAGTTGGGGGCGAAAGGTTTCGGGATTTCGCTGCTGCGAGACCGCAGTCGTCTCCTTCCCCCTTGCGGGGAGGGATCAAGGGTGGGGGTGGTTTGGTCCCGATATCGGGGCGCTCGTCCCCCACCCAGCTGCGCTAGGGCCGCTGGCCCAAGCTTCGCTTCCCTCCCCGCAAGGGGGAGGGTGGTCGGTGGATGGCAACGGACATGGATTCCGGCCTTCGCCGGATGACATCGCGGTGGCGGGACTTGCCGTTACAGCCTCACCAGCGTCCCGACATTGACCGGCAGGCCCGTGGCGAAGGACTGGTTGGCGGCGATGCCGGTGAGGATCGAGAGGGCGCCGTCGCGGTCGTTGGCGCCGTAGCCGGGCTTGGGCGTGGCATTGCCGAAGATTTCCTCGAGCATGATCTTGTCGCCGCCGCCATGGCCGCCTTCGCCGGCAGGGACGTGCACGACCCGGGACTCGCCATGCAGCGGGAAGTGGTAGAGGTCGACGCCCTTGGCGGCGCCTTCTGCCATCGAGGTCGAGCCGGCATTGATGTAGGAGGTTTCGCGCACCATCAGCTCGAGGCGGCCGCCGGTGCCGTTGATGGCGACGTTGAAGCCTTCCCAGGGCGCATAGGCATAGAGCGAATAGGTCATGACCGCCTTGTTGCGGTAGCGGACCATGACATTCATCGTGTCCTCGATGGAGATGCCGTCACCGAACACGTTCTGGTCGCGCTGGTAGCCGTCTTCCTTTTCGGCGTCCCAATAGAGACCCTTCTGGACGGGGTTGGCGGTCAGGTCGATGGCGAACTTGTCATCCTTGGCCGCCTCGACGCCCGTGGTGCGGGTATAGGGCGTGAAGACGCCACGCTCCTCGGCATTGGCCCGGCCGTAGAATTTGAGGTCGCCCATGGCAAAGACGGTGTCGGGCTGGCTGCCGAGCCAGAAGTTGACGAGGTCGAAATGGTGGGTCGACTTATGCACCATCAGGCCACCCGAATTGCGCTTGTCGCGGTGCCAGCGGCGGAAATAGTCGGCGCCGTGGCGGGTATCGAGCAGCCATTCGAAATGCACCGAAGTCGGGGTGCCGATGGCGCCTTGGGCGATCAGTTCGCGCAGGGCCGAATTGTGCGGGGCATAGCGGTAGTTGAAGGTAACGCGCACCGACTTGCCCGTGCGCTCGACGGCGTCGAGGATGGCCTGGCACTTTTCGGGATCGGTGGTCATCGGCTTTTCGGTGATGACGTCGCAGCCAGCTTCCAGGGCGGCGATGATGTATTTGTGGTGGGTGCGGTCGATCGAGGTGACGATCACCGTATCGGGCTTGGTCTGGCCCAGCATGGTGGCGAAATCGCCGGCCTTGTAGGTGGGAACGGCCTCGCCCTTCAATTCGTCCGATATGACGCGGTTGGTATAGTCCATGCGCACCTGGTTGGTGTCGCACAGCGCAACGAGCCTTGAATGTGCGCGATGGGGGCCCAGAATGGCCTCATAAAACATCCGCGCGCGACCCCCGGTCCCCACGATCGCGTAGGTCTTGGCCATTCGTCTTCTCCAGTCCCGATAACACTTTGCCCATGGACGGGCGTTGATCATGCATCTACCATACAAGATTGGAGGTGCGCACTATTTCTTTTGGTCGCCCGAGCCGGGACAGTCGTCCGTGCGGTGGGCGCCGGGGCGGAACGGGCCCAGAAATCTGTGGACGGCGGCATTCGGGGGAAGCGTTCCGGCGCTTATCCGGCACATGGTCGACAAAGGGGAATCAGGACAGGTGGCGGCAAGCGTGCTCGAGGCGAGGGAAGAGACCATGGCGCTGCGCGTCGTCGGCGCGCTGCGCGACGATATCGTGACCATGGCGCTCAAGCCCGGCGACGTGATCTCGGAAAGCGATATTGCGGGCCGCTATGGCGTGTCGCGGCAGCCGGTGCGCGAGGCCTTCATCCGCCTGGCGCAACAGGGGCTGCTGCTGATCCGGCCCAAGCGGGCCACAGTGGTCAAGAAGATTTCGCCCGAAGGGGTGCGGCAATCGCGGTTCATCCGCGAGAGCATCGAGGTGGAGATCATCCGTCGCGTGGCCGCCAATCCGGGTCCGGATGCGGCCGGCGTGCTCAAGGCCCTGATCGTCGACCAGGAGGTGGCTTCTGCCGCCGACGACCACCGGGGTTTCCATACGTTGGACGAGTTGTTCCACCGCACATTGGCGCGGCTGGCGGGCGTCGAATATGCCTGGCAGCTGATCGACGACCACAAGATGCAGCTCGATCGGGTGCGCTACCTGACGCTTGGCGTCTCGTCGTCGCAGGTGGCGATCGGCGAGCACAAGATCATCGCCGCGGCGGTGGCGGCAGGTGATGTGGCCGGCGCGGAAGCCGCGATGCGGGCGCATCTGGCGCGGGCCGAATTGCTGCTGAGCCAGACGATCGCGGATTACCCTGATTATTTCGAGTAGGCGCCATCGCCGCACTCCCTCCCACCGGGGAGCACGGGTGGGGTATTGCTGGCGCGGTGTTCGCGGAGAGAGACCCCCGCCCTGCTCGATCACGGACTTAGCAAGTGCTAAGTCCTATCCCGCTTCCCTCCCCCCAGGGGGGAGCGTGGCCGACTGCATGGCCGGCGCAATAGGAGACAAGCATGAAGACACGGCGGTTGGGCAAGACGGGCTTTGAGGTCAGCGAAATCGGGCTGGGCTGCTGGCAGCTTGGGGGCGATTTCGGACCTGTCGGCGACGATACCGCCAAGGCCATTCTCGACGCCGCCAATGCTGCCGGCGTGAGCTTCTGGGATACGGCGGACGTTTATGGCGGCGGGTTGAGTGAGAGCCGGATCGGGGCGCATGCCAAGGCACCAGGTGTGCATGTGGCGACCAAGCTGGGACGCGGCAGCGGGCTCTTTCCCGACAATTATTCCAAGGACGGTATCCGTGCGAGTCTGGTGGGATCGGCGCAGCGCCTGGGCGTCGCGACGCTCGATCTGGCGCAGATCCACTGCGTGCCGACGCCTGTGCTGCGCGATGGGCGGATTTTTGGCTGGATGGACGAACTCAGGGACGAGGGGCTGATGCGCCATTGGGGCGCCAGCGTCGAGACCATCGAAGAGGGATTGCTGTGCCTCGAGCAGCCGGGCTGCGCGACGCTGCAGATCATCTTCAACCTGTTCCGGCAGGATGCCGCCAAGGAATTGCTGCCCAAGGCGGCTGAGCGCGACGTCGGCATCATCGTGCGGCTGCCATTGGCCAGCGGGCTGCTGAGCGGAAAATACGACAAGGCAACGCGGTTCGATGCCAGCGACCATCGCAATTACAATGCCGACGGCAAGGCGTTTTCGGTGGGCGAGACCTTTTCGGGCCTGCCATTCGAGCGCGGCGTGGAACTGGTGGGCGAATTGCGCGGGCTGGCGCCCGAAGCCATGCCGATGAGCCAGTTTGCACTGCGCTGGATTCTCGATCATCCGCAGGTGTCGACGGTCATTGCCGGGGTGAGCAAGCCGGAACAACTGGCCGACAATGTCGCGGCCAGCGAGCAGAAGTCGTTGTTCCCCGCGCTGATGGGGCGGCTGAGCGAGTGGTACGAGACCGAGGTGAAGCCGGCGATCCGGGGCGGGGTTTAGCTATCGCCCCTGATGGGCCTTCACATAGGCCTTGAGCACATCCTGCATGCGGGTGATGTGGCCTTTTCCCTGGCTTTTGAAGTAGTTGAAGACTTCTGGGTCGAGCTTGAGATGGACCGAGGTGGTACCTCTTGGCTCGACCCAAACAGCGTTCTTCCAGAAGTCGTCGCCAAGCTCGGGACCTTCTGGGGCGTTGGGATTGTGATGAATTTCACCAGCATCCTTCATGCGGCGAAGCTCAGCCAGCGATACCCGCTTCCAGTTTTCTTCGGTCACGTCGACCTCCTTGCCAAGCTGAAATCAGCCTGATGACGCCATCTCGGTCGGTGTGAACAACAACGTAGCAAACGTCGTCGACCATGCCGATCGACTTATAGCGAACCTCGCCGTAGTCATGCCGACGATCTTCCGTCGTCACTGTTGGCCCGTCAAAAATCAGGGCAGCAACGAAAATATCAACGCCATGCTTGGCAAGATTGAGCTGGCGCTTTGCGTCGTTCCATTCGAAGTCCAATTGTGCAGTTCCTTGCAGAGGGATCGCATTTTGCTGTCATGTCGCACCACCTGTGAACTGCGCTTCTTCGAACGCTGATTCTTGTGTACATAAAACGTGTACACCCGTCAAGCGCCTGTGACGCCCCTAGCGGATCGTCCTTCACGTCCCTACGTTGTGCGTCAACAACAAGAACCGGTCTCCCGAGTAGTCCCATGTCCCATCCTGCCTTCGAACTCATCCGTGACGAGCATATCGCGGAGGTGAACAGCCAGGCGCAGCTGTTCCGGCATATCAAGACGGGGGCCGAAGTGCTCAGCCTCGTCAATGACGACGAGAACAAGGTGTTTGGCATCACCTTCAAGACGCCGCCGGAGGATTCGACGGGCATTGCGCATATCCTCGAGCATTCGGTGCTGTGTGGATCGCGCAAGTATCCGGTCAAGAAGCCGTTCGTGGAGCTGATCAAGGGATCGCTCAACACGTTCCTCAATGCCATGACCTTCCCGGACAAGACTGCCTATCCGGTGGCCAGCCAGAACCTCAAGGACTTCTACAATCTCGTCGATGTCTATCTCGACGCGGTGTTCTTTCCGCTGCTGACCGAGGACACGTTCCGGCAGGAAGGCTGGCACTACGAGCTCGAAAACACGGCCAGCCCCCTGGTCTACAAGGGCGTGGTGTTCAACGAGATGAAGGGCGTGTTCCAATCGCCCGACGCCGTGATGCGTGATATTTCGCAGCGCTCGCTTTATCCGGACACGACATATGGGATCAGCTCGGGCGGCGATCCCAAGGCTATTCCTGACCTGACCTACCAGCAGTTCAAGACATTCCACCAGACCTACTACCACCCGTCCAACACGCGCGCCTTCTTTTCGGGCGACGATGATGCGGCGGCGCGGCTCGACATTCTCGACGCCTATTTCAGCCAGTTTGAGCGGGCGCCTGTGGATGCCGAGGTGAAGCTGCAGCCGCGCTTCAATGCACCGCGGCAGATCGTGGCGACCTATGCCGGCACCAAGGAAGCGGGCAAGGCGCGCGACGGCATGATCTCGGTCAACTGGATGATCGATCCGCCGGCGGACCGCACCGAGGCGCTGTCGCACGGCATGCTGAGTTACCTCCTGGCCGGCAATTCGGCGGCGCCGCTGCGCAAGGCGCTGACGGAATCGGGCCTCGGCGAAGGCATGACCGGTGGCGGCATCGGCAATGGGTTGCGCCAGCCGATGGCGAGCTTTGGCATGAAGGGGATCGACCCTGCCGACGCCGAAAAGGTCGAGGCGCTGATCCTGCGGACGCTGGGCGAAATCGCCGACAGGGGTTTTGCAGCCGAGCAGTTGGAAGCGGCGGCCAATACGTTCGAGTTTTCGCTGCGCGAGAACAATACCGGCTCCTATCCACGCGGCATGGTCTACATGTTCAACGCCCTGAGCACCTGGCTGCATGAGGGCGATCCGCTGGCGCAGCTGCATTTCGAGGATGCGCTGGCGGCCTTGAAGGAGAAGGCGGCCCAGGGACACTTCGCCAGCGAAATCCGCCGGCTGTTCCTCGACAATACGCATCGGACGACGGTGGCGCTGAGCGCCGATCCGGAACAGGGTGCGCGCGAAGCGGCCAAGGAAACCGAGATTCTGGCCGGTGTCCGCGCCGGTCTCGACGACAAGGCGCTGGCCGCAGTTGTGACCGAGACGGAAAAGCTCAAGGCGCTGCAGGAGAGCGTCGACGACCCGGCGCTGCTGGCCAAGATACCGACGCTTGGCCTGGGTGACCTGCCGCGGGAATCGCGCACGGTGCCGATCGAGATCGGCAATCTGGGCGAGGCGCGGCTGTTCTACCACGACCTGCCGACGCTGGGGATCATCTACCTCGATCTCGGCTTTGACCTGCATGTGCTCGACAAGGCGCTGTTGCCCTATCTGCCGCTGTTCGGGCGGGCGCTGCTGCAGACCGGCACGAGCAAGGAAGACTTTGTATCGCTGACCCAGCGCATCGGTCGCTCGACCGGTGGCATTGCCCAGCATCGGGGCCTGTCGGCGCGGCAGGGCAGCGATGGCAGCGCGGCGTGGTTCTTCCTCTCGGGCAAGGCTGTGCCCGACAAGCTCGAAGAGATGCTCGCCATCATGGGCGATGTGCTGCTGGATGCGCGGCTGGATAACCGCGAGCGGTTCAAGCAGATGGCGCTCGAGGAGAAGGCCGGGTTCGAGGCGCGGCTGGTGCCATCGGGCAATGCCATTGTCGATACGCGGCTCAAATCGGGCCTGACGGAAGCGAGCTGGATTGCCGAACAGCTGGGCGGGGTGAGCTATCTGAGCTTCCTGCGCGAGCTGGTGAAACGGATCGACAGCGACTGGGACAGCGTCGAGGCGGCGCTGCGGCGCATTCGCGACACGCTGTTCAATCGCGGCCGCATGGTGGTCAATGTCACCGCCGACGGGACGCTGTGGAACCGGGCACGGCGCGAGATCGAGAGCTTCCTCGGGCGGTTGCCCAGTGGCGACTTCGCCTTCGCGGACTGGGCGATCGACTACCAGCCGAAATCGGAGGGGCTGATCATTCCGGCGCAGGTGAACTATGTGGGCAAGGGCGCCAACCTGCGGGCGCTCGGCTTTGAGATGACCGGTGCGTCATCGGTGGTGCTGAAGTTCCTCAACACGACCTATCTCTGGGACAAGGTCCGCGTGCAGGGCGGGGCCTATGGCGGGTCGAGCCGGTTCGACCTGACGTCGGGCAATTTTTCGTTCCTCAGCTATCGCGACCCCAACCTGTTGGGCACGATCGATGCCTATGACGGGGCCAGCAAGGCGCTCAATGCGGAGATCGGCGAGAACGACCTGACGCGGTCGATCATCGGCGTGATCGGCGACGTGGATGGCTATGAGTTCCCCGACGCCAAGGGCTATTCGTCGATGTGGCGGCAACTGACCGGCACCACCGACGCCATCCGCCAGCAGCGGCGGGACGAGATATTGGGGACATCGGTCGCCGATTTCCGGCGCATGGCCGAGGCGGTGGAAGCGGTGGCCAAGCATGGGCACGTCGTCGTGCTGGGCGGCGAGGCGGCGATCTCGGCGGCCAATGACAAGCGACCGGGGCTGCTTGCTGTTACCAAGGTGATGTGAGGTCTATTCTTGTTCCCATCGGGGAGAGGAACAGACGAGACGCTGCTGACAGGATCTGGCGCGCGCTGGACTATCCTGCAGGTGAACCAGCTCCGGTCCGCCGGCGTTAGGGAGTCCGATGGCACCCCAGATCCTCGACCGGAACCTCCATATCAGGGCGATCGACGCCTATATCGACCCGGCGACGCCCAGGGCGCGGGCGATCATCACGCATGGCCATGCCGATCACGCGCGCAGTGGACATGGCGCGGTGCTGGCGACGCCGGACACGATCGCCATCATGAAGGTGCGCTATGGCGAGGACTGCGCCGGGCGGTTCGAGCCGCTGGATTTCGGCGTGCCGCTCAAAATTGACGATGTGACGATCACGCTGGTGCCGGCGGGGCATGTGCTGGGGTCGGCCCAGGTGCTGGTCGAGCAGGGCGGGCAGCGGGTGGTGGTGACGGGCGACTACAAGCGGCTGCCGGACCGGACGTCGCAGCCCTATGCGCTGGTGGAATGCGACCTGCTGGTCACCGAGGCGACGTTCGGGTTGCCGGTGTTTCAGCACCCGCATCCCAAGCTCGAAATCGCGCGGCTGCTGAAATCGGTGGCCGACCAGCCGGAGCGCTGCCACCTGGTGGGGTGCTATGCGCTGGGCAAGGCGCAAAGGGTGATTGGCCTGCTGCGCGATGCCGGGTGGGACGCGCCGATTTACCTCCACGGCGCGATGATCCGGCTGTGCGAGCTCTACCAGGAGCTGGGCGTCGAACTGGGCGAGCTGATCCCGGCCACTGGCATGCCCAAGGCTGATATGGAGGGGCAGATCGTTATCGCGCCGCCCTCGGCGATCCGGGATCGCTGGAGCCGGCGCTTTCCCGATCCGGTGGTGTGCCAGGCGTCGGGCTGGATGAGCGTCAAGCAGCGGGCGCGGCAGGCCCTGGTGGAACTGCCGCTGGTGATTTCGGACCATTGCGACTGGGGCGAGCTGCAACAGACCATTCGCGAGACGAAAGCCGAGACCGTGTGGGTGACACATGGGCGCGAGGATGCGCTGGTCTATTGGTGCCGGACGCAAGGGCTGCAAGCCGAGCCGCTCAACATCCAGGGTTTCGAGGACGATGGCGGGGAGGGCGCAGAGGCATGAAGCGCTTTGCCCAATTGCTGGAACTGCTGGCGCTGACGCCATCGCGGACGCGCAAGCTGACGGCGCTGACGCAGTATTTTCGCGAAGTGCCGGACCCCGATCGTGGGTTTGCGCTGGCGGTGCTGACCGGGGCGCTGACGTTCCGCAATGTGAAGCCGGCGCTGCTCAAGGACATCGTGCTGCGCGAGGTTGACGAGACACTGTTCGCCATGAGCTACGACTATGTCGGGGACTTGGGTGAGACCATTGCGCTGATCTGGCCGCATCATGGGGCGCTGGGCGATCTGCCTGGGCAGGGGGACCTGCCGTCGCTTACCGATTTGATCGAGCTGTTCAATACGACCAGCAAGAGCGAACTGCCCAAGCTGATTGCGGCTTTGCTGACGCAGGCTGACATCAATGAGCGCTGGGCGGTGGTGAAGCTGGCGACGGGAGCTTTGCGCATCGGCGTGTCGGCGCGGTTGGCCAAGACGGCGCTGAGCGAGATGAGCGGCGTGGATGTGCAGGAGATCGAGGAGGTGTGGCACGGGCTCAAGGTGCCCTATCTCGATCTTTTTGCCTGGCTGGATGGCAAGGCGCCACGGCCCGATATCGATCAGTCGGCGCGGTTTCACCCGCTGATGCTGAGCAATCCAATCGACGAGGAAAAGGACCTCGGCAAGCTCGAGCCGAGGGATTTTTCGGCCGAGTGGAAATGGGACGGTATCCGGGTGCAGTTGGTGCTGGGCGGCGGCACGGTGTCGTTGTTTTCCCGCACCGGCGACGACATCGCGACCGCCTTCCCCGATATCGTCGAGAATGTGCATGGGCGCGCGGTGCTGGATGGCGAATTGCTGGTTGGCAAGGATTTTGAGCCGGGCAGTTTCAACGAGCTGCAACAGCGGCTGAACAAGAAGGTGGCGAGCGCCAAGCATCTCAAGGACAGCCCAGCCTTCATCCGGGTCTATGATATGCTGTTCGACGGGCGCGAGGATATCAGGACGCTTGAATGGACCGAGCGGCGGGCGCGGCTCGAGGCCTGGTTTGCAGCCAACCCGCAGACGCGGCTCGACCTCTCCGAAGTGCTGCCCTTTGCCGATTGGGACGACCTGGCGCGGCAGCGGCGGCAGGGGGCGGATGAGCACGGCCATGAGGGCGTGATGATCAAGCTCCGGAGCTCGCCCTACGTGCCGGGGCGGCCCAAGGGTTTTTGGTTCAAGTGGAAGCGCGACCCCAATGTGGTGGATGCGGTGCTGATGTATGCGCAGCGCGGGCATGGCAAGCGGAGTTCGTTCTATTCGGACTACACGTTTGGCGTGTGGAAGGGGAACGAGATCGTGCCGGTCGGCAAGGCCTATTTTGGCTTCACCGACGAGGAGCTGAAGCTGCTCGACAAGTGGATCAGGGCCAATACCGTGCAGGCCTTCGGGCCGGTGCGCGAGGTGCGCAAGGAACTGGTGTTCGAGGTGGCGTTCGATTCGGCGCAGGAGAGCACGCGGCACAAGTCCGGTGTGGCTTTGCGGTTTCCGCGCATCAGCCGGATCAGATGGGACAAGCCGGCCAGCGAGGCGGCGACGCTGGAGGATATGATGGTGTTTGTGGGCGCTACTTGAGCACCAATGTTTCAGTCGTCTCCCTCCCCCTTGCGGGGAGGGATCAAGGGTGGGGGACGTTTAGCCCCGGCACAGGGGCTCATACCCCCCACCCTAGTTTCGCTACGGCCTTCGGCCTAGCTGCACTACCCTCCCCGCAAGGGGGAGGGTGAAGTCTGTGGATGGGGAGGGTCACGATGTCATCGCGATCGATCAATGAAAAGCTCGTGGCGCTGGGCAAGCAGATGGAGGCCGCGGCTGAGCAGATGGATTTCGAGGAGGCCACGCGGCTGCGCAACGAGATTGCGCGGATCAAGGGCGAGGCGCCGGTGGCGCCTGGCGATCCCGATACAGTGACCGTGGGCCAGCCGCCGCCAGGGGCGATGGGGCTGGGCACGCAGGTGCCGGTGCGGCAACCGCCCAAGGGCTGGGTCAAGCCGAAGAAGCCGGACTTCATGACGAAGAATGTGAAGCCGCGGGGTGGGAAGTAGGGCGGGTACTTGACGGTGGCTCTATTGAGCAGGGACCAATGCGCCGTTCTGGCGAACAAGAGCGGGTGGAGGCTGTATTTCGGGGTTTTCGCTAAGAAAGAACGGCAGATCACAGAGAACGATCTCACCACGAAGCGCCATGCCGATCGCTCTATCCAGCGCGGGTCTGGTGCTTATGATTGCGCCGTTGTCGCCACCCGGTTCGGCAATCCCCTCTGTAATTAGTCGTCGGGCATCATCGGGTGGCAGGAATACTTTCACCTCAAGCACAGCGCTGGAATAGCGAGCTATGCCGTATAGGAAGGTATCCTCCATTTCTATGGCAATCAGGTAGCTGTCCTGGGTGCCTTCAATCGGAGCAAAGCGGAAGTCCAGCTCGCTCGGGATACCGGCTATTTGTGCGGAGTAGACATTGCCCGCTAACTCCACACCGAAGGCAGTTTCCGCCCGCTCACGTCGTTCTCCTTCGGAAGAATAGTCGAACAAGGTGAACTTCGCAGGAAGCGGCGTTATCGCCTCGTCCTCGGATATCAAGAGCTTCGCAGAACCTATCGCGCAGCCGGCAAGTACAATGGCAACCATCACGGCTGCCGCAAGAGCCATCAACGGTCGAACTGCACTGGAAGTGCGGTCGATCATCCCGCCTTCACCAGTCGCTCATCGGCCAGTTTCTTGATCTCCTTCAGCTCGGAAATGGTGGTCTGCAGATCCTCGAGCTGGGCCTCCAGCGAGACGAGGCGCTCGTCGATCTTGGCGGTGAGCAGTTGGACCTGCTGGCTTCGGTTGGCGTCGTAGAGGCTCAGGTAGTCGGAGATGTCGCGCAGCGAGAAGCCCAGGCGCTTGCCGCGGAGGATCAGGATCAGCCGGGCGCGATCGCGGCGGCGGAAGATACGGGTGGCGCCGACGCGTTCGGGCGCGAGCAGGCCCTTGGCCTCATAGAAGCGGATGGCGCGCGTCGAGATGCCGAACTCCTTGGCGAGATCGGCAATGGCGAACAGGTCGCGGTTTTCGGGGACGGGGCGGTTCACTTTCGGGCTCTTGTCTGGGCGTATTCCTCACGCAGCTCTTTCTTGGAAAGCTTGCCGATGAGCGTTTTGGGGAGGGCGTCCTTGAAGATGATCTGCTTGGGCATCTCGATCTTGTTGAGGCGCTCGGAGAGGAACTTCTTGAGGGCTTCCTCGCCGATGGTGTGGCCGGCCTTGAGCTTGACGAAGGCGACCGGGGCTTCGCCGCGATAGTCGTCGGGCACGCCGATGACGTTGGTTTCCTCGACTGCCTCGTGGCTCATCAGCGCTTCTTCGATGACACGGGGATAGACGTTGAAGCCCGAGCAGATGATGAGGTCCTTGATCCGATCGACGAGGAAGACATAGCCGTCCTCGTCCATGTGGCCGACATCGCCGGTGCGCAGCCAGCCATCCATGAAGGCGTCGCGGCTGGCTTCGTCATTGCCGTAATAGCCGGACATGACCTGCGGCCCCTTGACCTGCAGCTCGCCATTTTCGCCAATGCCGACGGGGCGGCCGCTATCGATGTCGACGAAACGGATGTCGGTGCCGGGCAGGGGCAGGCCGATGGACATGGGCTTGCTGGGCACGCGCAAAGCGGCGCAGCAGACGACGGGCGAGGCTTCGGTGAGGCCATAGCCTTCGGCGAGGATGGCCTTGGACTTCTTGCCGAAATCGGCGCGGACTTCATCGGACAGGGCGGCGCCTCCCGATATGGCCACTTCAAGGCTCGCCAGCTGCGCGGCATCGACACTATCGGCGCGTGCAATGGCGTTGAGCAGGGTGGGCACGGCCGGCAGCACGTTGGCGCGGGTGCGCGCGAAGATGTTGAGCAGCGCCTTGAGCTCGAAGCGCGGCAGCATGACGACCTGGGTGCCGTTGCAGAGCGGCACGTTCATGCAGACCGTCATGGCGAAGATGTGAAAGAACGGCAGGACAGCGACGACCTTGGAGGGCGGGTAGAACAGGCCGCAGCCCCATTTGTCGATCTGGCTCATATTGGCCGCGATATTGGCGTGGCTGAGCAGGGCGCCCTTGGGAACGCCGGTGGTGCCGCCGGTATATTGCTGGACCGCGATATCGTGCTGGGGATCGATGACCACGGCATCAGGCGTCTCGTTGCGCCCGATCATGGCACTGAAATGGGAGATGCGGTCGGCGATGGGGGAGGCGCTGAGCCGGGCCAGGTCCTTGCGTTTGACGACGGAGAACAGCACCTTTTTCACCAGAGGCAGCGCGTCGGGGAAATGGCAGACCACCAGCGATTTGACGTGGCCGGCCTCGACCAGCTTTTCGGCCTTTTCGTAGATCTGCTGCAGATCGAGCGTGATCATCAGGTCGGCGCCGGCATTGGCGGTGATGTGGCTGAGCTCGTGGACCGTATAGAGCGGGTTGCAGTTGACCACCGTGCCGCCGGCGCGGAGCACGCCATAATAGGCGATGGGATAAAAGGGCGTGTTGGGCAGCATCAGCGCGACGCGCGAGCCCTTCTTGATGCCGAACTGATGCTGCAGGGCGCCGGCAAAGGCGATGATCTTCTTGGCCAGATCGCCAAAACTGGTGGTGCCACCGAGGAAATCGAGGGCGACTGCGGAGGGATTGCGGGCGCAGGCGGCCAGGACCTGCTCATGCACCGGCCGCGTATCGATCTGGACGTCCCAGGCGATGCCGTCGGGATAGGAGGCGATCCAGGGACGAAGCGGTGCGTCGAGGTCTGATGCGGCCATGGTTTCCTCCGGAGCGCCGTTTTCGGCGCGTGGGCTTGGCGCCCATCAAGGTGACGAATATTTCATGGCTTTACGTTAGCGTCAAACAGTTGCCCGAACTTGGGGAGAGGTTCGGCGTTGACGTGGGGGACAGCTTGGCGCGTGGAGCGCACACTCACTCGATCGTCATCCTCGGGCTTGACCCGAGGAGCCTGCACTTCCGGGAAGGGGCGGCAAGTGAAGAGCCCTCGGGTCAAGCCCGAGGGTGACGGCTCGGGCTAGGATATACGTAAACGGCATTCAGTTGACGTATACGTAAACCTTGCTAGACTGCCTCAACAATAGGGGTGCTCCGCGTTATGATCCCAGCGCGGCAGGCCCCGAGGGCTAGATGTTTCGGCAAAGGCCGAAACCGCCCTCAAGTCTTTGGGGTCGCGTCGAATTCGACCGAAAAGCGCTTCCCACTTTTCGGTTCGACGCTAGCGGACCAAGCCGAACGATTCGGCCATCGGTCTGACGTTCTGGGATTGAGTTGCTTGCCCCGAGCGGGTGCGAGCAACGCCATGGAGGGCATGCCGTGACCTTTGCGCTTATCGCGATCAGCCTCATCGTCTTCGCCGTGCTGGCCCTGCGGGAAAGCCCGCTCTGGCATTGGGGCGTGGCGGTCCTCGCCATCGGTCTTCTGTCGGGACTCGGTTTTCCGGCCAGCGGCATCAGCTACGGGCTGGGTGCGGGAAGCTGGGTGCTGCTGGTCATCGGCGCAGTCCTTTTGCTGCTCAGCATCGAGGCGATCCGCAAGCCGCTGCTGATCACGCCCATCTATGGCGCCGTCAAATCCATCCTGCCCAAGGTGAGCCGCACCGAGCAGGAAGCGCTCGATGCCGGCACGGTCGGCTGGGATGCCGAGCTGTTCTCGGGCCGGCCCGACTGGAGCAAGCTCAACGCCATCCGCCCGCTGACCCTGACGTCGGAGGAGCAGGCCTTCATCGATGGCCCGACCAACGAAGTCTGCGCCATGATCGACGACTGGGACACGCGCAATAATCGCGCCGATCTCAGCCCCGAAGTCTGGCAGTTCCTCAAGGACAAGGGCTTTCTGGGCATGCTGATCGCCAAGGAGCATGGCGGCCTCGGCTTCCGCGCCCAGGCGCAGTCGATGATCGTTTCCAAGATCGCCAGCCGCTCGGTGGCGGCGGGTATTACGGTCATGGTGCCCAACTCGCTCGGGCCGGGCGAATTGCTGGAAAAATACGGCACGCATGAGCAGAAGGAAAAGTATCTGGGGCGCCTCGCCAAGGGGCTCGAGGTGCCGTGCTTTGCCCTGACCGGCGTGCATTCGGGCTCGGATGCCGGTGGCATGCGCGATATCGGCATCGTCAGCAAGGGCATGTATCAGGGCAAGGAAGTGGTGGGCGTCCGCCTGAGCTTTGACAAGCGCTATATCACGCTGGCGCCGATCGCGACGCTGGTGGGCCTAGCCTTCATCCTCAAGGACCCGGACAACCTGCTCGGCCGCGGCGAGAATATCGGCATCACGCTGGCGCTGGTGCCACATGACCACCCGGGCGTCGAAATCGGCCGCCGGCATTTCCCGGCGCGGCAGGCCTTCATGAACGGCCCGGTGCGCGGCAAGGACGTGTTCGTGCCGATGGAGTTCCTGATCGGTGGCATCGACTATGCCGGGCAGGGCTGGCGCATGCTGATGGAGTGCCTGTCAACCGGGCGCGCCATCTCGCTGCCGGCCATCGGCACCACCTCGATCAAGCAGGCTTTGCGCGTCACCTCGGCCTATGCCCGGGTGCGCCGCCAGTTCGGCATTCCGGTCGGCATCATGGAAGGCGTGGCCGAGCCGCTCGGCGAGATGGTCAAGCGCGCCTATACCTATGAGGCGAGCCGCCGCCTGACCGCATCGATGGTCGATGAGGGCCAGCGACCGGCGGTGATCTCGGCCTTGCTCAAATATCGCACCACCGAGGCCATGCGCGACAGCGTCGACGAGAGCTTCGATATCCATGGCGGGCGTGCCATCCAGGATGGTCCGGGCAATTATCTGTTCGGCGGCTATATGGCGACGCCGGTGGCAATCACGGTGGAGGGCGCCAATATCCTGACGCGGACGCTGATGACCTTCGCGCAGGGCGTGCTGAGGGCCCATCCGTTCCTCTACAAGGAAATTGAGGCGGCGCAGAACAAGGATCGCAAGGCGGGTATCGACCAGTTCGACAGCGCCTTTGGCGGGCACACCAAGTTCATGCTGCGCAATATCGCGGCGAGTTTCCTGCATGGGGTGAGCAATGGGGCCTTCGCCTCGACGCCTAACCAGGGGCCGATGGCCGGCTGGTATCGGAAGCTCCATCGCTATTCGCAGGCCTTCGCGCTGACCGCGGACTGGACCACGGTGTTCCTGGGCGGGCAGCTCAAGCGCAAGCAGAAGATTTCCGGCCGCATGGCCGATATCCTGGGCGACCTCTACCTGATGTCGGCCACCCTGCGCCGCTTCGAGGATGAGGGCCGCATTGCCGAGGACAAGCCGCTGGTCGACGCCATCATGGCCGACCGGATTGCGGCGATCGAGCACACCTTTGGCGAGGTGTTCGCCAACTTCCCCAATGCCATCTTCGCCTGGGCGATGCGCGTGCTGTGCTTCCCGCTGGGGCGGCATGCCAAGCCGGCCAGCGACCGGGTGAACTACCGCTTCGTGCGGGCCGTGCTGCGGCCGGGTGCATTCCGCGACCGGCTGACCACGGGCACCTATGTGTCAATGGACCCCAATGACGTGACGGGTGTGCTGGAAGATGCCTTCATCAAGGTGACCGAGGCCGAGGAAATCGAGGCCAAGTTCGTCAAGGCGGCGCGCAAGGGCGTGATCGAGCGGCGGCTGGATCGCGATGCGATCGACGATGCCGTGGCGGCCGGCGTGCTGAACGGCAATGAAGCCGGGATCATGCGGGCGGCGGATGAGGCGACCAACCGGGTGGTGCAGGTCGACGATTTCGCGCCGGATGAGCTGGCGGCGGAGCGGAAGCACCGGGTGGCGGCGGAATAGGGGCTGCGTTGGCAGTCAACTCCCTCCCCCTCGCGGGGAGGGATCAAGGGTGGGGGGTGGTTTGGCCGCGATATCGGGGCTCTCGTCCCCCCCCCCCAAACCCACCCCCCAAGGCGGAGGGGGTCGGCCGGCGAACGGGCGACAAAGAGGACCTCGAGGAGACAGCATGATCCAGCCGCAGATGCCTGAGACCAAGAACTGGAGCTTCCACCGCGACGTGGAAAATCTTGGCTGGCTCACGATCAATACGCCCGGCGCGCCGGTCAATACGCTGAGCCGCGAAGCGATCATGGAGCTGGAACAGCTGGTTGGTCGGTTCGAAGAGCTGGCGCAGACTGGTGAACTGGTCGGGGTGATCCTGCTCAGCGGCAAGGATAGCGGCTTTATTGCCGGCGCTGATGTCAGCGAATTCGATGCGATGAGCGATTTTTCGGTGCTGCCGGAGGCGCTGCGGCGCACGCATGCGCTATTCGCCCGCATCGAAAATCTCAAGATCCCCGTCGTGGCCGGCATCCATGGCTTCTGCCTCGGCGGCGGGCTCGAACTGGCGCTGGCCTGCCACTATCGCGTGGCGGTCAATGACGACAAGACGCGCATCGGCTTCCCCGAAGTGGGGCTCGGCATCTTCCCCGGCTTTGGCGGCACGGGGCGGTCGATCCGCCAGGCGGGGCCGGTCGATGCGATGCAGATCATGCTCACCGGGCGGATGCTCAAGGCCGGCGCGGCGCGGGGCATGAACCTGGTCGACAAGCTGGTGCGTCATCGCGACATGCTGCGCTGGGAAGCGCGCAAGGCGGTGCTGGGCAAGAAGAAGGCTGAAGAGGCCGGCTTTGCCAAGAAGGTGATGGCGATGGGGCCGCTGCGCGGCTACGTCGCGGGCAAGATGAAGCAAGAGGCCGGCAAGAAGGCGCGCGTTGAACACTATCCCGCGCCGTTCGCCCTCATCGATCTGTTCGAAAAGCACGGCAATGACTGGAAGGCGATGATCCGCGGCGAGATCGATGCCTTCGTGCCACTGATGGGAAGCGACACCGCGACCAATCTGCGCCGGGTGTTCTTCGCCTCAGAAGCGCTGAAGAAACAGGGCAGCAAGGGCGCCAAATTCGCCCGGGTGCATGTGATCGGCGCGGGGGTGATGGGCGGCGATATCGCGGCCTGGTGCGCCCTGCGCGGCATGAGCGTGACGCTGCAGGATCTGGACATGGAGCGCATCAAGCCGGCGCTCGACCGCGGCAAGAAGCTGTTCAAGAAGCGGCTCAAGAAGAAGTACGAGGTCGATGCGGCGGTGCTGCGGCTCGAGGCCGATCCCCAGGGCAAGGGCGTCGCCAGAGCCGATGTGATCATCGAGGCGGTGGTCGAAAAGCTCGAGGTCAAGCAGGCGATCTTTGGCGGGCTCGAGGGCAAGCTCAAGCCCGGGGCCATCATGGCCACCAATACCAGTTCGATCGAGCTGGAGCGCATTGCCGAAGCGCTCAAGGATCCGGCGCGCCTGATCGGGCTGCATTTCTTCAATCCGGTGGCGCAGCTGCCGCTGGTGGAAGTGATCCGATCCACCTTCAACACCGATGCCGAAATCGGCAAGGGCGCGGCCTTCGCACTGGCGATCGGCAAGTCGCCGGTCGTGGTCAAGTCGGCGCCTGGCTTCCTCGTGAACCGGGTGCTGATGCCCTACATGCTGGGCGCGGTGCAGCGGGTGGAGGCCGGCGAAAGCAAGGAATTGCTCGATGCGGCGGCGGTGGCCTTCGGCATGCCGATGGGCCCGATCGAGCTGATGGATACTGTCGGGCTCGATGTCGGCAAGTCGGTGGCGACCGAGCTTGGCCACCAGGTGCCGATCGAGAGCAGGTTCGCCACGCTGGTGAGCCAGGGCAAGCTGGGCCGCAAGACCGGCGAGGGTTTCTATAAATGGGTCGACGGCAAGGCGCAGAAGGGTGAGACGCCCAGCCATGCCGATCTGGCGGGGCTGGGCCGCGAACTGGTGAAGCCGTTGGTCGACATGACCGAGGTTGTGGTGGCCGAGGGCGTCGTCGCCAATGACGGGCTGGCCGATATTGGCGTGATCATGGGGACCGGCTTTGCGCCGTTCCTGGGTGGTCCACTCAAAGCAAGAAAAGACGGGAAAGCTTAAGATGGCCGAACTTCGCAAAGTCGCAATCGTCGGTTCGGCACGTATCCCCTTCGCCCGTGGCAATACCGCCTATATCGAGGAAACCAACCTTTCCATGCTGGGCACGGTGCTGGGTGGGCTGGCGGACAAGTATGGGCTCAAGGGCGAGAAGGTTGACGAGGTGATGGCCGGTGCCGTCATCGGGCATTCGCGCGATTTCAACATTGCGCGCGAGGCGGCACTGGACGCGGGGCTCTCGCCGCGCACCCCCGGCACGACGATGCAGATCGCCTGTGGCACGAGCCTGCAGGCGGCGCTGACGCTGGCGGCCAAGATCGCTTCGGGTGAGATCGACAGCGGGATCGCGGCAGGGTCGGACACGGTCAGCGACAGCCCGATCGTCTTCGGCAACAAATTCCAGCACCGGCTGCTCGACTTGAACAAGGCGCGCAGCGGCGGCGAGAAATTCAGGGCGTTCAAGGGATTCTCGTTTGGCGAACTGACCCCGGTGGCGCCCTCGGTCAACGAGCCGCGCACCGGCATGTCGATGGGCCAGCATTGCGAACTGATGGCGCGCGAATGGGGCATTACCCGCGAGGCGCAGGACGAGCTGGCGGTGGCCAGCCATCGCAATGCGGCCAAGGCCTATGACGAGGGCTTCCACGATGACCTCTTGGTGCAATGCGCGGGCCTGGTGCGCGACAATAATGTGCGCGCCGACGCCAATATCGAAAAGATGGCGACGCTCAAGCCCGCCTTCGATAAATCGAGCGGCCACGGTACGCTGACGGCCGGCAATTCGACGCCGCTGACCGATGGCGCGTCCTCGGTGCTGCTGGCGAGCGAGGACTGGGCCAAGGCCCGCGGGTTGCCTGTTCTCGCCTATCTCACCACCGGGCGGGTGGCGGGCAATGACTTTGCCCATGGCGAGGGCCTGCTGATGGCGCCGACCATTGCGGTCAGCGAGATGCTGGCGCGGCGGGGCCTGGGCTTTGCCGATATCGACTATTTCGAGCTACATGAGGCCTTCGCGGCGCAGGTGCTGTGCACCCTCAAGGCGTGGACCGACGCCGATTACTGCAAGACGGTGCTGGGGCGCGACAGCGTGCTGGGGCCGGTCGACCCGGCCAGGATCAACGTCAAGGGCTCGAGCCTGGCCTATGGCCACCCCTTCGCTGCGACCGGTGCGCGCATATTGGGCCTCACGGCCAAGATGCTCTCGACGGAGCCGGGAAAACGCGCTTTGCTGAGCGTCTGCACAGCTGGCGGCATGGGTGTCGCCGCATTGGTGGAAAGCGCCGCATGAACGAGAATGTCGTCAAATTCCGCCGCCCCGAAAAGAAGCCGGAGCCGCCGGTGAAGAAGCCGCGTGGCCCACTGCCCGGTTGGGCGCCATGGGTCGGGCTGGTGGCGATCGCTGTGGCGATCTACCTGGCGCGACAGGCCGGTTTGCTGGGCGCCTAGCACGCCATTCTCTCAATCGTGATCGTGAGGCAAAGCTGTTCCGCCGTGAGTGGGCGGGGCAGCATGTTGATAATTTGGCGGCCATTGACGTTTAGGTCAATCTTTTGCTTGTCAGTGGACGGAATTGCGTAATACCGTCCAGCAATCTTGACCGGATAGGCAAAAATGCCGGTCACAGAGCATTTGAACTCCGCGGCGGCATGACTGCGGGAACAAGACGATTTCAGGACTTCCACAAGGAGATGGGACGACAATGAAACTCACGCAAACCCTGACTGCGGTTGCTGCGGCCGGCGCTATGGCGCTGCTGATGAGCAGCACCGCTTCGGCCGTGACGCTCAACACGATGAACGGTTCCGAGCCCGGCTCGATTGACCCGCATCAGGCGTCGGGCGACTGGGAAAACCGCATCATCGGCGACTATATCGAAGGCCTGATGGCCGAAGACGCCAATGCCGAGGCCATTCCGGGCCAGGCCGAGAGCTATACCATTTCCGATGATGGCCTGGTTTATACGTTCAAGCTGCGTGATGGCATCCAGTGGTCCGACGGTACGCCGGTGACCGCTGGCGATTTCGTCTTCGCCTTCCAGCGCCTGTTCGACCCCAAGACGGCGTCGGACTATGCCTACCTCCAGTTCCCGATCAAGAACGGTTCGGAAATCGCCGATGGCTCGGTGACCGATTTCAACGAACTGGGCGTCAAGGCGATCGACGACAAGACCGTCGAGATCACCCTCGAAGGCCCGACGCCATTCTTCCTGCAGGCGCTGACCCACTACACCGCCTATCCCGTGCCAAAGCATGTGATCGACAAGGTGGGCGACGACTGGACCAAGATCGAGAACATCGTCTCGAACGGCCCCTACACGCCCAAGGAATGGGTGCCGGGCAGCTACATCAAGTCGGTCAAGTCCGAGACCTACTGGGATGCCGCCAATGTCCAGATCGACGAAGTGAACTACTTCGTGCAGGACGACCTGGCCGCTGCCCTGTCGCGCTACCGCGCCGGTGAATATGACATCCTGACCGACATTCCGTCGGACCAGGCCGAGTGGATCAAGACCAACCTGCCGGGCCAGGACTATTTCGCGCCGTTCCTGGGCGTCTACTACTACGTGCTCAACGAAGAAAAGCCGCCGCTTGATAATGCCGACGTGCGCAAGGCGCTCTCGATGGCCATCAACCGCGACGTGATCGGTCCGGACGTGCTGGGCACCGGCGAAGTGCCGGCCTATGGCTGGGTCCCGCCGGGCACGGCCAACTATGAAGGCGTCGAGCCCTATCAGCCGTCGTGGATTGGCCTGTCCTATGAAGAGCGCGTGGCGGAAGCCAAGGCGGTCATGGAAGGCCTCGGCTACACGGCCGCAACCCCGCTGACCATCCAGCTCAAGTACAACACCAACGACAACCACCAGCGTATCGCCGTGGCGATCGCGGCGATGTGGGAACAGATCGGCGTCAAGGCCGAGCTGTTCAACTCGGAAACCGCCGTGCACTACGACAGCCTGCGCGCTGGCGACTATGACGTGGGTCGTGCCGGCTGGCTGCTCGACTATTCGGACCCGTCCAACACGCTCGACCTGCTCCGCCAGGGCATTGCGCAGGGCGGCGACATCAACTGGGGCAACAATTATGGCCGCTATTCGAACGACGAGTTCGAAGCGCTGATGAACAAGGCCACCACCGAGCAGGATCTGGCCATTCGCGCCAAGCTGCTGGGCGATGCCGAGAAGATCGCCATGGACGAAACGGCGGCGATCCCGATCTACTGGTACATCGCCCAGAACGTGGTGTCGCCCAAGGTTACCGGCTTCGTCAGCAACGCGGCGGACATCCACCGCACCCGCTGGCTGTCCAAGGCCGAGTAAGCTTCCATAATCCTGCGGCGTCGCCCCTTGGGAGGGGCGGCGCCGTTATTCATTCACCGGACGGCCCGACTTCGGCTGGGTGGATGTGAAAGGTCGTAATCCATGTTTGGATATGTGACGCGGCGTGTGCTGTCGGCGGTTCCGATAGCGCTGATTGCCGTGACCGCCTGTTTCTTCATTCTGCGGCTGGCGCCCGGCGGTCCCTTTGACGGTGAACGCGCGCTGCCACCGACCACGCTGGCCAACCTGCGCGCGCACTACAATCTCGACCTGCCGCTGATCCAGCAATATTTCATCTATGTCGGCCGGCTGCTGCAGGGCGATTTCGGCCCCTCGATGGTCTATAACGACTTCACCGTGGCCGAGATGCTGTGGATCGGCCTGCCGTTCACGCTGATGCTCGGTTTTTCGGCCTTCGTCATCGGCACCATTGTCGGCCTCGTGGCCGGGGCGCTGAGCGCTGTCAACCAGAACAAATGGCCTGACTACGTGCTGGTGCTGCTGGTGATGGTGGGCCTGGTGGTCCCCAATTTCCTGATGGCGGCGATCCTGCAACTGGTGTTCGGCGTCTATCTCGACTGGTTCCCGGCCGGTGGCTGGCAGGCGGGCTCGATCCCCCATCTGGTGCTGCCGATCACGGTGCTGGTGCTGCCCCATGCCGGGCGCACGGCGCGGCTGATGCGCGGCTCGATGATCGAGGTGCTGGGCACCAATTACGTGCGGACGGCCAGATCCAAGGGCCTGGGTACGCGGCTGATCCTGGCGCGGCATGCCATCAAGCCGGCGCTGCTGCCTGTCGTGTCCTATCTGGGGCCAGGACTCTCCTATCTGCTCACCGGTTCGCTGGTGGTGGAGCAGGTGTTCGCGCTGCCGGGGATCGGCAAGTATTTCATCAGTGCGGCGCTCAACCGCGACTACGGCCTCGTGCTGGGGACGACCATCCTCTACATGTTCATCATCCTGGCGGTGAACCTGGTGGTCGACATTCTCTATGCCTGGCTCGATCCCAAGGTGAGGTACCGCTGATGGCCGGCATTACTGGCAAGGATGCACTGCTCACCGAGTATGCGCACAAGCTCGGAACCCTGGACGCGCCCAAGGGCCGTTCGCTGACGCAGGACGCCATAAGGCGGCTCACCCGCAACAAGGCGGCGGTGCTGTCGATCTTCGTCGTGATCTTCATCGTCCTGTTCGCTTTCGTGGGGCCGTACTTCCTGCCCTGGAGCTACGAAAAGATCGACTGGAGCGGCATTCGCAAGCCGCCCAATTTCGCGGCCGGTCACTTTGCCGGCACCGACCAGAATGGTCGCGACATGCTGGCCCGCATCATGCAGGGCACGCAGATGAGCCTGATCGTGGCCGGCGTGGCGACGCTGGTCTCGGTGTTCATCGGGGTCTGCTACGGCGCCATTGCCGGCTATTTCGGCGGCAAGGTCGATGCGGTGATGATGCGCTTCGTCGACATCATGTATGCGTTGCCCTACATCCTGTTCGTCATCATCCTCGTGGTGATCTTCGGGCGCAATCCGGTGCTGCTGTTCGTGGGTATCGGGTGCCTGGAATGGCTCACCATGGCGCGCATCGTGCGTGGCCAGACCATGTCGATCAAGGAGCGCGAATTCATCGAGGCGGCCAAGGCCGGCGGCGCCAAGCCGTGGACCATCATCTTCCGCCATATCGTGCCCAACCTGACCGGTCCCGTGGTGATCTACGCCACCCTGACCATTCCCGAGATCATCCTCACCGAGAGCTTCCTCTCCTATCTGGGCCTGGGTGTGCAGGAGCCGCAGACGTCGCTGGGTACGCTGATTTCGTTCGGCGCGCCGGTGGCGGAAACGCTGCCCTGGATGCTGATCGGCCCCGCCGTGGTGCTGGTGAGCCTGCTGCTGTGCCTCACCTATATCGGCGACGGCCTGCGCGATGCCCTCGACCCCAAGGATCGCTGAGATGAAACAAGTCCTCAAAGTCGAAGACATGTCGGTCACGTTCGAGCTGCACCAGAGCGAGGTGCATGCCGTGCGCGACATGAACTTCTCGCTGTCGGAAGGCGAGACGCTGGCCGTGGTCGGCGAATCCGGCTCGGGCAAGAGCCAGGCCTTCCTCGCCATCATGGGCCTGCTGGCCAAGAATGGCCGGGCCGAAGGCCGCGCCATGATGGGCGACATCAACCTGATCGGCATGGCACCCAGCCAGCTGGATACGCATCGCGGCAAGGATATCGCGATGATCTTCCAGGATCCGATGACGTCGCTCAACCCCACGCTCAAGGTCAAGACGCAGTTGAGCGAAGTGCTGGTCAAGCATCGCGGCTTCGACAAGGCCAAGGCGGTCAAGACCTCGATCGAGATGCTGGAGCGGGTGGGTATTCCCGAGCCGGTCAAGCGCGCCAATGCCTATCCGCATGAGCTTTCCGGCGGCATGCGGCAGCGCGTGATGATTGCCATGGCACTGCTGTGCCAGCCCAAAATTCTCATCGCGGACGAGCCGACCACGGCGCTCGACGTGACGGTGCAGGCGCAGAT
>CBFGMY010000016.1:0-32571 GCA_965650055.1 uncultured Devosia sp.
AGACGAAGACGGTGACGCCGACATTGACCTTGGACGGATCGAGCACGGCCACGCGGCGCTGGATGACGCCATCTTCTTCCATTTTCTGGATTCGGCGCCAGCAGGGGGTGGTGGAGAGCCCCACCTTGCGGCCGATTTCGGCCACCGGCATGGTGGCGTCCTTCTGCAGAAGGGTGAGAATTTTCCGATCGATCTTATCCAGTGCCATATCGCCCCCGCGAAATCAGATTTCCCATTCGAGCATAATTCAACCCGAAATTGGCGCATACCTGCCACGTTCGGGCCTGATTAGCAATAATCTTGCGCGCATGAACTGTGCGGCCCGTATCGACGCATTGTTAACCTAGAGTCCGAGCGCCGCCCACCAGCCCCAGTTGCTTCGCGGCTGCGGATGATCGTCGCGCCACCGGCGCGGCGCCTCAAAATCGCCCGCCCAGATACCAAGCCGGTCGCGGCGGGCGGCACTCTCCTCTGTCCAATATCGCCCGGATGCGACGGCAAGGCCTTCGGCGACCATAGTGGCGCCAAGGTCGCGTCCAGCAACCAGGCAGGTGGCCAGCAGACGATCGTATTGATCCACATCTTCCGGCCGGCAATCGGCAGGACCGGCGGCCAGCAATTGCGCCATGCGATCACGCGCCGCGCGGCCGCAGGGCCAGGCTGAACCATCGGCGTGGGCGCAATCCTGCGACAGCTCGGGCGCATCGAGGCCGAGCAGCCTGATGCGGTCTTGCCCAAGACGCAGGCTATCGCCGTCGCTGGCGCGAGCGGAACCCGAAACCGGCGGCGGTGGCTTATCGAGCGCAGCCGCAACCACTGCCGCGGCGACCAAAAGCCCGATGGCCAGGAGCGCTCCACCGGGGCCGCGAAACGGAGATTTGTGCTGGTTGAGTCGAGGCCGGATTTCACCACCCGTTAACTACGTGCTGGCTAGTGTTGGCACCAGCGTAGCGAATGCGTGTTCTGTTCGCATCATTTAGTAAACGAGTAACGAGTTCCATGGCTTCGCAGCCGGCTGTCATCGACGATGTGCGCTCGCAAATGGGCCGGGACAGCAAGCGCACCGCGCAGAAAACGGTGCTCGATGCGCGCCAGCGCCTGACCTCGAGCTCGGGGACGCGCGCCGATTTCGACTTCGAACTGATGCACGATTATGCGCAGTCCCGCCTCAACGCGGCGCTGCCGATGGCCGCCATCGTGGCCATTCTGGGGATCGTGGCCAGCTTCTGGGTGCCGGTGGTGTTCACCACCCTGTGGGCGGGCCTGGTGATCCTGAGCCTGTTGATCGTCGTGTTGATGGCGCAGCGCTTCAAAGGCATCGATGCGGCCAAGTTCAATGCCAGCCAGTGGACCGCTACCTTCGTGGCGGGTGAAATGGTCTATGGCCTGGCCTGGTCCCTGTTGGCGATGTTCACGCTGGTGGCGCCGGCCGAGGCGCTGACGCCCGTGATGTTTGCCATGGTGCTGGTGAGCGTGGCCGCCAATTCGGTTGCGACCCACACCCTGCCCCCGGCGACACTGATGAGCACCCTGCCCGTCACGCTCACCGTTTCGGGCAACCTCATCGCGCTGGGCGGCACGCTCAACTATACGCTGGCCGCCGTGGCGATCTGCGGCGAGGTGTTCTTCGTCTACCTGGCCCGCCAGATGCACGGTACCGAGCTCGAGACCATCTCGCATCAGGCCGAGAAGGACGCCCTGATCGGCGAACTCGAGGAAGCGCGCCACATGTCGGACGAGGCGCGCCGCCATGCCGAGCAGGCCAATATCGCCAAGTCGCAGTTCCTCGCCACCATGAGCCACGAGCTGCGCACGCCGCTCAACGCCATTATCGGCTTTTCGGAAGTGCTGAAATCGGAGCTGCTGGGGCCGCACCAGGTGCCCCAGTACAAGGAATATGCCGGCGACATCCACGGCAGCGGCCAGCATCTGCTGAACCTGATCAACGAGCTGCTGGACCTCAGCCGCATCGAAGCGGGCAAGTATGAGCTCAACGAGGAAGTGGTGTCGCTGGTCGATATCGCCGAAGACTGCCGCCGGATGATGGAGCTGCGAGCCAAGTCCAAGAGCATCGAGCTGGTCTACAATGTGGGCAACAACCTGCCCAAGCTGTGGGGCGACGAGCGCGCGATCCGCCAGGTGATCCTCAACCTTCTGAGCAACGCCATCAAGTTCACCCCGCAGCACGGCAAGGTCACGCTGGTGGTGACGCGCAGCGGCGATGGCGGGCAGTTCATCTCGGTCAAGGATAACGGCCCGGGCATTCCCGAGGACGAAATCGAGACTGTGCTGTCGTCATTCGGCCAGGGCTCGCTGGCGCAGAAGACCGCCGAGCAGGGCGCCGGCCTTGGCCTGCCGATCGTGCAGAAGATCATGGAACTGCATCAGGGGCGGTTCGACCTCTTCAGCAAGCTGCGCTTTGGTACCGAGGTGATCGCGACCTTCCCCCGCGCCCGCGTGATGGACGCCCTGGCGCCAGTGGTCGAAAAGCGCAATCGCCTCGAGATTTTCTCGGAAGCCGGCTAGGACCGTCGCAATTCAACCCATGCTGGCCTGTAAATGCCAGCGTCCTGCGCTTCCGGTGCTCACGTACCGATGTACGCTCCGCTCCGGTTCTCGGACACCGACATTTTCGGCTCAGCCTCGGTCGAATATCGACGGTCCTAGTGCGTCGAGGCCCCCTCACCGGGCGCTGCGCGCCGACCTCTCCCCCGGAGGGAGCGGTGAAGTGGCTCAGCCCTCCTTGCCGCTGACGGCGGCGCTTTCGAAGGTGGCCATGTTGTTGTGCAGGTGCAGGGCGGTCTTGGCCAGCACGGCAGCCAGGGCTGCGCCGCTGCCTTCGCCCAGGCGCATGCCGAGGTCGAGGAGGCCCTTCTGGCCCATGGCTTCGAGGGCACGCGCATGGGCGCTTTCGGCCGAGACATGGGCGAAGATGCAGTGATCGATGGCCGCGGGATTGACCGCGTGAGCGATGGCGGCGGCCGAGGTGGCGACGAAGCCGTCGACGATGACCGGCACCTTCTGGTGGCGGGCGGCGAGCAGGGCGCCGAGCATGGCGGCGATTTCGCGGCCACCGAGGCGGGCCAGGATGGCCAGAGGATGATCGAGCTCTCCGGCGTGGCGGGCCAAAGCGCGGTCGACGGCATCGGCCTTGCGCGTAAGGCCGGCATCGTCGACGCCGGTGCCACGGCCAACCCAATCGGCGCCGGTGCCGCCATAGAGAGCGGCGTATAGCGCGGCGGCCACGGTGGTGTTGCCGATGCCCATTTCGCCGATGCAGATCAGGTCTGGCTTACCGGCAATGGCCTCCATGCCATAGGCGATGGTGGCGGCGCACATCTTGTCGTCGAGCGCAGCTTCCTGGGTGATATCGCCAGTGGGCAGCTCGAGCGCGAGTTCGAACACCCGCAGGTTGATTTCATGCAGGGCGCAAATCTGGGAGATCGCCGCGCCGCCATTGGTGAAGTTGGCCACCATCTGGGCGGTCACTTCGCGCGGGAAGGCCGAGACGCCCTGATCGGTGACGCCGTGATTGCCGGCGAAGATGGTCACCATGGGATTGTCGAGGCGCGGCTGGGCCCGCCCCTGCCAGCGGGCGAGGAATTCGACCAGACCCTCCAGCGCGCCGAGCGAACCGGCTGGCTTGGTCAGTTGCGCATCGCGGGCCCGAACGGCGGCGACGGCGGCCTCGTCCCCGTCGGGCACGATGGTCAGGAGCTCGATGACGTCGGCAAAGGCAGGGCTGAGCGGGGGCATGGCGAGTCGGTCTTGTTTCAGGTTAGGAAGGACGGGACTTGTTGCCGATTGCAGGATGAAAAGCAATTGAACGCCGATGAGCCTTCCGTCCAACCCGACGAGCCCAGCAGCCCGCGCGCACCGGCTGGCGGCATCGGGCTGCGCGATGATCTCGTCATGGCACTGCGATTTTTCTCGCGGCTGCCGACGGGCGATACGCCGCATCAGAAGCCGGACCTGGGACGGATCGCGATGGCCCTGCCGCTGGCCAGCGTGGCCATCGGCATCGGCCCGGCGCTGCTGCTGATCGGCGGGACGCTGATCGGGCTGCCGAGCTATTTCGCAGCGGCGCTGGCAGTGGCGGCGGCAGTGATTGCCAGCGGCGCCATGGCCGACGATGCACTGGCGGACGCGGCCGACGGGCTGTTTGGCGGGCACACGGTCGAGCGCCGACTCGAGATCATGAAGGACAGCCGGCATGGGACCTATGGGGTGGCGGCGCTGGCGCTGTTCATCCTGCTGCGCGTGACGGCGCTGGGGGCCATGGCGGCGGTCAATCCGCTGGCGGCGGCGGCGATCTGGCTGGCCGCCAGCATTGTGGGACGCTCGGGCGCGCTGTGGCTGGCGGTTGCACTGCCGCCGGCGCGGGCCGAGGGGGCCTCGGCCACGGCGGGACGCCTGCCGGCGCAGAGCTTTGCCATCGGCGCGGTGCTGGCCGCCATGCTGCTCTTCGTGCTGGCCGGACCGGCGACGAGCCTGGTGGGGCTCGGCGCGGCGCTGCTGCTGGCCCTGGCGGTCATCGCCGGGTGGACGGCACTGTGCCGCCGGCTGGTGGGCGGGCAGACGGGCGACCTGATTGGCGCCTTGGGGGCCCTGGTGGAAATCGCGGTGCTGACGGCGCTGCTGCCCTTTGCCTGATGGCCTTGAAATTGCCTTCGGCTATGCCTTTATCGAGCCTATGAGACGCGGAAACCGGAGAGAGGCGCAGGCATGATCTTCATTGGCGTTGCGCTGGTCATCGCGGTTGGCATTGCCCTGCTCATCAGCGCCGATGCGGGCAGCATGGTCGGGCTGACGCAGGCGCAGACCGCGCAGCTGATCCCGCTGCTGGTGATCCTCATCGTCTTTGCCGGCGGCTTGTTCACGCGGCGGCGCAAGATGGGCGAACTGGTCGGCAGTGTGCTGCTCTGGGTGGGCATCTTCGGGGTCGCGGCGCTGACCTATGCCTATCGCGACGAGCTGACCGGTGTCGCTGCACGGGTCGCGGGCGAGTTGCAGCCTGGTGTGGCCGTGGTCGACAGCGAGGCCGGCATCGCCACATTCCGTCGCGGCATTGGTGGGCATTTCGAGATCAACGCTACTGTGAACGGGCATACGACGCCGATGATCTTCGATACCGGCGCGAGTGCCGTGGTGCTGACTGTCGCCGATGCCAAGGCGGCGGGCATCGACACCAAGGGGCTGAGCTACACCATCCCCGTATCGACCGCCAACGGCACGGGCCGGGCGGCGCGGGTGCGGATCGAGCGGATGGAAGTGGGCGGCATCGTGCGCGAGCGCGTGGTGGCCTTCGTCACCGAAGACGGCGCGCTCGACATGAGCCTGTTGGGAATGACATTTCTCGAAACCCTCAGCCGCTACAGCGTGACGCAGAACTCGCTGGAGCTGGCTGACTGACGGCTAGCTCGCTTCGGCGAGGCGCGGCCGATTGACCGCTTCGAAGGCGCGCAGCATGACCGAGGAATCGGCGCCGGGCTTACAGGCATCGACGCTCATGATCTGGCGGAACTGGCGAGCGCCGGGCAGGCCATTGGCGAGGCCCAGCATGTGGCGGGCAATATTGTTGATGCGGGTGCCTTCGGCGGCGGCCTCACGGTCGGCATAGTCGGCCATGGCCTGCATGATGGCCTCGAGGGTCGGCGCCTTGCCGTCAACGCCGAAGAAGCGGCGGTCGACCTCGGCCAGCAGCATCGGGTTGTTGTAGGCGGCGCGGCCAAGCATGACGCCATCCATATGCGCCATCTCGGCTTCGGCCGCCTCGAGCGTTTCGAGACCGCCATTGATCATGACCGGCAGCGGCGCGAGCCGCGCGCGCAGGCGGTGCACCCTGTCATAATCGAGCGGCGGAATGGTGCGGTTTTCCTTGGGGCTGAGGCCCTTGAGCCAGGCCTTGCGGGCATGGACATAGAGCGCGTCGACGCCAGCCCCGACCATGGCGTCGGCGAAGCGGTCGAGGCTCTCCTCGGTGTCCTGGTCATCGATGCCGATGCGGCACTTGACCGTGACGGGGCGGTCGGTGGCCGATCGCATGGCGCGGACACAATCGGCCACCAAATCGGGCTCGGCCATCAGGCAGGCGCCGAAGCGGCCGGACTGCACGCGATCGGAGGGGCAGCCAACATTAAGGTTGATCTCGGCATAGTCGTAGGCTTGGGCGAGGCGGATGGCCTGGGCCAGTTCCGCCGGGTCGGAGCCACCCAACTGCAGGGCGACCGGGCCCTCTCCGGGATTGAGCCGCAGGTGGCGGTGCGCGTCACCGTGCACGATGGCGGCGGCTGTGATCATTTCGGTGAACAGCAGCGCTTCGCGCGTCAACAGCCGATGGAGGGTGCGGCAATGCCGATCCGTCCAGTCGATCATGGGTGCGACGGAAAATCGCCTGTCCAGGTCGTTCATCATCTCAAGCTTTGCTTTCACCCAGCCCACTCCCCACCGGGCGGCGTCGTAAAGGGGTCCCCATATCATATCCGCAAGCGCGCTGAACAGCGCCGGCTTAGCCCGGACGTTTGGGGATGGAGCCGCGCCAGACTGTTGGCATGGGGAGGGTTGCGCCGGTGGCTGTGGGCGGATGGAGCAGTAATTCGACGGCGGCGCGGCCCATCTCCTCGTGCGGCAGGGCGATCGTGGTGAGGCCCGGCCGCAGATAGGATGCCAGTTCGTCGTTGTCGAACGAGACCAGGGCGACGTCACCGGGGATGGAAAGGCCAGCCTCGGCCAGCGCCTGATAGGCGCCAAAAGCCAGGCGATCATTGAGGCAAAGCATGGCGCCGGGCCGCCGCTGCTGCAGCAGGGTCCGGGTCAGCTCGTAGCCATGATCAGGTTCCCAGTTCCAGCAGCTGAGTTCGGCCATGAAGGCGAGGCCGCGAGCAGCCATCTCGTCGCGAATGCCGGCAAAACGCCGGGCGATGGTAGCCGACCGGAAAAGGCCGGCTTCCTCTTCGGCATTGTGGCCCAAGAGGACAATGTCGGCCACGTTGCCGGCTTCGGCGAGCAGGCGAACGGCGTCGCGACCGCCCTGGTACTCGTCGGGCAGGACGGAGACCGGAAACCGGCTGCTCGTGCCGTTGAGCATGACAACCGGAATGGAAATCGGGATGTCGGGCACGAAGACCTCGCGCGCCCGCATGGCCGCGAAGATCAGGCCATCGACCTGGCGATCGAGCGCCGCCTCCACCGCTTCGATTTCGCGGGCGGGTTCACCGCCGGTTTCGAGCAGCAGCATGACATGCTTGGCGTCTTCGGCCGCAGCCAGGGCGCCGCGGATCAGGCCGCTGGCGAAGCGGGTGGTGGCGACATAGTCGGAAATGAAGGCGATGGTGCGCGACTTGTCGGTTCGCAAGGCGCGGGCCGCCGCGTTGGGGCGGTAGCCCAGGCTGGCGGCGGCGGCGTGAACCTTGGCGTGGGCATCGGCGGACAGACGCGTGTCCGGCCGGCCGGTGAGAATCATCGAGGCCGCGGTGGTGGAGAGGCCCGCCAGGCGAGCGACATCGGCCAGTGTTACGCGCTTCTTCTGCAAGCGTTGGTGCCCCTCGTCCCGCCCCTGCCGTCGCAACGGACCATTCTCGATAGCCACGCCGCCCAGGCTTGACAACCTCTCAGCGGCACGGCATTTGCTAAATGGTTTTAGCAGGAGAGGCGGATGAGTTTCAACCGGCCTGATTACTGGGTTTGGGATTTCTGGCTGGCCGATGACGGCGAGCGCCACCATCTGTTCTATCTCCATGCGCCCAAGTCGCTGGGCAATCCGGACCTGCGGCACCGCAATGCCCGGATCGGCCATGCGACGTCGACCGATCTGCGCGAATGGACGGACCATGGCCAGGCGTTCGACGCGGGCGTAGCGGGCAGTTTCGACGGTTCTGCAACCTGGACCGGCAGTGTGGTGCGCGGGCCGGATGGGCTGTGGCGCATGTTCTATACGGGGTCGCGGTTCCTATCGCCCGACAGCAATGCCAATATCGAGACCGTTGGCGTGGCCACCTCGCCCGACCTTTTCAACTGGACCAAGCAGCCCGGCCCGATCTCCGCCGCCGACGCGCGGTGGTATGAAACGCTGGGCACGTCGAGCTGGCCCGAAGAGGCCTGGCGCGACCCCTGGGTGTTCCAGGACCAGGCCGACCAGCTCTGGCACATGCTGATCACGGCGCGGGGCAAGGACGGTACCGAGCCCGACCGGGGCGTCATGGCGCATGTCACATCGCCGGACCTGCTGAGCTGGACGGCGCAGCCGCCGCTCAGCGCCACCGGCAGCGGTTTTGCCCATCTCGAAGTGTTCCAGGTGGTCAAGATAGATGGCCGCAACCATCTGGTCTTCTGTTGCGATACGGCCAAGCTGGTTGGCGCGCGGGAAGGACAAACCGGCGGCGTCTGGAGCCTGCCGGTTGGCGACATGCCCGGTCCGGTCGATTTCCGGCAGGCGCGTTTGTTGGTCGACGAGCGACTTTATGCCGGGCGTATCGCCATCGACCGGCAGGGCGCACCTTGGCTCCTGGCCTTCCGCAATGTCAGTGCCGGTGGCGAATTCGTCGGCGGCATCAGCGACCCCATCCGCGTCATCTCAGATCAGGACGGCTATCTGGCCGTGGAGGCAACGCCATGACCATTGCCCTGTCCGGAACGGTCGCCCCTGGTTTTGAGCCGGTCGCCGAGGCGTTTGCCGCGGCCTTCGACGGGCGGCCCGCCATGGGTGGCGCGCTGCATGTCACAATCGAGGGCGAGAGCATCATCAACCTCTGGGCCGGCACTGCCGATGCCCGCACCGGACGGTCCTGGACCGGGCGGACGCCATCGGTGGTGTTCTCCTGCACCAAGGGTCTGGTGTCGATCCTGGCGGCACGGCTGGTGCAGGAGGGGCGGCTCGACTATGCCGCGCCGGTCAGCCGCTACTGGCCCGAATTTGCCGCCTCCGGCAAAGGCAGCGTCACGGTGGGCCAGGCGCTGGCGCATCAGGCGGGGCTGTCGGCGCCTCGTGTCGACCTGACCGAGGATGACATCGTCGACTGGGACCGGGTGGTGGCCGCGCTCGCCGCACAGGAGCCACTTTGGCCGCTGGGCAGTGGTTACGCCTATCACGCCCTGACCCATGGCTGGGTGGCAGGCGAGATCATCCGGCGCGTCACCGGCCAGACGGTGGGCGAGTATTTCCGCGACCTGATCACGAGCCCGCTTGGGGTCTATGCCTGGATCGGTCTGCCCGACGACAAGGCTAGCGAGGCCGCGCATCTGCAGGTCAGCCCGCCGCTCTCGGCGCTGTGGGCAGAGGAAGCGGCCAAGCCTGCACCCAATTGGCCCTATAAGGCCATGACGCTGGGTCATGCCCTGCCGGCCGATCTTGTGTCGGAGGATGGCGGCTTCAACAAGCAGCGCATTCGCGCCGCCGAGATTCCCGGGGCTGGCGGCATTGCCACGGCCGAGGCCCTGGCGACGATCTGGTCGGCGACGGTGGTGCCGACGCGCGGGGTACGGTTGATCGACGATGCCGTCATCGCCGAGGCGACCCGCACCCAGAGCGAGGGCGTGTCCGTGTTCGGCGGCGAGCCGCCCTTCTGCCGTTGGGGCTATGGCTTCCAGCTCGATTCCGCCGCGCGGCGCTACCTTGCCGACGGCAATTTCGGACATGACGGCGCGGGGGGGCAGGTCGGCTTCGCCGATCCCGTGCGCCGGATCGGTTTCGGCTTCGTCACCAACTGGATGATGGGACCGGAAGACCAGCGCGCAACACAGATTCTCGACGTGTTGCGGCCGCTGATATAGCAGCGCGCAATGGATGCCGGGGACATATTGACAGCTCCCCGCGTCCATGCGCTAAATCCATTTAGCAGGCGGAAACATCCGCTGCAGACCTGACCTGGAGGAGGTTGTCGTGAGAACCCATTCTCGCCATGCACTTCGCATCGCACTGACCCTGTCTGTCGCCGCCACGGCGGGGACCGTTCTGGCCGCCCCGAGCTGCGGGCCGGACCCGGTGGTGCTCAATTCCTATTTCGAAACCGGCTTCCCGCTGCCATCGAAGCTCGCCGAAGAGTTCACCAAGCAGTTCCCCAATGTCACCTTCGACATCAAGGAAGACCAGTTCGCCAACATGATGGAGAATTCCCCGCGCATCCTCTCGGAGGGCAACGGGCCTGACCTCATCCGCCTGCCGTCGCTGACCGATCTGGTGGCCAACGACCTGCTGCTCAACCTCGACAGCTATTTCACCGAGTTCGGCTGGGACAAGTTCCCGGCTGGCCAGCTCGTGCAGCTTCGCGTCGAGCCGGGCGGGCGCCCGCGCGGCACCGGCTCGCTCTATGCGCTGGGCCTCAACTATTCCATGACCGGCGTGTTCTATAACAAGGAACTGGCGACCCAACTCGGCATGACCGAGCCGCCAAAGACCCTGGCCGAACTCGATGCCCTCCTGGCCAAGGCCAAGGAAGCCGGCATCCAGCCGATCATGCAGTGGAACAAGGGCACGGCTGGCCTCGCCTTCCCGCTGCAGAACCTGATGGGCGCCTATGGCGCGCCGGAGCCGATCAACGACTGGATCTTCCAGAAGGACGGCGCCACCATCAACACGCCCGAGAACCTTGAGGCGGCCGAGCATCTCGATAGCTGGATCAAGGCGGGCTACTTCCCGTCCGACGCCAACGCCATCGACTATGCCCAGATGATGAGCCGCTTCATCGGCGGCGAAGGCCTCTTCATGTTCAACGGCGATTGGGAATCGGGCAATCTCGATACCAACGCCGCCGACAAGTATGGCTTCTTCATCATGCCGAGCGAAGAGGCAGGCGGTCGTCATGCCACCATGTCGGCGCCGCTGACCTTCGGCATTGCCGCCAACGCCGCCCACACCGATTGCGCCGCCTTCTTCCTCGATTGGGTTGCGACCAACGAAGAGGCCCGCAAGATCAACGTCGCCGTGGGTGGCTCCAATCCGGGCGGCCCGGTCGATCTGCCCATGCCGGCCGTGAAGCCGGGTTCGGTGACCGAGCAGTCGCTCGCCGCCGGCCAGACCCTGGCCGCTGACAATGGCGCCATGGACTTCATCGCCAATGCCACCGGCGCCATCTTTGCCGCCGGCTGGACGCCGGAACTGCAGAAGATGGTCGGCGGCCAGCAGACCGCCGCTGGCCTTCTCGAAGCCGTGCAGGAAGAATACGAGACGCAGCTCTCGCGCTAGTCTCCCAAGCCCCAAGGCCGGAATGAACCATGACTGATATGCTATCGTCCGGCCCGGGCGCCCCCAAACAGGCAAGGCGGCTCCCTCCAGCGCGAGGGAGCCGCAAGGCCACGACGGCAGCCTGGCTGTTCATCGCGCCAGCCGCCGTCGCCTATGCCGCCTTCGTGCTCGTGCCGCTGGCCATGAGCATCTATTATTCCCTGCTCCGCTGGGATGGCATTGGCGCAGCCAAGTTTCACGGGCTGACCAACTACCTCACCGTTTTGACCGACAGCGATCTGCTGCAGATCATCGGCAACGCCTTCCAGCTCGTGCTCTATTTCACGCTGATCCCGGTCGGCCTGGGCCTCGCCGTCGCCTCCGCCATCCGCGGCCAGATGGCGGGCCGTTTCGGCACCGTGACGCGCACCGTGCTGTTCCTGCCCCAGGTCATCCCCCTGGTTGCCGCCGGCATCGCCTGGAGCTGGATGTTCGCCTCGACCGGCCTCGTCAACCAGACGCTCAAGGCCATCGGCCTCTCGGGCTGGGCCCGTGGTTGGCTCGGCGATTTCGTCTGGGCGCTGCCCGCCGTCGGCATTATCGGCGCCTGGGTACTGCTGGGTCTCTGCACCATGCTGCTGGTGACTGGCATCACCAAGATCGATCCCAGCCTCTATGAGGCGGCGAGGCTCGACGGGGCGCGGCCCTGGCACGAATTCCGCTACATCACCCTGCCCGGCCTGCGCCAGGAAATCGGCGTCTGCATCACCGTCACGGTCATCGCGGCTCTGGCAAGCTTCGACATCGTCTATATCTCGACCCAGGGCGGACCGGGCATCACCACCACGGTGCCGGGGCTGGAGATTTACCGCCTCGCCTTCGCCCATCGGCAGGTTGGCCTCGCCTCGGCACTGGCCATCGTGCTGATGGTGCTCGTGCTGATCTCGATCGCCCCGGTGCAGTGGTTCACGCGGGACAAGAAATGAAGAGCGCGACACCCAATACGCTGGTCGCCCGCGGCCTCATCATCCTGCTGATGCTGGTGACGCTGCTGCCGTTCCTCAGCATGCTGTCAGCGGCTCTCGCGCCACAGGGCACCTATCCCAGTGGGCTGCAATGGCCGGCCGATCCGCAATGGAGCAATTTCGCCAGGGCTTTCGAAGTCGCCAAGATGGACCAGCTGCTGCTCTCGAGCGGGCTGATCGTGCTGGGCGTCGTGCCGCTGGCGGTGCTCATCGCCACCATGGCCGGTTATGGCTTGGCCAAGCTCACGTCAGACAAATACAAGTGGCTCTACCTGATCTTCGTCTTCGGCCTGACGCTGCCATTCGAAGCCGTCATCACCCCGCTTTATTACGAAGTGCGGGCGCTTGGGCTGCTCAATACCCGCTTCGCGATCATTCTGCCGCTGCTCGGGCTCTACATGCCCTTTGGCGTCTATTGGATGCGGGCGCATTTCCTCAATGTGCCGCATGACCTGACGGAAGCCGCGCAGCTCGATGGCGCCACGCGGTGGAAGGAATTCGTGCTGGTGCAGGTGCCGCTGGCACGGCCGGCCATCATGTCGCTGACCATCCTGCTGTTCCTGTGGACCTGGAACCAGTTCCTGCTGCCGGTCGTGCTGGTGCAGGACCCGATGCAGCGCACCATGGCGGGGGCGCTGGGCGCCTTCCAGGGTCAGTGGGGCACCGACATTCCGCTGCTCTGCGCCGGTTCGCTGCTCATTCTAACCCCCACCGTGGCGCTGTTCCTCCTCTTCCAACGCCAGTTCGTCGCCGCCCTCATGCAGGGCGCGGTCAAAGGCTAACCCGGAGACTATCCATGGCAGGGCTTACCCTCCGCTCGGTCTACAAGAACTATGGCGACGTGCCCGTGATCAAGGGCGTCGACCTCGATATCAGGCATGGGGAATTCGTGGTTTTCGTCGGGCCTTCGGGCTGCGGCAAATCCACCCTGTTGCGCATGATTGCCGGGCTCGAGGACATTTCGGGTGGCGACGTGCAAATCGGCGACCGCGTGGTCAACGAGGTCGAGCCGCGTGATCGCGGCGTCGCCATGGTGTTCCAGTCCTACGCGCTCTATCCGCATATGAGCGTCTACGACAATGTCGGCTTCGGGCTGAAGCTGGCCAATACGCCCAAGGATGTGCGCGACCGCAAGATCCGCGATGCCGCCAGGGTGTTGCAGATGGAGCATCTGCTCGATCGCAAGCCGGCCCAGCTTTCCGGCGGCCAGCGCCAGCGCGTCGCCATCGGCCGCGCCATCGTGCGCCAGCCGGAAGTCTTCCTGTTCGACGAGCCGCTCAGCAACCTTGACGCTGCCCTGCGCGGCGACATGCGCATCGAACTGGCCCGGCTGCATCGCGAGCTGGGCGCGACGATGATCTACGTCACCCATGACCAGGTCGAGGCCATGACGCTGGGCGACAAGATCGTCGTGCTCGATGGCGGGGTGGTGCAGCAGGTCGGCTCGCCGCTCGAACTCTACAACAAGCCCGCCAACCTGTTCGTCGCCGGCTTCATCGGTTCGCCGCGCATGAACCTGCTGGCCGGACGGGTCGACGACATCGTCGACGACCAGGTGCGCATCAGTGTGGATGGGACATCGCTGTCGCTGTCCCTGCCCTTCGGCAGCGTATCGCTGGGTGAGGCGATCACGCTGGGTATTCGACCGCATACGCTGGTGCCCAGGGCCGACGGGGCGCTGTCGGGCACGGTGCAGTTGATCGAGCAGCTGGGCAACGAGACGGTGGTTCGCGTGCGCCTCGACGCCAGCGAACTCACCGTCGTGCTGCCGGGTCAGGCAACCTTTGCCCTGGGTTCGCCGATTTCACTCGGCTTTGCCCCTCACGATGTCCACCTGTTCGGCGCGGACAAAATTCGAGTGCGGCGCCCCTCGTGAGGCGGTGTCGGCTCAGCCCGGCTTGACCGGGTTGAGCTTGCGCCAGGCCTCGTATTCGCCCTGCGCATCGGGATGGAGCGGGTAATAGCGCTGGAGCGACTCTCCAGCCATCAGCTTCATGCGCGAGAATTCTTCCCATTCGGCATGCCTCTGACCGTCCTCGAGCACCCGCTCGGCCATCGATACGGGCACCACGACGGCGCCGTCGTCATCGGCCACGATGATGTCGCCGGGCACCACGGTCACACCGCCGCAGGCGATCGTGACGTTGACGGCGTTGGGATAGATGTCGGTCTGCACGTGATAATTGGGCGACCAGCCCTTGAGCCAGAGGGCCAGATCGAGCTTTTCCACATTGGGCCGGTCGCGCATCACGCCATCGATGATGATGCCGGCGCCGCCGCGACCCTTGAAATAGGTACTCATCATGTCGCCGAAAATGCCCGAGCGCATGTCGCCGCGCGCATCCACCACCACCACATCGCCGTCCTGCACATGGTAGAGTACATGGCGGTGGAGCTGGGTTTCGGGGTCGGCATATTCGCCTTCGCTGAACAGGTCCGGACGCTGTGGCAGGCACTGGAGCGTCAGCGCGGGACCGCAGATGGCCTTGCCCTTGGTCTGGGGCAGGATGCCGGTCATGTGCGGGTTCTTGAAACCCATATGGCCGAGCGTGCCGGCGATGGTCGCGGCGCCCAGGCCCCGGAGCCCCTCGATCAGGTGCTTTGCCGGCCGCGTAATTTCGGCGCCTACAACCATCGTCTTTCCTCCAATTGAATTACCGATCTACCAGTTGGTGACCGAACCATCGTTGCGCCGCAGGTGCGGCGCCTCCCAGAATTTGAAGCTCTGCTTGGCCAGCAGGTCCTCGTTGACTTCGACCCCCAGCCCCGGCGCGTCGCTGACCGGATAGACGGCGCCCTGCAACTGCGGCTGCACGGGGAAGAACTCGCTATTGTCAAAGCCCAACGCGCGCTCGGGCGCGCGGGTTTCGAGCCATGAGAAATTGGGGACGGCGGCGGCGAAATGCACGGTGGCCGCCGTGCAGACCGGGCCGAGCGGATTGTGCGGCATGAGGTCGACATAGTGCGCCTCGCTCCAGCCGGCCACTTTCATGGCCTCGGTCAGCCCGCCGACATTGCACACATCGAGCCGGTTGAACTGGTGGATGCCGCGCTCGATATAGGGGACGAACTGCCACTTGCTGGCGAATTCCTCGCCGATGGCGAAGGGGATGTCGGTCATTGACCGCAGCGACTCGTAGGCCTCGGGTGTCTCGTCGCGGATCGGTTCCTCGAGGAAATCGAGCACGCCCTTGTCGAGTTTGTTGCAGAAGCTGGCGGCCTCGGCGACCGAGAGGCGGTGGTGATAATCGATGCCAAGCACCACTTCGCTGCCCAGTTCCTGGCGCGCCTTGTTGAGGATGCGCGCCGTTGCGGCGATGGACTGGCGCGGCTCGAAGATGTCGCGGCTGTCCTGCCCGATGGGGAAGAAGCGGATGGCGTCGAAGCCCATTTCACGCAGTTCATGTGCGCGCTCGACGGCACGCTCGCCAGCACTGTCGCCGGTGGAGGCGAAGGTGGGGATGACATTGCGCTGCTTGCCACCGAGCAGTTCATAGACGGGGACGCCGAGGGCCTTGCCCTTGATGTCGTGTAGCGCGATGTCGATGGCCGAGATGGCGGCCTGCAGGACGCGGCCGCCTTCGAAATACTGGCTGCGATACATTTCCTGCCAGATGCGGCCGATCTGCATGGCATCCTGGCCGATGAGAAATTCGCGGTAATGCTCGATGGCGCCAGCCACCGCCTTCTCGCGGCCGCTGAGCCCGCTCTCGCCCCAGCCGCTGATGCCCTGATCGGTCTCGATCTTGAGCAGGAACTGGTTCCGGATGCCGACCCAGACGGGATAGGGCTTGATGGCGGTGATCTTGAGCTTGAGGGTCATTGGTGGTCTCGGTCAGCTGGTGCGCAACGCCATTTCGGTTTCCCCATCGAACAGGTGAATCCGCTCCTGGTCAAATTCCAGCCAGACCATTTCGTCCGGGGCGACCGAGGCCGTGGGCGGCAGGCTGATATTGACGATGGCGCCGGAGAGGAAGGCCTGGACGAAGGTGACGTCGCCGGTCGGCTCCACCGTATAAACCTTTGATGGCACCGACCCCGCTACCTTGGACTTGTGCAGCCTGATGGTGGAGTGACGCGCGCCCAGCACCACCTTGCGCGACTTGGCACCGGCGACCTTGCGGGCATTGGCATCGGACAGTGGCAGGTTCCAACCCTCGGCGCTGGTCAACACCGCCTGGCCATCGACATGGGCGACTTCCAGCGGGACCAGGCTCATGGCTGGGCTGCCGATGAAGCTGGCGACGAACATGTTGATCGGATTGGCGAAGACATTGGCGGGCGTATCGTATTGCTGCAGCAGGCCACCATTCATCACAGCCATCTTGTCGGCCATGGTGACCGCCTCGAGCTGGTCGTGGGTGACGTAGATGATGGTGGCGTTGAGATCCTGGTGGAAGCGTTTGATTTCGCTGCGCATCTGCACGCGCAACTTGGCATCGAGGTTCGACAGCGGCTCGTCCATCAGGAAGACGGCCGGGTCGCGCACCAGCGCCCGGCCAAGAGCCACGCGCTGTTGCTGGCCGCCCGATAGCTCGCGCGGCTTGCGTTCTAGCAGGTGGGTGATGTCGAGCACCTTGGCAGCATCGCGGACCTTGGTCTCGATCTCAGCCTTGGGCAGCCTGCGCATCTGCAGGGGGAAGGCGAGGTTCTGGAACACGGTCTTCTGCGGATAGAGTGCGTAGTTCTGGAACACCATGGCGATGTCCCGATCCTTGGGGTCGAGATCGTTGACGATACGATCGCCGATGACGATGTCGCCCGAGGTGATCGGGATGAGCCCGGCCACCAGATTGAGCGTCGTCGTCTTGCCGCAGCCGGACGGGCCGACAAGGGCGACAAATTCGCCATCGTTCACCGTCAGCGACACATCCTTGGCGGCAAAGACCGAGCCGTAGGTCTTGACGAGATCCTTGAGAACCACCTGGGCCATTGGAGAGCTTCCTAGTGTTTGACGGCGCCTTCGGTGAGGGCACGCACGAAGTATTTCTGGAGGACGAGAAACAGCACGACGACCGGCACGCTCATCATGAAGCTCGCCGCCATCAGACCCGGGAAATCCGTGGTGTTCTCGGAAAAGAACCGCTGGATGCCGACGGGCAGCGTGAGCTGCTCGTTCTTGGTGAGGAAGGTGGCGGCATAGATGTATTCGTTCCAGGCGCCGATGAACGAGTAGATCGCCGTGGCGATGATGCCGGGCACCGAGAGCGGCGTGACGATGAGCAGGAAGGCCTGGAAGCGCGTGGCGCCATCGATGCGGGCAGCCTGTTCGAGCTGGACGGGGATGTTGTCGTAGAAGCCCTTGAGCAGCCAGATGGCGAGCGGCAGGCCGAAGGTGAGATAGGTCAGGATCAGCGAGCCGTGGGTATTCACCAGGCCCAGCACGCGCATCAAGATGAAGAGCGGCACGAGGAAGATCACCGCCGGGAACATGTTGCGCAGCAGCACGGCGAAGAACAGGAACCGGCGCCCGGGGAAGCGGAAGCGCGAGAAGGCATAGGCAGCGGGAACCGCCACCACGACCGCCAGGATGGTGGTGCAGACGGAAACGAACAGGCTGTTCCAGAAGAAGCGCAGGAAATCCTGGCCGACGCTGTTCTGCGGATCGAGGAGCTTCTGATAGCTGGCGAGCGTGGGTTCGGAGGGCCACCACTGGGGTGGGAACTGCACGGCGGCGAACCCAGACTTGATCGAGGTCAGCAGCATCCAGACCATTGGCAGGGCGGTGTAGAGCAGCATGAGCGCGAGGAAAATGCGCCCGGCCCAGCGCCACCCATCTATCTTCCTGCGGCTGCGCGGCGCTGTGATGTCAGAGGTCGAGGTCACGCGCCCTGCTCCTTTTCATTGCCGCTGAGGGCCCGCACGTAGAAGTAGCCCAGCGCCATCAGGATGATGAACAGCAGCACCGAATAGGCGGCGGCCACGCCCCAGCGCTGACGCCCGAAGGCAAGCTCGTAGATGTGGGTGATCCAGATGTGCGAGGCATTGGACGGCCCGCCGCCCGTCATGATCCAGGGGATGATGAAGGAATTGAAGTTGGCGACGGCGAGCAGAAGGATGGTGACGGTCGATACCCCGCGCAGATGCGGGAAGGTCACGTGCCAGAAGCGCTGCCAGGCCGAGGCGCCGTCCACCCTGGCGGCCCGCAGGAGTTGTTCGGGAACCGTCTGCAGGCCAGCCATGATCATGATCATGGCGAAGGGAAACTCGCGCCAGATGTTGACGACGATCAGCGAGGGCAGGACGGTGTGGACATTGTCGATGAAATTGGGTTGCCGGTCGGTCAGCCCAAACTGAACCAGGACCTGGCCGATAATGCCGAAATCGGAATGGTACATCCACTTCCAGATGTAGGACGCGGCAACCGCGCTGATGACCCATGGAATGATCAGGATGGCGCGCAGCACGGCACGGCCGCCAAAGTCGCGATGCAGCGCCAGGGCAGAGGCGTAGCCCAGAATGAAGGCGATCAGGGTCGAGGCGAAGGTCCAGATCACGGTGTTGAGCGTGACGCGCCAGAACACCTCGCTCGACAGTATGGCGGTGTAGTTGTCGGCGCCGACGAAGATCTTATCGCGCAGCTGCAGCCCGGGCGGCGTTTTGAAGAAGCTGAGGTCGATCGTGTAGTAGATGGGATAGGCGATGACGACGAGCATCACCACGATGGCCGGCAGCACATAGAGATAGTCGGCGCGGCTAACCCACATCTGCCGCAGGAGGCCGGGACGCGCGGGAATGCCGGTAGGGGGAGCGCTGGCATGGCCGATAGGGGTGGTCATCGAAATGCTCCGGCTCCTGGCGGGTAAGGGGTGACCGGCGGCACGGGTGCCACCGGTCGGTTCGCATGGGAGGGAAAACTAGAGGCCGCCGCCTTCGGTCAGGTCCCGGACCTTCTGTGCGGCATCGTCAGCTGCCTCTTCGACGGTCATCGCGCCGGTGAGAGCATTCTGCAGCATGTCGGGGATGATGATGTTCATGATCTCGGGCGTCTCCGGCAGCGTCGGGAACGGAACGCCGTAGGGCAGCATCGAGGTCGTGACATCGAGGAACTTGATGGAGTCGAGGCGCTCCTTCATCCACTTGGTCTTGAAGCCGTTGAGATTGCCGGGATTGGAGCCGGCATAGGCCATCTTCAGCGACCATTCCGGGCTGGTCCAGAAGCAGACCATGGCCTTGGCTGCCGCCTCGTCCACTTCGCCGCCCTCGACATATTCGGGGTTGAGGATGTGGATGTTGGAGCCGCCGAAGACCACGGCGCGCTTGCCGTCCGGACCGGTCGGGATCAGGCCGTAGCGCATGTTGTCGATGACGGTCTGGGCCTTGGCCTGATCGTCGCCGGTGGCCTTGGCCTGGAGATCGAGCATCACGTTATAGTCGGACGGATGGCTGATCATCATGCCGAGCTGGCCAGCCAGGAACAGCGGCTGGTTGTCGGCCTGCTGATTGGTGAGGGCCGAGACCGGCACTGACTGGTCACGAACATACATGTCGTAGGAGGCCTGGAGAGCCTGCTTGCTGGCTTCGCTGTCGAGCCGGATCTCGCCGTAGGTCGGGCTCGGATCGGACTCGTCGAACACGCCGCCGCCATAGCCCCAGAGCTGCGGCATGAAGCGGTAGGGCGTATTGCCGGCATTCTTGCGGGCCACCAGGCCGTAGCCGGAGATGCCGAGCTTGTCATGGATCTGCTTGGAATAGGCGACGACGTCGTCCCAGGTTGCGGGCGGCGTTTCGGGATCGAGTCCGGCCCGCTCGAAGATGTCGGCGTTCCAGATCAGCGCCATGGTCTCGTTATTGGTCGGGACGCCGTAGGTCTTGCCTTCCCACATGACGGACTTCATGGCGCCCGGCCAGAAATCCTCGGTTTTCCAGCCGACATCCTCGGGGCTCAGCTCCTGCAGGTAGCCCTTGGAGGCGAATTCGACGCCACCCAGGATCTGCAGGCGCACCACCATCGGGCCGGCATTGCCCAGCAGGGCCGTGCGAAACTTGTCGAGCAGGTCGTTATAGGTCAGCGCCTGTTCCTGCAGATCGATATTGGGATAGGTGGCGCGGAAGGCTTCGAAGAATTCCTTGTAATACTGGCGCAGCAGGTCCGGATCGCCCTCGAAGACGCCCTGATACCAGAAGGTGAGCTTGCCTTCGTAGTCGAGCGGCGTGACGGCGCCGCATAGCTCGGACGTGTCGAACTCCTCGGTGCCGGCAATCGAGCGGACATATTCGGGCGACCACTGGCTCAGGTCGACCGGCGGGGCCGCCTGCAGCGATGTCGACATGGTTGAGGTCATAAGGGCGGCAACGACTGCGCCGCGCAGAATTGCGCCGAGTTTCAGACTTGGCATTGGTTCCTCCAGATTGTCGCGTTCCGCCATGCCAGATGCATGGACGGTCTCCCTTGGGCGGGCTGGCTTCGCGCTCTTATGTACTTCCCCGCTAGAGTTGTAGGTTTTCAGATCGAGGATTACGTGTCAACACAACAAGATCGTACATTGTTTGAAGTGGCACATGTATGATATCAAGAAGGGGTTCGCCGTCGTCCCCGGGAGCCGAATTTGGCAAAAACCAGTGAGTTCAAGATTTCCCCACCAGAAGGACTGGAGGAGATCGATGTCTCGAGCCAACGGGCGGTCTCGCTGTACGAGGCCATTCGGGAGGATATTCTTTCGGGTGAGCTGAAGCCCAATGAGAGGCTCGTGGTCGCCGACCTGGCCGAGCGACTGGGCACATCGACAAATCCGGTCCGCGAAGCGCTGCAGATGCTGCGCGGGGAGGGATATGTGGTGTTCTCGCCCAACCGTGGCGCCCGGGTTCGGCCGATCGACCACGACTTCGTGCGCAACATCTACGAGATCAGTGTGCTCATCGAGCCGGCATTGACGCGCTGGTTCGTCGGGATGGCCACCGAGGCCGACATTGCCGAGCTCGAACGTATCCAGAGGCTGATCGAAGAGAACAATTTCGTCGATCCGGTGCTGCATAGCGGGTTGGACGTGCAGTTCCATACCGTCGTCTACCAGCGCCATTACAACCGGCACGCCGCCGAAATCTGGTGGAAGCATCGCCAGGTGCTGCGGGCCGTCACGCAACGGTTCCCCTATACGCTGGCGCGCCGCACCCAGGTCATCCGCGAGCATCGTGAGCTCATCGAGATGGTCAAGGCGGGCGAAGCGGACAAAGCCGCCGAGTGCGTTGCCCGCCATGTCGAGGCCTCGGGCCGGCATATCCTCGAACAGATGCGGGCCTATGACGCAGCCAAGGCCGGATAGACGCCCCCACCAAGCTCACCGAAAGGCAACACAGATGAAAATCACGGGTGTCAGGCCGTGGCTGATCAAGTCGTCGGCGTCCTATTGGGGCGAGTTCCTGTTCGTCGAGGTGACCACCGACGAGGGCGTTTCGGGCTGGGGCGAAATCACCACCACGACCTTCGTCGCCAACCGGGCGCTCTGCGTCATGCTGCGCCAGATCAGCAAGTTCATCGAAGGCGACGACCCCGCCCATATCGAGCGCATCTGGCACAAGATCTTCCGCAACTTCACCTATATGGGCAGCCGCGGCGCAGCGGTGGAATGCGTCAGCGCCATCGACATCGCGCTGTGGGATATCCGTGGCAAGGTGCTGGGCCAGCCGATCTATGAATTGCTCGGCGGGCCGGTGCGCGACGACATCGCGCTCTATACCCATCCCGACCAGCGCAAGTTCACCAGCAAGGAGGGCGTGGTCCAGGAAGTCCGCGACATCATCGCCTCCGGCCACACGGCGCTGAAATTCGATCCGTTCCCGCAGCAGCGCGCCAAGGACAGGAACGGCGTCGCCCGCGAACAATCGGAGGGATATCTCGACGGCTCGATGGACCGCAAGGACGAGCGCGAGGCGGCCGAGCTGACGGCGCTGATCCGGCAGACGGCCGGCCCGGATATCGAGGTTCTCATCGACGCGCATGGGCGGTTCGACGTGCCGACCGCCATCCGGCTCTGCCGCACACTGGAAGAGGCCGGGGATATCGACTGGTTCGAGGAGCCCTGCCCGCCCGAGAGCGTCAATGCGCTGCGACAGGTGCGCGACAAGGTGAGTGTGCCGATTTCCTGGGGCGAGCGTGGCCACACCAAATGGGACTTCGTGCCGATCCTCGAAAACCGGCTGGCCGACTACATCATGCCCGATGTGACATGGACGGGCGGCATTACCGAACTCAAGAAGATTTCGGCGCTATGCGAGGCCTATTACATCCCCGTGTCGCCGCATGATGCGGCCGGTCCGATCAATGTGGTGGCCGGGGCGCAGGTGATGATGACGGTGCCGAACTTCTACAAGCTCGAAACCTCGGAATGGAACCTGAGCAAATACGATCACCTGATCGACAAGCCGCTCGACAATTCCAATGGCCGGCTCAAGCTCAACAGGGCACCCGGTCTCGGCATCGAAATGAACCGGGACTATCTGGCGGCCAATGTGGTGGAATTCGACTGAACCGGGCGAGCGAGTCGCGTAGCATTGGAGGAGGTATGTGATGACGACCGGATTGAGCGCCGCCGACACGATCGAGAACAATGTCCGGACCAGCTCGCGGCCGAGCGCGCTGCGCATCACCGATATCAGGGTGGCCGAGATCGTGGGTGCGCCATTCACCTCGGCGCTGATCAAGATCTATACCAACCAGGGCATTGTGGGCCTGGGCGAGGTGCGTGACGGGGCCAGCGCGACCTATGCACTGATGCTCAAGAGCCGGCTCTTGGGTGAAAATCCCTGCGACATCGACCGGCTGTTCCGCCGCATCAAGCAGTTTGGCGGGCATGGGCGGCAGGGCGGCGGCGTATCGGGCATCGAGATCGCGCTGTGGGACCTGGCGGGCAAGGCCTATGGCGTACCCATCTACCAGATGCTGGGTGGCCGGTTCCGCGACAAGGTCCGCGTGTATTGCGACACCGATGCCGACAAGCCCAGCGGCACCGAGACCGGCAAGCGGCTCAAGGCGCGCATGGATTTGGGCTTCACCTTCCTCAAGATGGATCTCGGCCTGATGCAGATTGCCGACGTCCCAGGCGCGGTGGTGGCGCCGGCAGGGTCGCTGGAGGGATATCGCGTTCATCCCGGCCATGGCCCGGTCAAGAGCATGGATGATCGCCGGGCCCGCAACGCGGTCTATGACACGCATAATGTGCGCCATCCATTCAGCGGGCTGCATTTCACCGACAAGGGCATCGACCTGCTCGAGCAGTATATCCACGAGGTGCGCGAGGTCATTGGCTACGAGGTGCCGCTCGCCATCGACCATGTCGGCCATATCTCGTTGCAGAACGGGATCAGGCTGGCGCGGCGGATCGAGAAATATGTGCCGGCCTGGCTCGAGGACGTGATCCCCTGGCAATATACCGAGCAGTATCGACAGTTGCAGGACGCGACGACGGTGCCGATCTGCACGGGCGAGGACATCTACCTCAAGGAAGGCTTCGAGCCGCTGCTCAGGAGCGGCGGGGTGGCGGTGATCCATCCGGACCTGCTGACATCGGGCGGGATACTCGAAACCAAGAAGATCGGCGACATGGCGCAGGACCATGGGGTGGCCATGGCCATCCATATGGCGGAGAGCCCGATCGCGGCGATGGCCGCGGCCCATGTCGCGGTGGCCACGGAAAACTTCATGGCGCTCGAATATCACAGCGTGGAGGTGGACTGGTGGGACGACATCGTCACCGGGCTGCCCAAGCCGCTGGTCAAGAACGGCTTCATCGAGGTGCCGGACAAGCCGGGGCTGGGTATCGATGACGTGGTCGACGAGGTGATCAGCCAGCACCTGCAGGAGGGTGTGACCGGCATCTGGCAGCCGACCGATCGCTGGGACGACGAATATTCCTGGGACCGGACCTGGAGTTAGCTCAACGCCTACCTCGCCCCGCCGGGGAGAGGTAAGAAGAACGGGAAGAACCAATGATCTACGAACTGCGCATCTACGACTGTCTGCCGGGTCGCATGCCGGCGCTGCTCAAGCGCTTCAACGACCATACGCTGGGCCTGTGGGACAAGCATGGCATCCGCCAGGCGGGCTTTTTTACCACCGCGGTGGGCGAGAACAGCAATCGGCTGACCTATTTCGTCGCCTGGGAGTCGCTGGCAGAGCGCGAGGTGAAGTGGAAGGCCTTCGTCACCGATCCGGAATGGCACAAGGTGCGGGACGAGTCCGAACGCGACGGGCCGATCATTGCCAATATCTCCAACCAGCTGCTGACGCCGACCGCCTTCTCGTCGGTGAAATAGAGACGCTCCATGAAAATCACCGACCTGCGCTGCGCGGTCATCGGCAAACACCCCATCGTGCGCGTCGTCACCGACGAGGGGCTCTATGGGCTGGGCGAGGTGGAGTTCACCAAGAGCTATCTCAAGCCGTGGGTGCTGCATTTTCGCGACGCGCTTGTTGGTGAGGACCCGACCGATGTCGAGCGCTGCATGCTCAAGATCCGGCAGCGCGGGAGCTTCAAGCCCTATGGCGCGGCAGTGTCGGCGATCGAGCATGCGCTGTGGGATATTGCCGGCAAGGCGGCCAATGTACCGGCCTACAAGCTGCTCGGTGGCAAGGTGCGCGACAAGGTGCGCGTCTATAACGGATCGATCCGCCAGAAGCGGACCGGGGACAGGCCGGAAGACTATGCCGCCGACGTCAAATGGATGATGGAGCGGCCCGAGAAGTTCTTCATGGTCAAGCAGGGCATCAGCTTCCATTCCAACATGAAGGACAGGATCGACGACTTCCATTATGGCGTCCGCCAGAACAATGCCGGCTATCACGGCGCCATGGACCAGGGCCAGATTTCCGAGCGTGGCTTCAACCACATGCTCGATTGCGTCATCGCCATGAAGGAAGTGCTGGGCGACAAGGTCTCGCTAGCGCTCGATTGCGGGCCCGGCTGGTTCCTCAACGATGCCATCCGCTTCGCCCGGGCGGTGGAGAAATACAACCTGATGTGGCTCGAGGACATGCTGACCGGCGACTATGTGCCCTGGGTCAATCCACAGGCCTATCGCGAGCTGACCACCTCGACCTCGACCCCGATCCATACTGGCGAGCAGATCTACCTGCGGCACAATTTCAAAGAGCTGATCGAGACCCAGGCGGTGCGCGTGATCGGGCCTGATCCGGCTGATATCGGCGGCATGGCCGAGCTCAAGTGGGTAGCCGAGCACGCTTATATGCACTCGATCATGATGGCGCCGCATGGCACGGCCAATGGCCTGTTAGGGCTGGGCGCGCTGATCAATGTGTGCGCCACCCTGCCCGCCAACTACATTGCCTTCGAGTATCCGAGCGCGTCCGATCCATGGTGGGAGGACATCGTCATCGGCCTGCCCGACCGAATCGTGACCGACAGCCATGTCGACCTGCTGCCGGGACCCGGACTGGGGCTCGATATCGATCCTGTGGGGGCCAGGAAGTACCTGCTGGAAGAGGATGCCGGGTTCTTCGAACCGTAATCTTCGCCCCACTGAACGGCCTATCAGCACCCTCGGTCCCCAGCGGATCGGGGGTGTCTTTTTGCGCGGTTATTCCCTTGCTCACATCGGTCCAGCGAGCCCTATTGCGGAAAAATGAGACGTGTGTATCATATTGATATGGTCGTCTCACGTCAGCAAAAAACAGCCAAAGCAGGTCCGGGTACGGAGCGGGGCGTCAAAGCCCGGACGCGCCGGCTCATGCTCGACGCGGCCATTGCGCTGATGCAATCGGGCATGACGCCGTCGGTGACCGGGGTCGCCGAAACGGCGGGCGTGTCGCGGGCCACGGCCTATCGCTATTTCCCGAGCCAGGCGGCCCTCGTTCACGCGGTGGTCGACGAGGCGCTCGGGCCGATACTGGATTGGACGCCGGGCAATGGCAGCGTCGAGGCGCGGGTTGCCGATCTGCTGGCGACCGCAATGCCGCGCATCGAGGAATTCGAGGCAACGTTCAAGGCATCGCTGCGGCTGTCGCTGGAACAATGGGCGCAGCGGCGGGCCGGCACACTGGGCAGCGAACCGCTGTTCACGCGGGGCCATCGCGTCGACTTGCTGATGAAGGCCACGGCGCCGCTGGCCGGCAAGCTGGCGCCCGACCAGCATCTGCGTGTGGCGCAGGCCCTGTCGCTGGTCTTCGGCGTCGAGGTGCTGAACGTGCTCAAGGACATCTGGGGCCTTGGCTCGCACCAGGCACAAAGCGTCGCCCAATGGGCTGCCAAGGCGCTGATCAATGCAGCCGAGGCAGAAGCAGCCGGCGGCCCGACGACCAGGAACAATGCTGCCGAGCGCACGAAAGATGCGCCTGCGGCGACCACCCGCGAGGTGGGCGAGTAATTTGCGCTCATATCGGCATCCGCACCTGTGGTGCGGCCGACAGCCGATCCCGAAAGCGCAGATGATGGGGAGCGACGTGCCCGAGTAAATCGGCACGGTCTGCGAGCCACGGAGGAGGGGATGACGATCGGAGGGGCGCCCGAGGAGGGTCGCTCGATCGGCATCCGGCGAGACGCGGCACCACGCCACGGCTCACCAGGCGAGAATGTGCATGTGAGGGAGATGATTCAATGCGCAAGACTATGGTTGGACTACTGGCCGGAGCTAGTCTCGCGGCCATAAGCAGCCTTGCTGCCCAGGCCCAGGAGCTCACGATCCTCTGGGCGGAATGGGATCCTGCAAACTACCTGCAGGAGCTGGTGAACGAATACCAGGCGGAAACCGGCGTGACCGTGACCGTCGAGACCGTGCCGTGGCCGGACTTCCAGACCAAGCTGTTCACCGAGCTCAACGCTCAGGGCTCGGCCTATGATCTGGTGGTTGGCGACAGCCAGTTTCTCGGCGCTGCGTCCACAGGCGGTCACTATGTCAACCTGACAGACTTTGCCACCAAGCACGAACTGACCAAGACGATGGCTCCGGCCACCATGGCCTACTATTCGGAATATCCGGGTGGTTCGGGCCAGTACTGGTCCGTGCCGCTGGAAGGCGACGCCCTGGGCTGGGCCTATCGCAAGGACTGGTTCGAAGATCCGGCTGAAATGGCAGCTTTCAAGGAAAAGTACGGCTACGACCTTGCCGTGCCGGCAACCTTCGAGCAGCTGATCGACATTGCCGAGTTCTTCCACCGGCCAGACGAAGGCCGCTACGGCGCCGCCATCTATTCGATGAATGCCGGCGACGCCATCGTGATGGGTGTCGAAAACTCGATCTTTGCCTATGGCGGATCGCTGGGCGACTACAACACCTACCAGGTCACCGACCTGCTCAACTCGCAGGCGTCGATCGATGCACTGACCGACTATCGCGAACTGTTCACCTACGGCCCTCCGGGCTGGGGCAATGCGTTCTTCGCCGAGGTGAACACGGCGATCGCGCAGGGACAGGTGGCCATGGGCATGAACTTCTTCGCGTTCTTCCCCGCCCTGGTCAACGAAGCGACCAACCCGCATGCCGCCAATATGGGCTTCTTCGCCAACCCGCCCGGACCGCGCGGCGACGACTTTGCGGCTCTCGGCGGCCAGGGCATCTCGCTGATTTCCTACAGCCAGAACCAGGAAGAGGCGATGAAGTTCCTCGAATGGTTCGTCAAGGAAGACACCCAGAAGCGCTGGGCTGAACTGGGCGGCTATACCGCTAACGCGGCGATCCTCGAATCCGAGGAATTCCGCAAGGCGACGCCGTTCAACGAAGCCTTCTTCCAGACCATGTTCAAGGTCCGCGATTTCTGGGCCCTGCCGGAATATGCCGAGCTGCTGACCGAAGCTGCCGACGCCTTCTACCCCTATGTGGTGAACGGCGAAGGCGACGCCAAGACGACGCTCGACACCCTGGCCGCGACCTGGATCGATACGCTCAAGGCCGCCGGCTACGACGCAAAGTAAGGCACCAAACCTGCCCGGAGAGGAAGTCCGCTTCCTCTCCGGCTCTGTCCAATCGGGGGACTACGCCTTGACCAACCTCATTACCACGCTCGATCCCAGGTCGCGGGCTGCGTCTCGCGGGTGGAGCGACACCACGATCCGGAATGTGTTCGTCATTCCGACGGTGGCATTCCTCATCATCTTCAACGTGTTTCCCCTGCTCTATTCGCTCGGGTTTTCGTTCACCGACTTCCGCGCCAACAGCAAGGCCGCGGTCAATTTCGTCGGCTTCAAGAATTACATCGACGTGCTGGCCGACCCGGTGATCTGGCGGACGTTCTCGACCACGCTGTGGTACGTCATCGTCTCGGTGACCGGGCAGTTTGTCGTCGGTTTCGGGCTGGCTTTGCTGCTGAACCGCCCGCTGCCCTTCAAGGGCCTGCTGACCACGCTGCTGATGCTGCCCATGATGTTGTCGCCTGTCGTGGTCGGGCTCTTCTGGAAGCTGATCTACGATCCTTCCTGGGGCATCCTCAATCACGCGCTGGGCCTGGGACGACTTGCCTGGCTTTCGGACGCCAACCTGGCGCTCTATGCCGTGGCCATCACCGATATCTGGATGTGGTCGCCCTTCGTCATGCTGCTGTCGCTGGCGGGCCTGTCGGCCGTGCCCAAACATCTCTACGAGGCCGCCTCGATCGATCGCGCCGGCAAGCTCTATACCTTCTTCCGCATCACGCTGCCGCTGGTCGCGCCGATCCTGCTGATCGCGGTGATCTTCCGCACCATGGAGGCCTTCAAGACCTTCGACATCGCCTTCGTGATGACGGGCCAGCCGGCCGCCGAACTGGTCTCGTCGCGACTCTACAAGATGGCCTTCCAGCAGTGGCAGACGGGTCCGTCTTCGGCCCTCGCCTACATCATCCTGATCATGGTGCTGTGCATCACCAATATCTACGTCAAATACCTCAACAAGGCGAAGGAGCGCTGAGATGGCTATCGTTTCGACGCGCGCAGGCCGGATCGGCAATCGCCTGGCGATCGCGGCGGTCATCGTGGTGACCCTGATTTTCCTGTCGCCGATCTACTGGATCACCTCCACGGCCTTTAAGCCGCTGGTGCTGGCGACATCGGTGCCGCCCACCGTGGTGTTCCAGCCGACGATAACACCCTTCGTGAAGCTCTTCACCAAGCGGGCCCAGCTGACGGCGCCGGTGGCTCCCGAAGTCTATGAAGCCGCCCCATGGTGGGAAAAGCTGGTTCTCGACGGTGGCGAGCGGCTGTCACGCGATGGTAATGGCGAGGTCGTCTACTCGGCCTATCCCGATCGCTTCGTCAATTCGCTGATCATCGCCGTCACCTCGACGCTGCTGGCGGTGTCGCTGGGCACGATCACCGCCTACGGGTTCTCGCGCTTCAGGGTGAAGGGCGAGGCGGACCTGCTGTTCTTCATTCTCTCCACCCGAATGCTGCCGCCCATCGTGGTCGCCATTCCGATGTTCCTGATGTATCGGGCGGTCGGGCTCAACGACACCCATATTGGCCTCATCATTCTCTACACCGCCTTCAACGTGTCGTTTGCCGTCTGGCTGATGAAGGGCTTCATCGACGAGATTCCGAAGGAATATGAGGAAGCCGCGCTGGTGGATGGCTATACGCGCATGCAGGCCTTCTTCAAGATCGTGCTGCCGGAAGCCGCAACAGGCATCGCCGCCACAGCCGTCTTCTGCTTCATCACGGCCTGGAACGAGTATGCGTTCGCGCTGATCCTCACCAACCGCCGGGCCCAGACCGCGCCGCCCTTCATTCCCAGCCAGGTCGGCACGGGCCTGCAGGACTGGACCGTCATCGCCGCCGGAACCGTGCTGTTCCTGCTGCCGGTCGCCATTTTCACCTTCCTGCTCCGCAACCATCTGCTGCGCGGCATGAGCTTTGGTGCCATTCGCAAATGATCAGTCGAGAATTCAATCAGAAGTATTTCGGCCCCGGTTCCATCACCCTGATGGTCGTGGGCATCCTGTTCCTCTGCCAGCCATGGAGTGCGGACCTGCATGCCTGGAGCGTGCTGGTGATGCTGATCGGCCTGATCGGCTTCAATATCTCCGTGCATATCCCATCGCCGGAACAACTGGTGGACGAAGACGACACCGGCCCCGTGTCCATCTCGCAAACCGTGGCATCGGGTGGCGGACATGACTGAGATCCAACTGCGCAATATCGACAAACATTTCGGTCCGGTCCACGTGATCCGCGAGATCAACCTGACGGTGAAGGATCGCGAATTCGTGGTTCTGCTGGGGCCCTCGGGCTGCGGCAAGACGACGACGCTGCGGGCCATTGCGGGCCTCGAAGACATCGACTCGGGGGATATCCTGATCGATGGCAAGCCGGTGCAGAACCTGCATGCCTCCGAGCGCGACGTGGCCTTCGTGTTCCAGAACTATGCGCTCTACCCGCATCTGACGGTGTACGAGAACATGGCGTTTCCGCTGCGCGCGGTGCGCCAGAGCCGCGAAGAGATCGACAGGACCGTCCAGTCTGTCGCGACATCGCTCGGCATTACGGGCCTGCTCAAGCGCCGGCCATCGGCGCTATCGGGCGGCGACATGCAGCGCGTGGCCATCGGCCGCTCGCTGGTGCGCCGGCCCAAGGCGATCCTGCTCGACGAGCCTATCGGTTCGCTCGATGCCAAGCTGCGCGAGACGATGCGGGTGGAGCTCAAGAGGCTCCATATCGAGAATGGCTCGACCTCGATCTATGTGACGCATGACCAGGTCGAGGCCATGTCGCTGGCCGACCGCATCGTGGTGATGCATGAGGGCCTGCTGCAGCAGGTGGGCACGCCCGACGAGGTCTATGCCTATCCCGCCAACATCTTCGTGGCGCAATTCGTCGGCAGCCCGATCATGAACCTGGCGGATACCGAGATCAGCGAAGGCGCTGGCGGTGTCGGCGTCAGCCTGGGCGGCATCAGCTTTGCCTTTCCGGCGGCCCTCTCCGGCAAGCTCAAGGATGCCGGCGCGCAGGCGGGTAAGCTCAAGCTCGGGGTTCGCCCGGAAGGCGTGCTGCTCTCGCACGAGGCCAGGGAGGGCTATGTCGAGGTGACATCGGGGATCATCGAGCCGCTGGGATCGCACGATATCGTCGACCTCAAGGTGGGCAGCATCGTGCTGCGGGCTCGCACCAAGAGCGGCTTCGTTGCCGGTCCCGGCAGCCAGGTCTGGGTGCGGATCGATCCGGCTCAGGCGCATTTCTTCGACACCACCTCCGGCAGTTCTTTGGGGATCAGGCTCTGATGGCGCATATTCAACTCAAGGGCATCTCCAAGTCCTTCGGCACCCATGTTGCGTTGAAAGACCTGGACCTCGAAATCGCCGATGGCGAGTTCTTCGTGCTGCTGGGGCAGACTGGTGCCGGCAAGACGACGACGCTGCGGCTGGTTGCGGGCCTCGAAAAGCCCAGTGCAGGGCAGATCTTCATCGACGGCCAGGATGTGGGTCAGTGGGGCGCTGCCGAGCGCGACGTCGCCCTGGTGCTGCAGCAATATTCGCTCTATCCGCGCTACACGGTGCGGGAGAATCTGGAATTTCCGCTGAAGTCGCCCATTCGCAAGGCGAGCCCGGACGAGATCAAGTCGCAGGTCGATCGTGTGGCCAAGACGCTGCGCATCGAGCACCTGCTCGACCGCAAGGTCGATCGGCTGTCGGGTGGCGAGATGCAGCGCGTCTCCATCGGCCGGGCCATCGTGCGCCGGCCGCGCGTGTTCCTGATGGACGAGCCGCTGTCGGCGCTCGACGCCAAGCTGCGCGAGGCTTTGCGAACGGAACTCAAGAACCTCCAGGTCAATCTGGGGGCGACGTTCCTGTTCGTCACGCATGACCAGGTCGAGGCCATGGCCATGGGCGACAAAATCGGCGTGCTCAACAACGGGCAACTGGTGCAGACCGGGACGCCGCGCGAAATCTACAACAACCCGGTCAACACCTTCGTGGCGCGGGCCGTCGGTTCGCCACCGATGAACCTGATGGATGGGCAGCTCGAACAGGGTGCCGCCGTCACCGCCGCAGGCCAGCGCCTGCCACTGGAAGGTCGGGAGCCGCTGGCCGGCCGGCCGCTGACCTTCGGCATCCGGCCCGAGGACCTTTACCTCGCGGGGGGCGCGCCGGGATCGGCCCGCGTGCATGACATCGAGAACCACGGCGTGGAAAAGATCATCACCCTGCGGACGGGCGACAGCCTGCTGCAGGCGACGGTACCCAGCCAGACCAGCCTGACGGTGGACGAGGAAGTCCGGTTCTCCTGGAACCCCGACAAAGTCGTGCTGTTCGACGGCAAGAGCGGCATCAACCTGCGTCACGCTGGCTAAGCCAGGCCAGCGGCGAAGGGCGCCAGCGGTCTTCCCGGACGCTGGCGTCCATTGCGCCCACAAACAGAAACGCCCCGACCGCGCGGTCGGGGCGTTTCTCGTTTCGGTTAGAGATCAGGCGTGCTTGATTTCGGTGCCGAGCACCTTGAGGCAGTCGCGCATGAAGGCGGCGAGCGCGGT
>CBFGMY010000017.1:0-32407 GCA_965650055.1 uncultured Devosia sp.
TGACTGCCCGGAAGACCTTTCTTTCGCCCGGCCCATTGTTTATGGTCCGGCCAGCAAATCATCTATCCAGGTTATCCCCGATGGCAGCCCACGGCAGCACGCCCCACTTCCATAACACCGAAGGCCTTCGCCAGATCGAGGTCGGGTCCAAGGAATTCCAGTGCGTCGGCGCCCTGCCGCCCTTCGATCATCCCCATATCTTCATCGATATGGGCAAGGACAGCGAAGCCGTCTGCCCCTATTGCTCGACCCATTACGTCTACAATCCGGCCCTCGCCGCCGGCACCGCCAACCCGCTCTCGGCCGTCTATCACGCTGACGCTGCTTGAGTTTTTCCTAAAATGAACAGCAGCGGCCGCACCTTCTTTATCGTCGGTGCGGGCATCTCAGGACTTACGCTCGCCTTGGCGCTCGCTAAGTTCGGCGCTAATGTCACTGTGCTCGAGCGCAACCCGGCCGTGTCCGAATTGGGCGCGGGCCTGCAGATCAGCCCCAATGCCCGCCGCATTCTCGATTCCCTGGGCCTCGAGGACGCCATCGCGGCCAATAGCCTCGAACCCAGCGGCATCGACCTCTACCCTGCCCGCGCCAGGTGCCCGCTGGTCACGCTGGAACTGGGCGCCATCATGCGCACCCGCTTCGGCGCCCCCTACGCCGTCATGCACCGCGCCGACCTCGCCGACGCGCTCTACATGGCCTGCCGGCGCTTTGCCAATATCGACATCCTGTTCGGCGTGCGCGGCTGGGACGTGGTCTCCCATGCCCGCGGCGTCACCGTCTCGATCGACGAGGCCAACGGCCAGTCACGCACCGGCCGCGCCCAGGCCTTCATCGGCGCCGACGGCGTCCATTCCCGCACCCGCACCGAAATTCTGGGTGGACCACCGGCGCAATACCGCCAGCAGGTGGCCTGGCGCACCCTGCTGCCCTTCGATTCCGCCGTGGGCCAGATCGTCCTCGATCGTGTCTCGGTGCTCTTCGCCCCGGGCCACCACATGGTCTGCTACCCCTTGCCGCACCGGCAGCAGGTCAATCTGGCCCTCTTCGCCAAGGTCCCCAAGGGCCAGGCCGAATTCGGCAACATGCCCCAGCTGCCAAAGGCGCTGCGGCGCAGCGGACGGTTCAATGTTCTGCTCGCCGCCGCGGGGGACCGCTGGTCGGCCTGGCCGATGTCCACCGTTCATGCGCCGAGCTGGCACGCGGGTAATATCGGGCTGGCCGGCGACGCGGCGCATGCCATGGTGCCGTTCCAGGCCCAGGGCGCGGCCATGGGCATCGAGGATGCGGCCACTCTGGCTCCGCTGCTGATTGCCGAGCCCAATGCCGAGGCTGCCTTCGAGAAATACGAACTGGCGCGACAGGCCCGCGTCGCCCGCGTGGCGCGGACATCGGCTGCCAATGGCCGCATCTTTCACCTGCCCTGGCCCCTCAGCATTGCCCGCAATGCGGTGATCGGCCTGCAGGGAAGCCGCGGACACCTGCGCCGCCTGGCCTGGCTCTATGGCCATGAAATCGGGCCGGCACCCACCATTTCCCAGGCCCAATAGCGACGCCGCGATGGAACTTTGCCGCGCCCTTCGGCCTTGCTTTGGCAGGCCGGCCTGTGTCAACTGCGCGACACGACAGCGGCCGGTCCGGATTCCATAGGTTAGCGCCCAAGTATGCAAGCAGCGACCCGCTCACGCCTGACCCTCGCCTGCATCCTGGTGACGATCCTGCTCGATATGATCGGCGTCGGTATCATCGTGCCCGTGCTGCCCGAACTGCTCGAAGACCTCACTGGCGGCAGCGTCGCCAATGCCGCGGTTATCGGCGGCTACCTGGTTTTCACCTACGCCTTCATGCAGTTCGTGTTTTCGCCGGTGCTGGGCAACTTGTCCGATCGCTTTGGCCGCCGCCCCGTGCTTCTGGCGTCGCTCGTCGGCCTCACCTTCGATTATCTCATGATGTCGATTGCCCCGGTGGTCTGGTACCTGTTCATCGGCCGCGTCATCGCCGGCTGCGCCGGCGCTGCGGTCGCCACGGCAACAGCCTATATGGCCGACATCACCCCGCCCCATAAGCGCACGCACCGCTTCGGCCTGATCGGCGCGGCCTTCGGCCTCGGCTTCATCATCGGGCCAGTCATCGGCGGCGAATTGGGCGAGTTCGGCGCCCGCGTGCCCTTCTTTGCCGCGGCGGGACTGGCCTTTGCCAATTTCCTCTTCGGCCTCCTGGTGCTTCCGGAAAGCCTGCCCAAGGCCTCCCGCCGCAAGTTCGACATCCGCCGTGCCAATCCTTTCGGCGCCGTGCTTGCCCTCAAGCAATACCCGGTCGTGCTCTGGCTTCTGGCCGTGCTGTTCGCCTTTTCGCTGGCGGCCCAGGCCCTGCCGACCGTCTTCAGCTATTTCACGGTCGAGGTGTTCCGCTTCACCTCGTCCAATATCGGCCGCGCCCTGGGCGCCTTCGGCATCGGCTTCGCCATCTGCCAGGCATTCCTCGTGGGTCCCATGGTCAAGCGCGTCGGCGAGCCGCCCGTGGCCATCCTGGGCCTGCTGGCGGCGATCACTGCCTTTGCCGGCGTGGCCTTCACCGACCAGGTGTTCTACCTCTACGTCTTCATCATGATCGGTGCCATCAGCGGTCTTGCCGCCCCCGCCATCAATGGCGTGCTGTCGCGCCAGGTGCCCGACAATGCCCAGGGCGAGCTGCAGGGCGCCGTCAACGCCGCCAACTCGCTGGCCACCATCATCGGCCCGCTGGCCGCCACGCAGATCTTTTCCTATTTCACGACGGCGGCGGATTCGCCGGGCTACTTCCCGGGCGCACCATTCCTGGCGGCGGCGATCTGCGTCGTCGTCGCGCTCGTACTGTTCGCCTTTGCCGCCTTCCGCTTCGAACTGGGCCACCGCCCCTCGATCGCCAATCGACCACACGTTCCCGACATGCCGCCACCGGGGCAGATCCGGGTTCCACCCATCGACGAAGACGCTGATGATCCCGATGCAAATCCGCCCCGCCACTGAGGCCGACTGGCCTGCTCTCTGGACAATCATCGAGCCGATCATGCGGAGCGGGGAGACCTTCGCGCTGCCGCGCGATGGCAGCGAGGCCGTCGCACAGGCCTACTTCGCGTCATCAGAAAAGGTCAACTTCGTCGCCGAAGACCAAGGCGTCGTCCTCGGCGCCAGCTATGTCAGGGCCAATCAGCAGGGCGGCGGCAGCCACATCGCCAATTGCGGCTACATGACCGCGCCAGCCGCAAGGGGGCGTGGCGTTGCCCGGGCCCTCTGCGCCCATTCGATCGACTACTGCCGCGCCGAGGGCTTCAAGGGAATCCAGTTCAATTTCGTGGTATCCAGCAACGAGCCGGCTGTGCACCTATGGCAGAAGCTCGGCTTTGCCATCGTCGGCACCCTGCCGCAGGCGTTCAACCACCCGTCGCACGGCTACGTCGATAGCTACGTGATGTTTCGCGCTCTCTAGAAGCGCATGGTCAGCGCGCCCTTGATGCTCTGGTCGAACTGCGCTGGCCCGATGACGCTGCTATAGCTGGCGCTGGCCTTCAACTGGTCCGAGAACTCGGCATCCACCGCTGCATCGAACACCACTGCGCTGCCACTGACCGCGCCGCCGGCAATGGAAAATCCTGTCCCGCCGGCGAAGTTGTTTTGCACCTGCGGGGCGCCACCTAGGCCCAGCCGCCAGCCGGCGCTGCCGGTGACCGTGACCAATGTCGTTTCGCCGACGATGAACTTGGCCGCCGCGCGCAGTCCCAGCGTGGTGAATGCGGCGACGTGGCTGCTACCCGCCGTGCTGAGTGCCGCAGAGCCTCCCTGCTCCGTGAAACCGGCACTCTGCGTTCCCACCACGGCCGCATTGGCAAATGGCTCCAGCATGCTGCTGCCCAGATCGACGCTGTAGGCCAGCTCGCCGAACGCCTGCGCCGCCGATGTTCCATAGTGGGCCGTCAGCGTCTGTGTGCCGCCCGAGACGACCGTGCGCGTGCTGTTGATGTCGTTCCAGGCATAGGCCATGCCGGTCCGGAAGGCCACGTCGCCCCAGGCCGTGCCACCATAGAGACCGACCTGATATGTCTTGCTGTCGGCGCTCGATGCCGTGCCGGGAACGGCCATGGTGCCAGAGCCATAGCCAAGCAGCAGGCCGACCCGCCAGTCGCCGACCATGCTGTCGGCCCCAGCCAGCAAGCCACCCGCTCGGGTCTCCATTTCGGCGGCGTTGCCATCACTGGGCGCCCGCCCCCAGCTGCCAATCGCCTCCGACCAGATCTGGGTCAGTTCAGGTTCCCACGCCAAAGCCTGGTCATTGGCAGCGTAGGCCAGGACTGGCGCGGAACCCGCGCCATCCAGGCTCGACCGCAGATGCGCCAGCACGGCCTCGCGCACGAGCCGGCTTTCCTGCAGCAGCGCCGATTGCACCGAGCCATGAATTTCGCCGGACAGCCTGTCCAGCATCGCCCTTGCTTCGTCGTCCGTCTTGGCGTTGAGCAGCAGCGCCATCACCACCGGATGGTTCAGCGCCAGGCTTTCCAGTCCCTTGGCAGTGGCTAACTGGTTCGGCGTGCGCCCCGGTGCGCTCAAGGCCTGACCCTGCACAGCCTGCACATAGGCATTGTTTGCGTCATAGCTGTCGATGAGCTGCAAATAGGCCGTGCTGCCCTCAAGTTGGCCATACTGGCCAGTCACCCCGCCAGCAGCGTTCAGAATGGCAAACGTCTGGCCGACGACATAGCCTTGCTGCAGTGCTACGCGCAGCGTCGCATCGGCAAGGTCGGCCGTGCCGCCAATGACAAAGCTGTCCGCCGCGGCGCCGACATCGACCTCGTGCACTGCGGTCGGCGCAAACACCGCATTGCCATCGATTTCCATTGTGTCCCCGGTGCCGCCATCGGCCAATGACACCGTGCCGCCCCCGGAAAAGCTCTCGAGGCCGAGCAAGCGGGTCGCTTCTGCCACAGGCGCCAGCCGCGCCGCGCGCAGCGTCGCCCCGGCCTGGTTGACCACGCTATCGTTGCCCAGCTCGAAGGTGCTGGCGCCCGCCACGTCCCACAGACCCGCATTGGTCAGCACATCGTCGAAATCGCTGAGCTCTACGCGGCCGGTCAGCCGATTGTTGTTGGTGATCGTGGTCGCGCCGCTCAGCAGGGCGTCGACGGCCAGCCCACCTGCCCCCAGCCTGCTGCGCACTTCCCCATCGACCGTGAGCACGAACGCCGCGTCGCTGATGGTGTCGGCGATGATCGCGGTGTCGGCCTCGACACGGCCGCGCACGGTGACGCGGGATGTTCCGGCCGTGTCATTGCGCACCAGCACGCCCATATCGTTGCCGTTGACGACGTTGACGTCCACCAGCAGGTCGTTGGTGTTGAAACTATTGCTGGCCCACGCCGCAATGCCGGGGCCCAGCGCGCTGGTCACGGTTCCGGTTGTCGTTACTCCGGTACCGCCCAAGCCGTCATTGACGGCGGAAATGCCGGCAAACACGCCGTTCGCGTTGGCAATATCCAGCCACAACCCGCCAGTATTGTTGCTGTCCACAACCTCGGCCGAAACAGCCAGGTCAACCGTTCCTGTGGCCGTCCCCGCGACATTGATCCGCGTTTCGCCCAGGCCAGCATTGATGACATCAATGCCCGTACCACCAGTCACCGACTGCGTGCTGATCCTGGCGCCGGCAAGATTGTCGGGGCCCAGCAGCGCCACAATACCCGCCACATCAGCCGTCACCGCGCCGTTTGTTGTTATCTCCAGCGCGCCGGTGCCCAGATTGATGGCATAGACCCCAATCATGCCGGCATTCACCGTGCCGGTGGTGACGGCAACGGCGCCCGTCGAGAGGAAGTTGTTGTTGCCAACGATCAACCCCACGGTGTCGGCATTGACCGGCCCGGACAAGCTGACCGTCGTGGCGCCGACACCGGCATTGGTCACGGTGACCGCCCCCGCGACCGCACCGCCGCCGGTGATGGCACCATTGCTGATGACCGATACTTCACCGGCGCCCGTGCCGAAATTCTCCACGTAGAGGACCGCGTCATCTGACGCCAAGGCAGACCCGTTATTGTCGAAATAGCTGATCGTGCCGTTCCCGCCGATCGCCAGGGCCGGCATGCCCGCAGTCGCGTTGGCACTAAATCCCGGCGCAGTCGTCACTGCGGCATCGTCCGTCAGGATCACCTGCGGCACGGTGGTCAACCCGCTGCAGACAAAACTCGTGCCCCCGACAGGCAGACAGTCGGCCCTGGCGCTTGAGGCACCAGCCAATCCCAGCAGCATGGCAATGCCAACAACCCGCGCAAAACTGCGCGGGCCGAACCGGTCCGGTGACCAAATAGATATCGACGCTGTCACAGGAATGACGCTCCCCGTGCGGACATTCATCCGCAATTCGACGGGCCTTACGACCTCTTGCGCGGCAAGATATCGACAAGTTCACGAAAATACCAGCCGCAGTCTATGCAATGTCCAAGACGCTTTTAGAGCGCCGGGACCATCTCTGCTTCTTTCTTTGTCGGGTAGTAGCGCTTCTTGAAATCCAGTTCGTAAAACAACGTTCCGTGGATCCCCTGCACTGACTTCTTGTCGACAGGTTGCGACCACAACTTCGTAAGCAACTCGTGGATCGCCTCGGCGTCCGAGCGCGCCTTAAGATCGGACGCGAACTCCACGTCCTGTCCACCAGGAAAAATGACCCGGTAGTCCGCATCGTCGATGGCGAAGATGTCGTAAGGGCAATTGTCGGCCCCATCAATCACTTGAATGTTCTTCATCCTCACCTCCCCTGGCCCGGCATGCCGCTCAAATGCTCATGCACGATCTGCCAATCGCCTGCGCCCTTCCCGAGCACCGTCGTCCCGCGCCCGACGCCCGATGCCTCCCGGCCGTCAATCGTCGCCTTCCAGTTGAATTGGTAGATGCAGCCCGCCGCCACGTCGCCGACTGCGATCCAGCGCAGGTCCGTCAGCCAGTAGGTTTCATTCGCGAGGCTGGCCCAGGTGCGCTCGAATGCGCCGCGGATAGCCTCATGTCCGGCAAAGGAGCCGTCGTTGAACCAGAACACCGCATCGTCAGCGATCAGCGACGCGACGGCGTCGAACTGATGGAGGTTGATGCGGCTTTCATACTGCTTCAGCACATCCTGAGGCGTCATCGCTCCGCTCCAAAAAGCAAGAAGGCCCCGCTCGCGCGAGGCCTTCTTTCATACAGCTGACCGGGATTACTTGCCCAGCGTGCTCGGCCAGGTGCCGTGCAGGTCGCTGCCGCGGCCCACGATTTCGAAGCCATGGGCGCCGAAGAAATCGCGCTGCCCCTGGGTCAGGTTGGCCGTACCCTGGGCCTGGCGATAGCTGTCGAAGTAGCTCAGCGCGGCGGACAGGCAGATCATCGGGAATTCGCCCTGGGCAGCCGCAGCCACCACCTTGCGCAGCGACGGGTGGCTGTCCTTCATCAGCGCAACGAAATCGGGCACCACGAGCAGGTTGGCATTGCCACCCTTGGCATAGGCTGCCGACATCTGGTCGAGGAAGCGTGAGCGGATAATGCAGCCGGCGCGCCAGATCTTGGCGATCGTGGCCAGCGGCAGGCTCCAGCCGTTTTCTTCCGAGGCCTTGGCGATCACGGCAAAGCCCTGAGCATAGCTGACGATCTTGCCGGCCAGCAGCGCCTTTTCGAGGTCGGCCAGCGTCACGTCGGTCTTGCCGCGGTTCGGCTTGCCATAGATGGCCTCGGCCGCCACGCGCTCGTCCTTGCGCGACGAGATCGAACGGGCCGCCACAGCGCCCTCGATGGCCGTTGCCGGCACGCCCATCTGCTGGGCGACGATGGCGGACCAGACGCCGGTGCCCTTCTGGCCGGCCTTGTCGAGAATCAGCTCGACCAGCGGCTTGCCGGTAGGAGCATCGACGGCAGCCAGCACATGGCCGGTGATTTCGATCAGGTAGGAATTGAGCGGGCCCTTGTTCCACTCCTTGAAGACTTCCGCGCAAGCCGTTGGATTCATACCCAGACCGTCGCGCATCACGCCATAGACTTCGGCGATCATCTGCATGTCGCCATATTCGATGCCGTTATGGATCGTCTTGACGAAATGGCCCGCGCCGCCCTCGCCCAGATAGGCGCAGCAGCTTTCGCCGTTGAACTGCGCCGCGATGGCGGTCAGCACGGCCTCGGCATTGTGCCACTGCTCCTTGGAGCCGCCGACCATGATCGAGGGGCCATGGCGCGCGCCCTCTTCGCCGCCGGAAACGCCGACACCGAGATAGCCGATGCCCTTGGGCTTGAGGTAGTCGAAGCGGCGCTGCGTGTCGGTGAACAGCGAGTTGCCGCACTCGATGATGGCGTCGCCCTGCTCCAGGTGCGGCAGCAGCTGTTCGATCATCTCGTCAACCGGCTTGCCGGCCTTGACCATGATGATGATCGAGCGCGGACGCTTGATCGACTGGATGAAATCGCTGAGGTCCGCCTTGGGAAGGACCTTGCCGTCGAGACCCTGTTCCTTGGCCGTGACGACGAACTCATCGATCTTGGATGCCGTGCGGTTGTGAACAGCGATGGTGTAGCCTTTTTCGGCAATGTTGAGGGCGAGGTTGCTTCCCATCACCGCCAGGCCGATCAGGCCGATATCCGCTGTCGACATACAAACGTCCTTCCGAGGATTTTTCGTCTTATCTATGCGCGCAATGCATGCCGCGCGGCGGCGACATGACCACAAACAGGCGCTAGACGGAAGTCGTAATCGCGCAATAAAGCGGCAAAATCCCCTCCTTGTATGGTAGATTTTCTTGCCACTATGGCCGCGTCACCCTAGGGTCACGCACGATTTCCGGAGAACCGCTGCAAATGCCCTCGCCCTTCGATCTTTCCGGCAAGCGCGCCCTGGTGACTGGCTCCAGCCGGGGCCTCGGCTATGCCATGGCGCAGGCGCTGGCCGAAGCGGGCGCCAGCATCGTGCTCAACGCGCGTGACAGCGTGGCGTTGGGTGCCGCGGCGCAGGATCTGGCGGCCTCAGGCGCCTCGGTCAACGCCGTGGCCTTCGATGTCACCAGCCGCGACAGCATCAACGAGGCCGTGACCTACATCGAGGACCAGATCGGGCCGATCGACATCCTGGTCAACAATGCCGGCATGCAGTTCCGCTCCAGCCTTGAGGCCTTCCCGCCCGAGAAATTCGACCAGGTCATCGCGACCAACCTGACATCCGTCTTCAATGTCAGCCAGCCGGTGGCACGCCACATGATCGCCCGAGGCAGCGGCAAGATCATCAATATCTGCTCGCTGCTGTCAGAACTGTCCCGCCCCTCCGTCGCGCCTTATGCCGCGACCAAGGCAGCCGTCGCCAACATCACTCGCGGCATGGCGGTGGACTGGGCCAAGCACGGGCTCAACGTCAACGGCATCGCGCCGGGCTATTTCGCCACCGAGCTCAACGACGCCCTGCTCAAGGACGAGAAGTTCAACGCCTGGATCGAAACCCGCACACCCATGGGCCGTTGGGGCCAGCCCGAAGAGCTCGGCGGCGCCGTAGTGTTCCTCGCCTCCGAAGCCGCGCGCTTCGTCAACGGCCACATCCTCTATGTCGACGGCGCCTTCACCGCGACGGTCTGATCAGGCCGGGGTTTTGGGCGGCTTGGGCACCACGCCCGAGCAGGTGGTGATGCCCTGGTCGCGGGCACAGGTCACATCCAGCCCGGAATCGGTCTTGCAGGTGCCGGCATTGTTGCCATGGGACGTGAAGTCGCCGCCCATGCTGGCGCAATTGCCGGCAAACTGGCCGATATTGAGCTTGGTTGAGGTATTGTAGAAATTGTCGACGGCGAAGGCCGGCACGATGGACAGCCCGAGGGCGGCGAGAATGGCAAGAGTGGTTTTCACGGCAGTTCTCCCATCTGGTCCGGTTCCGGCACCATGCCGCCCCGGAGATCGACAGACTGCCCGAGAGAACCTGCACCCACGCTGGCGCAGCCATTTAGCTGGCGTTCAGCCCGCCAGCCTCAACCACGAACTGCCTCCGAGGAGACGTCTTTCATGCCGTTGATTCCCGCCCGCATCATCATCGTCATGGGCGTCAGCTCCTCCGGCAAGTCGACCGTTGGCCAGGCCATTGCCCGTCGCCTGCACGCCCCGTTTCTCGATGGCGACGGCTACCACCCCGAGGCCAATGTCGAAAAAATGCGCGCCGGCATACCCCTGACCGATGATGATCGCTGGCCCTGGCTCGAACGGCTGGCGCGCGCCCTGCATGACGCCGCCGACCCCAAGGGCGTCGCCATCGGCGCCTGCTCCGCCCTGCGCCGCACCTATCGCGACTATCTGACCGAAAAGGCCGGCGAGCCCATTCTCTTCGTCCATCTCGCCGGCAGCCGGGAGGTGATCGCCGAGCGCATGGCCAAGCGCAAGCACGAATACATGCCGACCAGCCTGCTCGACAGCCAGTTCGCCACCCTCGAACCGCCTGATCCGGCCGAGGAGAATGTCCTGGTCGTGCCCGTGACCGACAGCGTCGACAAGATCACCCAGTCGGTGACCAAGTCGCTCGACCACCTCAAAAGTTTCAAGCGCTGGCAATAGTCCGGGCGAGCCAGGCCTGGCCGCGCGGCGACAGGCGATAGCCCACGTCGAGGCTTTCCGTCAGTCCCAGCGCCTTGAGCCGCCGGACATTGCTCTTGAACTTGAGCTTTTCGACGCCCAGCGTCGCCGCAAGCTCCTGTGCCGAATGACCGGGCTGTTGACCGATCAATTCCAGCGTGCGGCGCACCCAAGGCGTGCCGCCGTCCATCCGGGCCAGCGTCTGGCCAATGGCTTCGGCATCCGCGTCCGAGAGCGCCGCAGTGTCACGCAGCGCCACCCGCGGGTCGTCTCCCACATAGTGCAGGCGAATGCGGTAAAGCGTTCCCTTGCGGTCGCCGAGCATGGCGTCGAGCTCGTCGCGCCCGCCAAAGCCGGCACGCTTGAGGTCCTCGGCCGTCACCGCGTTGAGCGCCACCACATCCACGGCATCGATCGCCAGCACGCCGGCCGCGGTGGTGAGCGTACCACCGGCCTTCACCGTCGGCCGGACCCAGCGCCGAAAGGCCGTATCCACCCGGCCCGACACGATGGCCTCGAAATCGTCTGCACTGATCAGCATGCTCTTCTTCCTGTTCCAACTGCGCGCGCCGGCCTGTCACACCGACGCGCGATCTACGTCATTCCGCCTGTCGCTTAGCCCAGGACCGCATCGCTGTCGTTAGGTAGTCAGCAAAGCCCGGTGCAATCGCTTCGTAACGAGCGCGAAAATCCGGATGCTCATAGACATCGGCGAGCCCGGCATAGGCCGCGGGCGAGCAGCCCCTGCCCCACGACCGCCCCACCCAGGCGCGGTGCCGCCCGATCAGCGGATCAAGACTGGCCGCCTGCGGCGGGATGCCCCGGCGCAACCCCTCGGCAAGCCCCTGCTCTACGGCCTCCAGCTCCGCTATTGCGGCCGCCATCTCGTCCTTGCCCATGTCGGACATGGCTTTGCGGCTGCGCTCGATTTGCGCCTCCATGTCCCCGCCATAGCGATCGATGAGCCAGGCCTCATACTCTGCCTGCTTCTCGGGCGACACCACGCCCGAATACAAATCCGCGTCCTTCATGGCGCGATCTCCTTTCAGTCTGGCGATCGTGCGGTCGATCGTCTTGACCATCCTGGCGTATCGCTTTGCTTGGCTTTCCAGGCGTTGGCGCTGCCGTTGCAGCGTCTGCACCCTGTCGAAGCCCGGCGCATCGAGGATGGCGCCGATCTCCGCGAGCGGAATATCGAGCTCTCGATGGATGAGAATCTGCTGCAGCCGCAGCAACTCCTCCTCGCCGTAGTAGCGATAGCGATTGTCGCCAGTAAACGCGGGCTTCAGGAGGCCAATCTCGTCATAGTGATGCAGCGCCCGCACCGAAATGCCGGCAAGCTGCGCCAGTTGATTGACTGTGTAGGTCTTCATTGGTCCACGTCTCCGCAAGACACGTGGATAGTCCCTCACGCCACGTCAGGGTCAACAGCCCCCGGTGCCATTGCATCCGGAATGCCGTCCGCCCGCGACAGGCTCGCATTGTTGTAGCGGTCGTCCTGGCTGACTTCGGCCCCGACCCAGTCCGGCAGCGCCACCACCTGCTGCTCGTCGGTCAATTCGACCTCGGCGACGACCAACCCGGCATGGCGCCCCGCAAACACGTCGACCTCCCAGGTCAGCCCCGCATGCGGCACCCGATAGCGCCACTTTTCGATCACATGCGGTTCGGCCATGCCAAGCAGTTCGCGCGCATCGGCGAGAGGGATGTCGTATTCATACTCGGCCCGCGATATGCCCTGCGCCGCACCCTTCAGCGTCAGCACGGCCTGCTCGTCATCCTGGGTCCGCACCCGCACGGTCGCCTTGGCATTGGACGACAGGTACCCCTGTCGCAGCAACGCGCTGCCCGTAGCCTCGGCCCGCCAGCCGTCCGACACGACGAGAAACTTGCGTTCGATCTCTTGGCCCATCGCTAGAAACCGAACGTCATCTGGCCGGCCGGCGTGCCCACCGACACGCCTTCGAGTTCCAGCATGCGTAGCTTCGATTCGGCCCCGCCCGGCGCCGAGAACCCGCCCGGCTTGCCATCGCTGGCCAGCACGCGATGACAGGGAATGATCAGTGGGATCGGATTGGCGCCCATCGCGGCGCCCACCGCCCGCGACAGCGTCACGTCGCCCAGTTCCCGCGCCAGCGCGCCATAGGTGGTCGTCTCGCCCCAGCCGATATCAAGCAGCAGCGCATAGGCCCTTCGGTTGAAATCGGAAATACCAGCCAGATCGAGCGGTATGTCGGCAAAGTCGACAGCCTCGCCCGTGGCATAATCCTCGATCCGGTTGATCGCCGCCTCGACGACCCGCGTCGGCTCGCCGGCCTGCGCGCCACCGCGATTGATCCGCTGCAGCAGCGCCGCATGCTCCATGCCCGGCAGCTGCACCCGCGCCACCCCGGCCTCGGTCCAGCCGATCCCGAATTCGCCCAGCGCCGTATCGAACACCATGGTTTCCATCCGCCGACCTTACGGTTCGATCCCGCCATATGCCAGTGGCCGCGGCGGCACTGCTGACAGATGCTGTCATGAGCCTGGGCGACACCGGATTTTTCACTGCAAGGGAGCACATTCATGGCCAGGATCGTCGGCTATATCGCCACCAGTCTCGACGGCTTCATCGCCACGCCGGATGAAAATCTCGATTGGCTCACCCAGCAGCCCGATCTCAACCTGGGCGAGCACGACTACCACACCTTCCTCAAATCCATCCGCACCGTGGTCATGGGCCGCGCCACTTATGACTGGATCGCGCGCTATCCCGGCGCCTGGGAGTATGAAGGCAAGCGCGTCATCGTCGTCACGTCTAGCCCGATCGACAGCCCCAAGGGCGACCTTGAGACCCGCACCGATATCGACAGCCTCGTCGCCGAGCTACGGGCGCTGGATGATGGCGACGTCTGGATGCTGGGCGGCGGCAAGTTGCAGATGGCCTTCATGGAGCGCGCCGCGCTCGATGAAATCGAGATCTATGTCATGTCCGAAATCATCGGCAGCGGCATTCCACTCTTCCCAGCCACCGGCCTCCGCGCGTCCCCCAAGCTGATTTCGGCCAAAATGCTGCACCCGGTCTGCGCCCGCCTGCACTACCGCTTCGACTGAGCGCAAAAAAGGGCCGCCCCGAGGGACGGCCCTGCTTCAAATCCCGCATTCAGGCTCAGTGCTTGAGCGCGTCGCGGGCATTGTCCTTGAGCGCGCCGACCTTCTGCTGCAGCTTGCCTTCGGCCTTGTCGAGCTTGCCTTCGGCCTGCAGGCGTTCGTCGCCGGTCAGCCCACCGGCAGCATCCTTGAGCGCGCCCTTGATCTGCTTGCCGGCGCCTTTGACTTCATCCTTATGCATGAAAGCCTCCTGTTGTTGGTGTGGGAGGGACAACGGTCATGTCAGCCGGGCGTTCCGTTAAATCTCTGTCACATCGGCACAATCTCAACCCCACCGGTCCGCATCGTCACGGCCATTGGTCAAACCCCGCCTCGTCTGCTACATGGGCCGCCATGCCCGGACCCATGCCCACCCTGCTCGACTATTTCCCGCCGCTCGATCCCTATCTCAACGTCCTCCATGTCGATGACGACATGCTGGTAGTCGATAAGCAAAGCGGCCTGCTGAGCGTGCCGGGCAAGGATCCGTCGCTCTGGGACTGCATCGAATATCGGGCCCGCCAGACCTGGCCCACGGCCGGCATGTGCCATCGGCTGGACAAGGACACGTCAGGCGTCCTGGTGCTCGCCCTCAACAAGCGGGCCCATGGCCGCATCGGCAGCCAGTTCGAACACCGCAAGACCACCAAGGCCTACATCGCCCGCGTCGCCGGCATCATCGAGGCCGATAGTGGCCTGGTCGACCTGCCTCTCGCCACCGACTGGGAAAACAAGCCCCGCCAGCGTGTCGATTACGAAAACGGCCGCCCCGCACAGACCGAATGGACGGTGCTCGAGCGCGAGGCCAACGCCACCCGCGTGCGTCTGCATCCCCTCACCGGCCGCACCCATCAACTGCGGGTTCACATGAAGGCCATCGGCCATGTGATTCTGGGCGATGCGTTTTATGCCGATGCCGAGACCTTCGCCGCCGCCGACCGGCTGCAGCTCCACGCCGCCGAACTCGGCCTGTTCCACCCCACCTCGGGCGAGTTCATGACCTTCGTGGCGCCCACGCCCTTCTAGGCGTCCCCGAGGTAACCGACCTCGATCCGCTGGAACAGGTGCCCCGGCTTCATCGTATCGAGCCACTTGCGAAAATCGCTCACGTCCCGGAACCCGGCCCGCCGCGCATCGGCCTCGCTCACATCAGCGGGGTCCATGTCGGTGATAGCGCCGATCCGCAGCAGCCCCACCTTGGTCTTGAGCGTCCCACCCGCCTTGACGCTGGGCCGGCTCCAGCGCCGGAACACCAGGTCCACCTTGCCGGCTTTGATCGCTTCGAGCAGTTCGAGCTTGAGCAACATCAGTCCAGCACCGCCGTTGCCGTCATTTCGATGAGCAGGCCCTTGGCCAGCAATTCCTTGACCACCACCGTCGCCCGCACCGGATAGGGCGCCGCCGTGAAGTAGTCACGATAGACCGTGTTCATCCCCGCCGCGTCGGCACCCTCGACCAGGAATATCTGCACCATCACCAGGTTGGCCAGCGTCCCGCCCGCCGCCTTGACGCCAATCTCCAGGTTCTGGATGCACCGCCGCGCCTGCGCCTCGATGCCGCCACCGACGATCTCCCCGCTATCGGGGTCCTCGGCAATCGCCACCAGCCACACATGCTTGCCCGCCCGCACGGCGTCGCTGATGGGTGCCGATGATGGCGCAATGCCGGTCTCAATCTTCTCGATCATTGGTCCGCTTCCTGGTGCGGGCGGCGGGACTCGAACCCGCACGGGGATACCCCCTCCGGATTTTAAGTCCGGTGTGTCTACCATTCCACCACGCCCGCGATGAATGGCAGGTAGCATGGGGTGATGGGGATGCCAACGGCGTTGGGTCCGTCCATCCAACGGACTTGCGGGTCGCCCTGTCGAGCTGCGCCAGGATATGGCTCACGATCACGCGTGCTTCCCGGAAGTTGGCATGGACGATTAAGACCTCAGGACCCAACTTCGAAGGAAAATGGCGACGGCTTCCAGAGATGCTCGACCTTATGCACCCGAACGGCACTCGCCTCCCACGCGTGCAGCAATGCAGCAATAGCCGGCGCGTCCACCGCTGACAGCAGCCCGCAGAGCGTTCTGAGGCCGTCTTGTGCCTCGCGCTGGCGGCCAAGAACGTTGGAATCGATGCGCGCACGCCGACTGTCAGGCGAACGGTGGTCTTTCACCGTAGCTTCCTGCCGCTCAACGGCACCGTCGATGCGCGCCAGCGTCTGAGCGAGATAGGGCGCGGCCTCGGCGAAAGCGCCCTTGGCCAGCAGCGGCATGGCGAAGGTCATTGGTCCAGGGCCAAAGATCGGCTCGGCCTTCCATGCCAATGCCGGCAGGCTGTCCATGTCGGCTTCGCGCAGTATCTCCGACGCGATGAGCTCCATCTCGTCAAGTAGCCAAGCCCTAACCCGAGGATCATCGACATACCCTACCCCACGAACCAACCGCGTTCCGGCGCCAGAAAGATGATTGGGGGGAGGGCCAAACATGGTCGCCACAGACCAGCTTGGTTGGACATACCCCTTGGGGGATGCCCGATCGAGATAGAAGCGTCGCATGAAGTGTCCAACCGGCTTCATGACCACGCTACGCCCGACCAGAACGAAGTCGGGATGCCGTTCGAGGAAAGGCTGAACGATCTCGGCAACTTGTGCCGCGGTGCTCATTGCGACCACACAGGCAGGCCCTGCCGCATTTCGATGATAACCACAGGCACCCCTGGGAACCGGTTATTCCAAGCCTCAATGATCTTGAGCACGCGTTTTGTCGTTAGGCCCGAGCTTCCTGTCTTGTAGTCGTACACACATCCCATTTCCGGACTTACCAGTTCCATGACATCCAACCGAGTAGATCCCTCTTTTCCGTAGGTTACACCGACTACTGTGGGATCCGTCACAGGCTCCAGGTCAAGGGAGACTTCTGCGAGCAGGTTTGCAAGCGCCGGGTTTACAGCCTTCGCTACCTCCAGCAGACCCTTGGCCGTATAGTGGATGTTGGTACCCAGTACCGCCGGATGCATAGTGGGCACGAGCGGCGCCCATTCCTGTGCAGCCAAGTCGATGAAGCTCTGCACCTCCGCGGCGTGTGGACACCATTGCGTCACCTGTTCCTTGGTCAGTGTTTCTGTCACCAAGACAGGCTTGGCGCCGGCTTCGCTCTGCCACACCCGGTACACCAGGACCGGCGCGTCGGTAGGGCCAGCGCCAAGACTTGCCGGTTCCTGCCGCAGCACATTGACGAGAACTTGCGCTGCAGTCCCCGGTAGTGCCAGCAGCAAGGCAGCGGCAAGCGCCTGGTCGACCGGCCTGGATCTTGGTGAGGGCGGCGGTGGAGGCGCGAACAGCAGCCGGCTTACCTGGGCGACCTGTACGGGCTCACCCTCCGGAGGGTGAACCAGCTGTTTGCGTGCTTCGCCGTCTCCTTCGAGCCGAACAATGCCACCGTCAGTCAGGGTCACAGAGTGGCCGACACTCGCCCCCGTGAATGTTGAATGGATACTTGTTCCGTCTTTCAACACCACCGTCGACGCCGCCAAGCTGCCATCGGGCCGGGTCAGCGTGTCGATGCTGGCCCAGAGTGCAGCCGGCTCGGTGCTGAGCCGCCGCCCGGGCACCATGGTCAGCAGCGCATCGGGAACCGCTGGGTCACCGTAATAGGGCTCTGGCCAGCAGCGGCAATTGGGTTCGTGACCGGGGTGGCCATGTTCCGGTGGCTTTGACCAGGAAAATACCCGACCGTTGAGCGCCGCATGTGCGTTGCGCACCTTTTGGTCACCAGCGGTCCGCCAGGTGTAGTAGTTGGTCGGTCGCCCCTTGGGGAGCATCGCGCCGGGCGTGGCTACGGAAACGCGGTCCCCGAGATTCTTCGCCTCGTCCACCGCCCTGGCAATGCGCTCATACCCGTCCGGTACACGCCCGCGCCGCATATAGCTGTCGAACGCGCCGCGACGGGCGGCGCCAAGGAGCCGCAGCCGCTTCTCTTCCAGGTCTGGTGGTAGCCGTCCCATTTCCGCTCCGGGTGAAAATCCCGCTGCAGACTCTCACGGCGGCGTCAGGCGGGGATAAGTCCGTCGCTACTTCCTTGGCGCCGGCGGCAACGTAGGCACGTGGCCGTCGATGTCGGTCAGCGCATAGTCGAGGGCCAGTTGCCGTGTCGATAGCGAGCGTCCAGCCCAGCGGTTGACCTCGGGATCGCCAGCCAGCGCAACCACGACACGTCCCACGAATTGCGGGCTTTCCATCCACCGGGCCAGCTCCTGGCTCTTCTTCTTGGCCATGATCATCTCGGTGGCGACAATGAACGGGCACAGCGAGACGATGGTTACGCCATGCGGGGCCAGCGCGGGCGCCATCTCCGCCGCCATGCGGTTGACCGCCGCCTTGGCCGTGCCATAGGCCACGTTGTCCGATGGCGCCGGGGCATCGACCGACAGATGGATGATCAGCCCCGATCCCTGCCCGACCATCTGGGCGGGGCCGAACACGCTGGCGACATAGGTGGACCGCACACCCACCGTGTGCATGCTGTCCCAGTAGTCGGGCGGCATGCGCCAGAATTCTGTCTTGAAGCCGCCCTTGCCACGCTGCTTGGCCTGGTAGCCGGACCAGGCATTGTTGAGCAGGATATCGAGCCTCCCGTGCCGCGCGATGATCTGCTCGAACACCGCCTGCACCTGGCGATCGTCGCTGTGATCACACCGCAGGGCCACGCAAACCCCGCCCGCGTCGTTGATCAGGGCCGCCGTCTCGTGGATCGATCCCGGCAGCGGCACCGTGGCTGACGCAGCATCCTCGGTTCGCCCCGTCACATAGACGGTGGCGCCCGCTGCGCCGAGCACCTGGGCAATGCCCTTGCCGATACCCCGGCTCGCGCCGGTAACCAGCGCGACGCGCCCCTCAAGCCCCTGCATTCACGGCCTCCCGATGAGAACCGCTATTCGCCAGGCGCCCGCAGCCGAGCGGTTCGGTCCTGGCATGGCTGGCGGCGGCGCCTCAAGCCGGCAGCACGATGACCTTTGTGTCGACCGGCGTCTTCTCGTAGAGGTCGAGCATGTCCTGGGTGAGCAGGCCCACGCAGCCGCTCGACACACCCTTGCCGATCGTCTGCGGCATGATCGTGCTGTAGATCGTGTAGAGCGTGTATGTGCCGTTCTGGTAGAGATAGAGCGTGCGCGCGCCCAGCGGATTGTCCAGCCCCGGCGGCATGCCATTGGCATAGGGCGCAGCCTCCGGCTGGCGCAGGATCATCTCGCGCGGCGGCGTCCAGATCGGCCATTCGGCCTTGCGGCCGATATAGGCATCACCGCTCCACAGGAACCCGGCGCGGCCGACATTGGCGCCATAGCGCGTGGCATAGCCATCCCCCTCGATGCGGTAGACGTAATAGTGCTTGGGATCGACGATGATCGTGCCGACTGCCTCATTGGAGGCATAGCGCACCCGGCGTCGCAGATATTTCGGATCGACCTTGTTGATGTCGACGCCAGGGATCGGGAAGCGCTCGTCCGGCACCGGCCCATAGACCCGCTCCGCCTCGGCAAAGCTCATGCCCCCGGTGGTGCAGCCAGCCAGCCCAACGGCCCCCAGGACTGCCGCCGATCCGGCGAGAAACGCCCGCCGGTTCACCCGCCCTGCCCGCATGGGCGCATCCACCCCATCGTCCCTGATCATGACCGACACCCCGCACAATGTACCGACCGAAGTCCTCTTGAGGCGAGAGTGGTCCCACCGAGAACGATTGGCAAGGGCGGCGTGGCCGCTGGGGGAAGTGCAGACCACGTTGCCCTTCCTCCCGCAGATAGACTATTTGACACTTGCGCTGCCGGTCCATTCGCCTAAAGAACCGACCTGCGACACACCAAGGCGATATCCGGGGCGGCCATGTCCGAACACGTCAAAACCAGGCGCCTGACCACGCGGGACATCCGAGCGCTCGGCATGAGCGGCGAAAAGATCGCCATGCTGACTGCCTATGATCATGTGATGGCCACGCTGCTGGACCAGGCCGGGGTTGAGATCATCCTGGTCGGCGACAGTCTCGGCAATGTCGTGCTGGGGCATGAGACAACGCTGCCGGTGACGCTCGCCGACATGGTGCGCCACGCCGCCGCGGTCCATCGCGGCACCGAACGGGCGCTGGTGGTCTGCGACCTGCCCTTCGGCACCGCAACCGATCCGGAAACCGCCTTGCGCAGTGCCATCACGGTGCTGCAGCAGACGGGCTGCCAGGCCGTCAAGATCGAGGGTGGCGCGTCAGCGGCGCCAATCATTTCCCGCCTGGTCGAACAGGGCATTCCGGTCATGGCCCATATCGGCCTCACGCCCCAGGCCGTGCACCAGCTGGGCGGCTATTACCGCCACGGCAAGAGTGCCGCAGCGGCCGATGAGCTGATTGCAGCAGCACAGGCGCTGCAGCAGGCAGGCGCATTCGCCATCGTGCTGGAATTCGTCGTGCCCGAACTGGCCGAGAAGATCACCCGGCTGCTCGACATACCCACCATCGGCATCGGCTCGGGCCCCGGCTGTGCTGGCCAGGTCCTGGTCATCAACGACCTGATTGGCCTCAACATCCAGCCTGTGCCCAGTTTTGCCACGCCCAAGGCCGATGTTGCCGCCATCATCCGCCAGGCGGTCGGCGAATATGTCGCCGAGGTCAAGGCGCACTCCAAGGTGAGGGAACCCAAGATTGGCTGAGCATTGGCTGCTGCTTGATATCGGCAATACGCATACCGTCGCCGGGCTGTTTGCAGCGGACGGCCACCGGGTGGCCGAGATGCGGTTTCGCACCGATCCGCAATGCACGGCCGACGAATACCGCATGCAGCTGCGCCAATTGTTCCGCGACGCCCTGGGCCAGAACGTGTGGGAGCTGGCCGACCGCGTCATTCTGTCGACCGTGGTCCCGGCTCTCGAAGCCACCGTCGCCCGCGCCTGCGGCAGCGTTCCCCTGCTGTCGATCAATGCAAGGCTGAAGCGGGATTTTGAGCTCGATCTGCCGCATCCCGAACAGCTCGGCGCCGACCGGCTCTGCAACGTCGCCGGCGCGCTGGGGCTGGTAAAGACGCCGCTGCTGATCGTCGACGCCGGAACGGCCACGACATTCTGCCTGGTCGACCAGCGCAACGCCTATATCGGCGGCGCCATCGTGCCGGGTCTCGATACCAGCTGGCGGGCCTTGCAGGCCAGGGCCGCCAAGCTGTTCTCGGTCGAGCTGATACGGCCCGCGAGCGCCGTCGGCAACACCACCGAACTGCAGATCCAGAGCGGTGTATTGCAGGGCTATGAAGCGCTGATCGAGGGCATGGCCGATCGCTTGCTGCGCGATGCAGGCTTTGCCCAGGCGACACTGATCGCCACGGGCGGCTGCACCAGGTTGATCCAGCTGTCGGACCGTTTCCGCCTCGAGCCCGACCTGACCTTGCTGGGCCTCTTCCGCTATGGGCAGCTCAATGGCTAGCAATATCCTCATCGCCGTGACCGGCAGCATCTCGGCCTACAAGATTGCCGACGTGGTTTCCGAACTGGGTAAGCGCGGCCACCAGGTGCAATGCATCCTGACGGAAAGCGCGGCGCAGTTCGTGACGCCGCTGATGCTGGAAACGCTGAGCGGCCGCCCGGTGAAGTCGGCCTTGTTCGGGCCCGGCCTATCGGGTACCGAACATATCGACCTCGCGCGCTGGGCCGATATCTTCGTGGTGGCGCCCGCCACCGCCAATGTGCTGGCCAAACTGGCGCTGGGGCTTGCCGACGATCTGTTGACCACCGTCGCGCTCGCCACCAAGGCCCCGCTATTGATCGCTCCGGCCATGAACACCGCCATGTGGGAACACCAGGCCACCCAGCAGAATCTGCGGACGCTTGTCGATCGCGGCGCCGGCGTGATCGATCCCGCCGCGGGGACGCTGGCTTGCGGCGAGGTCGGTGTCGGCAAGCTGGCGCCGGTCCCCGCCATTGTCGCGGCGATCGAGGCCGCGCTGGTGGTGCCCACCCAGGACCTGGCCGGAACAACGGTGCTGATCACGGCCGGGCCGACCACCAGCCCCATCGATGCGGTGCGATACATCACCAATCACTCGACCGGCCGCATGGGTGCAGCCATGGCCGAGGAGGCGCTGCGCCGTGGCGCGGCGGTGCGCTATGTGCTGGGCGTGGACAAGGGCGTGGTTCGCCCCATGCCGCCCGGCGGCAGTGCCGACCGCCTGCAACTGGTCGAAGTCCGAACGGCGGAGGAGATGGCCGCGGCGGCGCTCCAATTCCTGCCCGAAACCGACGGCGTCATCGCGACGGCGGCGGTGCTCGACTATCGCGTCGCCCAGTCGGCGACCGGCAAGCTGAAGCGGAGCACCGCGGCGAGCTCCCTCGACATGGTGCCATCCGTCGACGTGCTGGCATCGCTCCGCGCTGCGGCGACGACCCAGTGGTTCCTCGGATTTGCCGCTGAAACCGACAATGTCGAAGCCAATGGCCGCGGCAAGCTCGAGAGCAAGGGCCTCGACTTCCTGTTCGCCAATCCCGTGGCGCGGGTCGGCGAAACCAGCCAGACCGGCTTTTCGGTGCCAACCAATGCCGGCACGCTTCTGCGGCGCGGTGGCGAGCCGGTGAGCCTGCCGGTCATGAGCAAGACAGAACTGGCCAGGCGCCTGTGGGATTTGATCATATGACGATAGTGCTGCGGACCGTGGCCGATGTCAGGGCCTGGCGACGCGCTTTGCCGCCGACAGCGACACTCGGCTTCGTGCCGACGATGGGCGCGCTCCACGCGGGCCATATTAGCCTGATGGAACTGGCCAGGACCCGGTCGACGGCGACGATTGCCAGCATCTTCGTTAACCCGCTGCAGTTCGGACCCAACGAAGACCTGGCGAAATATCCGCGGCCGATCGAGAAGGATCTGGCGCTGCTGGAAGCCGCCGGGGTCGATGCGGCCTTTGTCCCCGCCGTCGCCGAGCTCTACCCCGAAGGGGCCTCGACCTTCGTGGTGGAAGAAACCGTATCCGGCCCGCTCTGCGGGGCGCTGCGGCCGGGCCATTTCCGTGGCGTGACCACCGTAGTGCTCAAGCTGTTCAACATCGTGCAACCCGACCTGGCGTTCTTTGGGCAAAAGGATGCCCAGCAATGCGCCGTCATCGAGCGGATGGTGCGCGACCTGTCCGTCCCGGTCGAGATCGTGCGCGGCCCCATCATCCGCGAGGCGGATGGCCTGGCGCTGAGTTCACGCAATATCTACCTCGGCGTCGAAGACCGCGCCGTGGCCCCGCTGATCCATCAGAGCCTCCAGGCGGCCAGGGCCGCCTTCGATGCCGGCGAGCGGGACGCCCATGCGCTCGCTGCCATCGGACAACAGGTATTGGCGCGCGAACCCCGCTTCCGCACGCAATATTGGGAAGTTCGCGGCGCCGAAGGCCTCGAGGTCATCGACACCGTTCCCGCAGGAGGCGCCCTGCTGGCAGTGGCTGCCTATCTGGGAACGACCAGGCTCATCGACAACATCGTCCTGCCGGCAAACTAGAGTCACCGGCGCTAATAACGCCCCGCCGCGGACGTCGCTGGTTCAGTCCGTCCCGCCGCTGATCGGCGCCACATAGGCCACGTCCAGGTCCCACGGGAAGAAAATCCAGGTGTCCTGGCTGACTTCGGTGATGAACGTATCCACCAGGTCCCGCCCCTTGGGCTTGGCATAGACCGTGGCGAAATGTGCGCCGGGGAGCATTTCGCGGACCACGCGGGCGGTGGAGCCGGTATCGACCAGGTCATCCACGATCAGGATCTTGCCGCCCTTCTTGGCGATATCGAGCACCAGCTGGCTGATGGGCTTGAGCACCTGGATGCCACCCTGGTTCTGGTGGTCATAGCTCTTGACCGCAACCGTCTCGACCGTGCGGATATTGAGCTCGCGCGCCACGATCGCCGCCGGCACCAGGCCGCCGCGGGCGATGGCGACCACGGCGTCGAAGGTGCCCATGCCGGCCAGCCGCCAGGCCAGGGCCCGGCTATCGCGATGGAACTGATCCCAGGTGACGGGAAAAGACTTCTGGTTCTGGTTGCTCAAGATCGGCTCCTTCGCCGGCGCTGCCCCGCGCCGCGGGAAATTTGGAAGGCTCGTGCTTAGCAAACCCGAGGGTCCGCGCCAATGAGCCGCCGCTGACTTTTCGGCGCTTTTCTTCCCGCTCGTAGAGCAGCGTTCACCGAGCGATGGGCTCTGCGTTACCCCTCTCCCCTTGCGGGAGAGGGTGGATTTCTGCGTTCAGCAGAAATCCGGGTGAGGGGTGGGGGCACAATAGCTCACCATAGTGCCATCCCCCTCATCCGCCCTTCCGGCACCTTCTCCCGCGAGGGGAGAAGGGAAAAGCCGCGGTCGACGAGGGTAGTCTAATAGGCTTCCTCGTCCGGCATTTCGAGATTGGCCCTGCGGTGCGCCTCACGCACCATCTCGCGCACCTTGCCAGCCGCCTCATCGAGGCGAGCTGCATCGGCCGAGCGCAGCACCAGCTCGGTCATGATCCGATCGTGCCCCATCTGCGGATAGGAGCCCATCTTCACATCCGGATACTGTTCCTGCAGCGCCCCCAGCGGACCACCAAGGGTCCCCTCGCCCACCGCCGCCCGGATGGCGACCGACAGCACCTTCTTGCCCGCCTTGAGCGTGGGCAGGATGGCTTCGAGCATGGCGCGCATGATGATGGGCACACCAGCCATCACATGCACATTGCCGATGCGGAAGCCGGGCGCGGCACTGACCGAATTGACGATCAGCGAGGCGCCTTCGGGGATACGCGCCATGCGCAGCCGGGCTTCGTTGACCTCGGTGCCGGTCTCCTTCCAGCGCGCTTCGAGCATGGCCCGCGCTTCCGGATTGATCGGCAATGCCACGCCGAACGCCTTGGCGATGGCATCGGCGGTGATGTCGTCATGCGTCGGCCCGATCCCTCCGGTGGTGAACACGTAGGTATAGCGGGCCCGCAGTGCATTGACGGCCTCGATGATGTCGTCGGTCTCGTCGCTGACCACCCGCACTTCCCTCAGGTCGATGCCCAGATCCGTGCAGAAGTCGGCGGTGGCGCCGATATTGACGTCCTTGGTACGCCCCGAGAGGATTTCGTCGCCAATGACCAGAAGACCGGCCGTAACACTATCTGCAGACATGAATGGATTCCGTGGCTTGCTGTTTGCCAGCAATGAACCCGGCGCGATATCGGCGTCAAGCGAGCGCAGCGCCCTTCCCATCGCGTGGCCGAGGGACTAATTTGTCAGAACTGCCCCGGAGTCCTGCATGATCACCTTCGTCGACGCCCCCGCCAAAGCCCGCCGCACGCCCGGCGTCATTCCGCTGCATGGCAGCGCGGGCTTCGAAGGCATGCGCAAGGCCGGGGCGCTGACCGCGCAGGCGCTCGATATCCTCACCGAATTCGTCGAGCCCGGCGTGCCCACCGCTACCATCGACAAGATCGCCTATGAGTTTGCCCGCGACAATGGCGCCGTGCCGGCGACCATTTTCTACAAGGGCTATCGGCATTCGCTCTGCACCTCGATCAACCACGTCGTCTGCCACGGCATTCCCGACGAACGCCCGCTGCGCGACGGCGATATCGTCAATATCGACCTCACTTTGGTGGTCGATGGCTGGCACGGCGATTCGAGCCGCATGTATCCGGTGGGTGAGATTTCGCGGAAGGCCGAGCGGCTGATCGAAATCACCTATGCCGGGCTCGAAGCGGGCATCGCCGCCGCCAGGCCCGGCAACACCACCGGCGATATCGGCGCCGCCATTCAGGCCGTCGCCGAAGCCGAGCGCATGAGCGTGGTGCGCGATTTCGTCGGCCATGGGCTGGGCAAGCTCTTCCACGACGAGCCCAACATCATGCATTTCGGCACCCCGGGCACCGGCGTACCGCTCAAGCCCGGCATGATCTTCACCATCGAGCCGATGATCAATCTGGGCCGCCCGCATGTGAAGATCCTCTCCGATGGCTGGACTGCCGTGACGCGTGACCGCACGCTGTCGGCCCAGTGCGAACACTCCATCGGCATCACCGAGACTGGTTGCGAGATCTTCACGCTCTCGCCGGCAGGCCTCTTCAACCCCATGGCACCGCAGGCGAACTGATGAGCGAGCGGCCCGACGAACTCGCCGAGGCCCCCTTCCCGGCCCCCTCACCCGGGGACGGTAGCCGTACTGGCCATCGCCCCGACGCGGACGACCATGCCGGCCACCGCCAGCGCGTGCGCGAGCGCTTCCTCAAGGTCGGCGGCGATGCGCTCGAGGATTACGAGCTGCTCGAACTGGCTCTCCAACTGGTCATCCCGCGCAAGGACACCAAGGGCCTCGCCAAGACCCTGCTGCGCGAATTCGGCTCGTTCTCCGGCGTATTCAATGCCAGCGAGGCCCGCCTCGGCAACATCAAGGGCCTGGGCGAAACCAGCATTGCCCATATCAAGGTCATCCAGGCCGTGGCAGCTCGCTTTGGGCGCGATCGCATCGACGCCGAGCAGCCGATCCTCTCGTCCTGGTCGCAACTGATCGATTATTGCCGCAGCCAGATGGCGTTCCAGTCCATCGAGCAGTTTCGCATCCTGTTCCTCGACAAGAAGAACCGGCTCATCGCCGACGAGGTGCAGCAGACCGGCACGGTGGATCACACCCCGGTCTATCCGCGCGAAGTCATCAAGCGCTCGCTCGAGCTGTCCGCCACCGCGCTGATCCTGGTGCACAATCACCCGTCGGGGGATCCCTCCCCCTCATCGGCCGATGTGCGGATGACGCGGGAAATCACCGACATCGCCAAGCCGCTCGGCATCACCCTGCATGATCACATCATCATCGGGAAATCCGGCCACGCCTCGCTGCGTGGCCTCAAGCTACTCTGATTTTTCCGCCGGCGCAGGCGCCGCGGTTCCGCTCACCCGGTCGAACAGCTGGCGCACGCTGCGCACCGCCGCCTTGAGCTGCGGATTGGCCTTGATGGCGGCGCGCGTCCGCTGGAACAGCATATGCGCCTGCACGATCACTGCGCCCTGCGGCGTCAGCCCGATATAGTGCTGGCGCAACGGCGCCTGCACATTGCACCAGTGGCGCTTCTCGTCGGTAAAGCCGCTGCCCATGTCGAAGCTGCGCATGCCCTGGTCGAACACGCTCTGCATCACCCGCAGCAGGCATTGCTTGCCCGGCGAGCCGCCTTGGATGGCCGGATCGTCGCTCATCGAGGAGATCAGGCAGAACATCCGGGCGCCATGGACGATATTGTAGCGCACCGCGACAATGTCGCCATTGAGCCGCAGCACATGCAGCCGCACATCGACGCCCGACCCGGCCTTGGCCAGGTCGTGATAGAAGCCGATCAGCCGGTCATGCACGAATGTGTCTCTGATACCCATGGCCTTGAAGCGGGCCGAGCGCTGGGTGAACATGGTGTCGATGGCGACGGCCGTGTCGGCGCCATTGCGCACTTCCTCGAAACCCACCTCGCCCATGGCGGCGAGCCGGTCACCCTGCTGGCGATCGTGCTTGCGGCGGGATTTGCTGCGCTGCAGCCGGTCACATTCCTCCCAGCTCGAATATTCCGAACGATAGAGCGTCTCGACGGCGAGGGTCGAGCCCAGCTCATCGAACAGACCGGCATGCCCACCCACCTCGACGGGGATGGACCGCAGGTAAACCACATCCGCGCCGGTGAGTTGGCCCGTCATCGCCGACCACAGCCGGCGGCGGCCTTCGGCGCCAAGCGCGGCAAGCCGGTCGTAATCGGCAATCGGCGCATAGCAGCCGGCATTGGCGCCCGGGAACCAGGTGAAGACCGGCAGGCCATGCACGCGCTTGCGATGCAGCGGCAGCAAAGCCACCGCCTGCCCGTCGATCCGGCCGACGACATAGCGCTGGTCGGCCTGCGGCACCTTGCGGTCCGCCACCCACAGCCGAATGAAATCATAGCCCTGGCCGGGCGATTCGATGCTGGCAGACGTCAGCTCGCGCCACACCGCCTCGACATCCTCGATGCGGTCGGCGACCTCCACGGCAATCTCGCCGCGCGCGACGATCGGCGCGGCAGCGCTGCGAAGGCCCGTTTCAAGAGCTGCGTCGGCGGTGTTGATTGTAAGCATGGACCCCACTCATGTCGGGTCGCACTCTGCCCCGCCGGGGTAAACCAGTGTTGAACTTTGACGCTGCAAAGCCACCAGAGGCCGGAAACTTGGCAGAGGGTTAAGCCGGGCTTACCGCTAGCCGAAGCTTGCCAGCACTGGGAAAGTTTCGAGGAACCAATAGGATAGTCGCGTGAAATTGCCGGTTAGGAACAGCACGCCGGTCAGCACCAGCAACCCACCCATCACCCGCTCGACCGTGTGAAGGTGCTTCTTGAACCCATGGAAAAACGCCAGGAACGGCCCGATGGCTATGCCGGCCAGAAAGAACGGTACACCGAGACCCAGCGAATAGAGCCCCAGCAATCCCGCCCCTTCCCAGGCCGTGTCGCGGCTGGCGGCAACCGACAGCACCGCCGCCAGCACCGGGCCGATGCAGGGTGTCCAGCCGATGGCAAAGGCCAGCCCGAGCAGGAACCCGCCCAGCGGGCCGCTCGCGGCGCCGGGGCCATTGTGGCGCAGCTGCCGGTCGAGGATGCCAATGCGATAGATGCCGAGGAAATGCAGGCCCATCGCGATGATGAGCACGCCGGCCACAGGCGTCAGGATGGGCAGCGCCTGCCGAAACGCCTGGCCGAAGGCCGTGGCGGTGGCACCCAGCGTCACGAAGACCACGGCAAAGCCAAGGATGAAGAACAGCGAGGTGACCGCCACCCGCCGTTGCAGCGCCGCCGCACCGACATCATCGGCCCGCAGCTGCTCGAAGCTCGCCCCGCTCATATAGGTCAGGTAAGGCGGCACCAGCGGCAGCACGCAGGGGCTGAGAAAGCTCAGCACCCCGGCGCCGAACACCAATGGCAGGGAAAATTCCAACAGGCCGACGCTCCGATTGCGCGGTTGTTCTATCGCGTCGCCACCACAAAGCAATGCGTCCTATGTTCGCATCGCCCGTTTGTGATGGCGGCGCGCCAACCGGTCAGCTGGTCAGGCGGGCCCGGCTCTGCGCCGCGGCCGGTCGCCGCCCGCGCCCGATGATGCGCCTGGTGAAAACCCGGTCGCGACCCGCGGCTTTGGCGCCATAGAGGGCCTCGTCGGCCGCGCGCACCAGCTCCAGCGCGTCGCGGTAGAGGTTGTCCGGTAGATAGGTCGCCACGCCGACGCTGCAGGTCACATAACCGCGCTCACTGGCCGCGTGTGGCAGGCGTGCCTCTGCCAGTGCACGCCGGAAGCCCTCCGCCACCAGGTACGCCCCCTCTTCGTCGGTATTGGGGAGGATGGCCGCGAACTCCTCGCCCCCGTAACGGGCGGCCACATCCGCCGGCCGCCTGAGGCTGGATTTCAGGTGCCGGCCGACCCCGCGGAGGCAGTCGTCACCGGCAAGATGCCCATGTTGGTCATTGTAGGATTTGAAGTGGTCCACATCGACCATCAGCAGGCTCAAGGGCTCGCGCGCCCGGGCGCTGCGCCGGACTTCCGATTCCAGCGTCTCGTCGAAGGCGCGACGGTTGAGAAGGTCGGTCAGGCCGTCAGTGACCACCAGGTGCTTGAGCTGATTGGTTGTCGTGTGCAGCGCCAGTTCCGCCAGCTTGATACGCGTCACGTCGGTGACCACGACCATGGTGTGCCCGGTTTTGGTCGGCCGGGTGCGCACCTGCAGCCACCGGCCATCGGCCAGGTTGATCTCCTCCTCGCTTTCAACCCGAAGGTTGGCGAGGATATTCTCGATCCAGGCATCCGCCTCCTGCTGCGGCGCCGTAATCTGCTCGCCGGTCATGACCACCGCCAGCAGGATATCGCGCAGATAGGCACCGGGCTGCCGCAGATGGCCGGTATAGGGGAAGTAAGCCCGATACTGCTCGTTGCAGAACGACAGGCGTCCGTCGGCCTCGAACATCGCCAGGCCATCCGACATCTCCGTCAGGGCGTAGGACAGCGTATCGCGGTTTTCCACCAATTCGTGCCGCAACCGCTTGTCGGCGGTGACGTCGCGGGTCACCCCGGCCAGGCCGATAACCCCTCCGCCGGCGTCATGCAGCGGCACTTTGGAGGTGGAGAACCAGTGTTCCCGTCCCTCTTCATCGGAAAACACTTCTTCGACGTCGAGCAGCTTCGTATCCGCCGCCATCAGCGCTTGTTCGCTCGCGAACCAGGCCGCCGCCTGCTCGGCGTCCACCAGGTCGAAATCGGTCTTGCCGACCATCTCTTCGGGGCGGTCATAGCCGTGGAAGCGCGCCACCGAATTGTTGACCACGGCAAAGCGGCTCTGCCGATCCTTGATGTAATGAAGATCCGGGGTCTCGGCCATGGCCGCCGTCAGCAGATCGCGTTCGGCCGAGAAACGCCGCGCCTGCAGGAAGGCGAGGCTGGCAAACCACGTCGCTACGACGTTGAGGAAGGCCTGCGGCAGCGCCCCGTTGATCAGCAAAGGCTGCAACTCTGGCGGCCGCACGGCTATGAAGAGCGCTGTCAACGGAACCGCGCTCGCCGCGACACCCATTGCCAGCGCCGACCACAGGGAAGGTTTCCGGCCGCGGAGCAACAGGCGGGCGCCAAGGCCGACCAGAGCAACCAGCACGATCAGTATGGCACCCGTGCGCGCCCCCGCGCCGCCCATGGCAAGCCGGCAGACCAGCGCCATGGCGGCGGTAATGACGGCGGCCAGCGGACCGCCAAAAAAACCGGAAAGGGCCAGCAGGGTCGCGCGCAGGTCGACATACATGCCGGCCTCGATCTCCGCTGACATGAGCATGGTCGCAACGGCGCCCAGGCCCATCGTCACGCCGAAAATCGCGCTCCGCACCGCCCCATGTACACCGCGCAACAGCGGGCGGGTCTGCGCCCATCCGAATACGAACAGGGTCACGACCGCGAGATTGCCGACCAGAATCTGCCAGGCGGAACTCAAAGCACCTGCCCCTCGCTACTGTCCGGACCAGAGTAACCCGGAAGATTAGCTGGTCTCGTTCAATACCACTTAAGCCTTTTCCATTCCTAAATTAAAATACATCCATTGCCCGCTCCACTTGGTGGGCGGTGGTTTGCGAAAATTATTGCGGGGCGCTCCTGCCGCCTTGCCCCCTGCCGCATCCCGCCCTATAGCACCCACATCCCTGCCCGCCCGAGGTGCCATGCCCATGACCACCCGACCCATCCGCATCGCCCCGTCCATCCTGTCGGCCGATTTCGCTCGGCTTGGCGACGAGGTGCGGGCCATCGATGCCGCGGGTGCCGACTATATCCATGTTGACGTCATGGATGGTCACTTCGTGCCCAATATCAGCTTCGGCGCCGTGGTGATGAAGGCCATCCGCGCCGTGACCGCCAAGCCGTTCGACGTGCACCTGATGATTTCGCCGGCCGACGCCTATCTCGCCGATTTCGCCATAGGCGGCGCCGATATCATCACCGTTCATGCCGAAGCCGGCCCGCATCTTCACCGCTCGCTGCAGGCCATCAGGGCGCTCGGCAAGAAGGCCGGCGTGGCGCTGAACCCGGCCACGCCAGTATCGGCCATCCAGCACGTCATCGACGATGTCGACCTGGTGCTGGTCATGAGCGTCAATCCCGGCTTTGGCGGCCAGAGCTTCATCCCGGAATCGCTCAACAAGCTGCGCCAGGCCAGTGCCCTCATCGGCGGCCGGCCCATCGACCTCGAGGTCGATGGCGGCGTCACCGCCGACAATGCCCGCGCCATCGCCGATGCCGGCGCCAACGTCCTCGTCGCCGGCTCATCGATCTATGCCGGCAATGACAGCACCACCTATGCCAGCCGCATCGCCGCCATTCGCGACGCAGCCACCAGCCGCCTAGCCTGATTCACTTTCTGAACCCGAAAGCCCTAAGCCCATGATTCCGCGCTATTCCCGCCCTGAAATGGTCAGCATCTGGTCGGCTGAGACCCGCTTTGCCATCTGGTTCGAGATCGAGGCGCACGCCACCACCAAACTGGGTGAACTCGGCGTCGTGCCAAAGGCCGCGGCGCAGAACATCTGGGACGTCATGAACGCCCGCAAGGCCGACAAGGGCGACTACGGCTTCGACGTTGCGCGCATCGACGAGATCGAGCGCACCACCAAGCATGACGTCATCGCCTTCCTGACCCACCTCAGCGAGATCGTCGGCCCCGACGCCCGCTTCGTGCATCAGGGCATGACGAGCTCGGACATTCTCGACACCACGCTGTCGGTGCAGATGGCCCGCGCCGCCGATCTGCTGATCGCTGATGTGGATGCCCTGCTCGCTGCGCTCAAGCGCCGCGCCTTCGAGCACAAGGACACCATCACCATCGGTCGCAGCCACGGCATCCATGCCGAGCCGACCACTTTCGGCGTCAAGCTCGCCGAGGCCTATGCCGAGTTCACCCGCAATCGCGCCCGCCTCGTCGCGGCCCGTGCCGAGATCGCCACGGCCGCCATCTCCGGCGCCATCGGCTCCTTCGCCAATATCGACCCGCAGGTCGAGGAATACGTCGCCGAAAAGCTTGGCCTGAGCATCGAGCCGGTCTCGACCCAGGTCATCCCGCGTGATCGTCACGCCATGTTCTTTGCCACGCTGGGCGTCGTCGCCAGCTCCATCGAGCGCGTCGCCATCGAGATCCGCCACCTGCAGCGCACCGAAGTGCTCGAAGCCGAGGA
>CBFGMY010000018.1:0-31057 GCA_965650055.1 uncultured Devosia sp.
ATGATCGGCACGTCCATGCCGCCCACGAAGCCCACGGTGCCGGTGGTCGACTTCATCGCGGCGAGCGCGCCGACGAGGAACGAACCGGTATGCTCGTCGAACAGGATCGACTGCACGTTGGGCGCGTCGACGACGGTGTCGATCACGACGAAGTTCACGTCCGGGAATTCCGGAGCGACGGCGGTGAGCGCGGCGGTCCAGGAGAAGCCAGCCATCACGATAGGGTTGGCACCCTGACCGGCGAAGCGGCGCAGGGCCTGCTCGCGCTGGGCGTCATTCTGCAATTCGAGGTCGAGATAGGTACCGCCAGTGGCAGTCTTCCAGGCTTCGGCGCCGTTGAAGGCAGCTTCGTTGAACGACTTGTCGAACTTGCCGCCGAGATCGTAGATGATCGCGGGGTCAGCGAAGGCCGCACCGGCCAGAACCGCGCTCAGCGCGACGCCGCCAGCAATGGCCTTGGTGATGGTTGAGAATTTCATTGAGTTCGTCTCCCTGTCTCGCACTGGAGCGTTGGCGCTTGACTCCAACGGACAATCTCCGTGCGCTAGCGGTCGATACAATCGTGCAAACGTGACGCCTGCAAGAGGGAATCGCGGATATTTTTCCGATTGGTCAAATTTCGGGCGTCGTGCTTAAGCGGCCAGCAAGCCGCCCTTAGGCCGCGGCCTGCAACTCACCAGCGCGACAGGATGCCCTGGAAAATGGCGCCGAGGTCGGCGTCCGCGTAGAGCACAGCCAGAATGGCACCGGAGGCAATGGCGAACAGGGCAATAGTATCTCGGGTGCGGGCGGACATCTGGCATTTGCTTCAAGTTGGACGGATCGTGCCTTCATAGCGCGCCGACCGGCTTCCGATTATGATGCTTTGAAGGCGGAAGCGGGCATGGTTAAGGTCAGGTTAAGGCGGACTGTCTCGCGCCCTACTCCACGCCCAGTGGCGTCACCCCGGCTCCCATGGCCTCGCCGAAGCGCTCGAAGAACCCGTCGATCACCTTCTGGGCGGAATTGCCGATAATGGCCCTGCCCAGCTTCATGATCTGGCCCGAGGCGCCGCCCCTGGCGGTAAAGACCAGCAACGTGTCCGCGCCCAGGTCCGACAGCACGATATCGGCCGATCCCTCGGCCAGGCCCAAAAGGCCTCCCCTGCCCTTGCCCGACAAGGTGTAGCGCTCGGCCGGCACGATATCGGACAGGGCCAGATCGCCCTTGAACACCGGGTGGACCACGCCGAGGTTGACCTTGATCTCCAGATCGAGCGCCGTCTGGCCCGCCCAATCGATGCGGTGGCAGCCCGGAATCGCGGCCTTGAGAACACCGGTATCGTTGAGCGCCGCCCAGACGGCGTCGCGCGGCGCGGCAATGGAATAGCGGCCACCGAAATCCATCAGCGGCGACCGGTTGAACGCAGTACGACCACCGCCGCAATGCCGCCTTGATGCGCCGTGAAATAAGGGCCTGCCATGGCGTGCCACTCCCGCTCTTTACGTGCGGCTTTTTCGCACCAATATGGTCTAAATAGGCGTGCCGGCACAGCCTTGCAATTGTCAGGGCCGCAGCCAGCAGCAATCTATAGCGCGCGGGGCGCAATCCGCCGAACAGGCGTCAGATTACGGGGAGCGAAACATGGCCGATCAAGTGACCACTGCACCGAAGGCCGAGGTGGCGCCGGTCGCCGTTATCGCCGAAAAGCCGCTGCAGTATCTGGACAAGGCCGTCAACGCCATCCGTGACCTGGGCGTCTGGCCAGAACAGCAGGGCGAGCAGCCGATCACGGGCCTGCTCAGCCAGATCACCGAGCTCGACGAGACCCGCGTGATCCTGATCGGCCGCACCCTCAGCCAGGCGAGCGCCTTCAACGAGGTGGTGCGTGAGCAGATCGCCGCCATGAAGATCGGCGAGCGCTACGAGGACATCACCAAGGGCTTCGATTCCATCCGCGACGATGCCAAGGGCATGGTTGACCAGCTCAGCGACAACAGGCTCGACCTGATGGAGCGCGCCTCCAATGTGTGGATGAAGGTTTCCCGCGGCGACATCGCCACCCGCTTCAACAAGATTCGCGACGTCTATCTTGAAGTCACCAGGGACACCAAGGACCAGATCGACCGCGAGCAGATCATCCTCGAGGCCTATCGCGATTTCCGCGGCGCGCTGAAGCAGGCCGAGGTCATGGCGCTCGAGGTGCTGCAGACCGCCGAGAAGCGTCTCGGAGACAAGAAAGACATCCTGAACAGCGCTTCGGCCGCCGTGGCCGGCTATGCCGGCACCGTGCCGGCCGATCGTGCCCGTCTCGAAATGGATCGCGACGAAAAGCTGCGCGAGATGCAGAACGAGGAAAAGCGCTACCAGATCGCCAAGGACCTCTCGGACAATCTCACCATCTCCTACAACACATCCGAAGTGGTGATGGCGCGGCTGATGCAGACCACCAATGCCAAGGAACGCGTCTACCAGCAGTCGATCTCGTTCTTCTCGACCAATGAAACCGTGCTGACGGCCCTGTCGGCCTCGTTCACCGGCATGTTCGGCCTGCATGAATCGACCGAAACGCTCAACGCCATGAAAGAGGGCATGAGCAAGAGCCTCGAGACGCTCTCCGAGATCGGCGACAAGGTGCAGGAAGAGGCGGTCAAGGCCGGCTATGGCCCGACGGTGCGCGCCGATGCGGTCAAGAAGCTGGTGGATTCGGTGGTCAACTTCCAGGAAAAGAGCCGCACCATCATCAACGAAATGCGTATTGCCTCGACCAAGAATTCGGCGGAAATCCGCGATGCGGTCGAAGACGGCAAGCGCCGCCTTGCAGCGCTGGCCGCCGACGGCAATGCGCTGCTGCTCGAAACCCGGAAGTGAGGGGACACCCTCAGGTCGTGCGGATTGTTGGTCAGGGCGAGTCGAAAATGGCGGTTTCCGAGAACCGGAGCGGAGCGTACTTGCAGTACGTGAGCACCGGAAGCGCAGGCAACTGCCATTTGCAGACCGCCTTGGCCAACAAGACGGATGACCTGGTGAACGCCAACAATGAGTGACGTTACAGCGAAACCCGCTGCGCCCCTGGATGAAGTCATGCTGGCAATGGACGTGGTCGACACGCTCCGTCACCGGCAGGACTTGGCCGCGCGTGAACTGGGCACCGAGGCCAAGGAACGCCAGCTGATCGACAAGCTGCGCGACATCTACCACCAGCAGGGCATCGAAGTGCCCGACCATATCCTCAAGGAGGGTGTGGCGGCGCTGGAGGAAAGCCGTTTCGTCTATGATCCGCCGGCGCCGGGCCTGGGGACCACGCTGGCGCGGCTCTATGTCGGCCGCAAACGCTGGGGCAAGCCGGTCGGCGCGGCATTGGTGGCGCTGCTGGTGCTCGGGGTCGGCTATTTCGGGGTGTGGCGACCCTATCAGAACGGGGTTGCCGACGCGGCGCGGATCGAGCTGGCCGAAGGCCTGCCGGCGCAGATGGATGGGCTCTACCAGACCATTTTCGAGGAAACCAAGGTGCAGCAGGCGGTGCTCGACGCCGAATCCCTGCGCACCCGCGGCAAGACACTTGCCGCCGAGGGCAATCGCGCTGGCGCCGAGAAGGCGGTGGCCGACCTCACCGCTTTGCGCGACCAGTTGCGGCAGGAATATACCCTGCGCGTGGTCAACCGCCCCGATGAGAAATCGGGCTTCTGGACCTTCCCCGAAATCAATACCGAGGCGACCAATTACTACATTGTCGTCGAAGCGCTGGACGCCGATGGCAATGCGCTGAGCCTGCCCATTCTCAACGAGGAGACCGGCAAGACCGACGTGGTCAGCATCTGGGGCGTGCGGGTGCCCGAGGAAGTCTATGATGGCGTCTCTGCCGACAAGCTCGACGACGGCATCATCGAGATCAACGAAGTCGGCCGCAAGTCGGACGGCTTCCTCGATGTGGAATACAATATGCCCGTTCTCGGCGGCGCAGTGACAGAGTGGTAGGGCAATGAGCATCCGCGGACCCGAAGCCCTGGCCAGTCTCGACGAGGCCATGCGCGACATTCGTCGCGAGGAAGAAGACATTACCAAGCGCCTGGCGCGATCGGCCGAGAAAGTCGGCAAGATCAAGGAAACCGAAGCCGAACTGTTTCGGCAACTGGCGCAGCTTCGGCTCGACCCCGCCGTGCAGGGGGAACTCGACGGGCGCATTTCGGCCGCCGAGAGCAAGGCGCGCGACATGCTCAAGGCCCATGCCAAGGACCTGGGCAAGGCCGAGAGCGACATTGCCGAGCTCGACGCCACCCTGGCGCGGCTGACCGGGGAGCGCACCGAGGCGCTCAAGCTTTTCGAGGGGCACCAGACCAAGCTCAAGGCGCTGGCCGCCACGCTGGGCGCCACCATTGCGCGTGATCCGGCCTTTGCCGCCAAGCGCAGCCAGTCAAGCGAGCTGGCGGCCATTGCCGCCCAGTCCATGCGCAAGACCGAGCAGGCCGAGGCCGATCGCGAGGAGAAGGGCAAGCCGTATCGCGACGATCCGCTGTTCATGTATCTGTGGGAAGCCGGCTATGGCACCGCCAGCTACCGCGCCAACAACTTCACCCGATATCTCGACGGGCTGGTGGCCAACCTGGTTGGTTTCCAAAAGGCGCGGCCGAACTTTGCCATGCTGAACGAAATTCCGCTGCGACTGCGTGAGCATGCCGAGCGGCAGATCGAGAATGCCAAGGCGGCGGAAGCCGAGCTCGACGCGCTCGAGACCGCGGCCATCGACAATGCCGGCGGCAAGCCGATGCGCGAGGCCATGGAAGCCGCCCAGCAGAAGATCGACGCGCTCGATGCCGAGATCGTCGCCACCGAGGACCGGCGCGACGACACGGCCAAGACGCTGACGACGCTGTCGCAGGGTGGCAACCCGGCCTTCGAGGGGGCGCTGACCGAACTGGCAACGGCTCTGGGTCGCGAAGACATCCAGACCCTGCTGGCCGAAGCGCGTCGCACCCGCACGGGCCAGGACGATACCATCGTCGCCCAGATCGACGATGCCCGCGCCCGCGCCAAGGAAGAAGAAGGCGAGACGCGCGAACTCAACGAGCGGCTCAAGACCCTGGCCGCGCGCCGGCGCGAGCTGGAAGACATCCAGTGGGAGTTCAAGAAGCAGCGGTTCGACGATCCGCGCTCGACCTTCCGCGAGGACAAGCTGGTGGGCGACCTGCTCAACGATTTCCTGCGCGGCGGCATATCGGCGGCCTCCTACTGGGACCAGTGGCAGCGTAGCCAGAACTGGAGTGCCGGCACCAGCGACTGGGGTGGCGGCGTCGGCCTGCCCAATAACGGAAGGCAGCGGTCCAATTCGCCCTGGCCCGACAATGGCGGCAGCACTTTCAACTGGCCCGATTCCAGCTTTGGCGGCGGTGGCAAGTCAAAGCCGAGAGGCAATTCGGGCGGCTTCGGCGGCGGCTGGGGCGGTGGCTCGAACAGCGGTGGCGGGTTCTCGCGCCCGCGCACCGGCAGCCAGGGCACCCGCAAGCATTCCGGCTTCAAGACCGGCGGCGGGTTTTAGTGGAGCGCGCGGCGTTTCTCGCCGGGCTGACACGCCGCATCGTTGCTACCAGACCTGAAGGCATTGCACGCATCGCCATTACCGGGGTCGACGGCGCGGGCAAGACCAGCCTTGCCGACGCGCTTGCACCATTGGTGAGCGTGCATCGCCCCGCGATCCGCGCCAGCATCGATGGCTTCCACAATCCCCGCGCTGTCAGGCATGCCCGCGGACGAACCTCGCCCGAAGGCTTTTACCGCGACTCGTTCAACCTGGCCGAATTTCGCAGCGCACTGCTCGATCCGCTGGCGCCGGGTGGCAGTCGACGCTACCGGACGGCTGCCTACGACCATCGCACGGACAGCGCCGTCGCGATGGCCGAAGTGACGGCACCTGCCAATGCGGTGCTGCTGGTGGATGGCATTTTCCTCCAGCACCCCGAACTGGACGGAAGCTGGGACCTGACCATCTTTCTCGACGTGCCCTTCGCCCAAACTTTTGCGCGAATGGCGGTGCGGGACGGCTCGCCGGCCGACGAGGCCGATCCGGTCAACCAGCGCTACCGGCAGGGGCAGCAGCTCTATATGGCGGAGTGCCAACCCCAGGCTCAAGCGCATATCCTGGTGGACTACGCCGACCTCGACGCCCCGCAGATCGTTCGCGGCCTTTAGGGGTTAGGCCACCGGACCCTGCAGATCGAGGAGCCTGCACGTCCAGGGCTCGTCGCCAAGCGCGGCAACCATGGCGCCGCGATAGACGAATTGTCGGTGCCGGCCGGCTTGCAGGAAGCGTGTCTGGTTCGTCATCGGCGAGTACCCGGAGGACAGGTAGCGGTCGGGTTCGAAGGCAAAAAGGATCGCGAATGCGATGCCGTCACGACGCAGTTGGTCGTGGGCCGCAGCGATCAGCGCCTTGGCCAGCCCCTGCCCCTGCCAGGCCGTTGCCACCGCGATGCCGCCAAGCAGCCCAATGCGGTCAGGGCGCCCGTCGAGCAGCACGTTGCGCTTGAAGACAGCGGCGTGACCGAGGATGTCGGCTGCCCGCCTTTCGACGAAGATCGCGTCGGGAATCGTCGATCCGCAATAGTTCCCGGCCATGTCCGGAAAGGCTTCGTCCAGCAAAAGCTGCACGGATTTTCGGTCGGGCAGGTCGGCCAGCGTGTGCTTGCTCGGCGCCCAGACGCGCATCGTCAGTTCGCCGGCGGCTGGGCCATCAGTTCCCAGACATTGCCTTCGCTGTCTTCGAAATAGGCGGAATAGCCCCATTCCGATTGCGTGCCCGCCGTGATGATGGCGCCACCGGCGGCGAGCACCTTGCGCAGGATGTCGTCGACCTCTGATGGGCTCGACGCCTGGTGGCTCAGGACAAAGCCGGGCGTGCCGGCGATGGCGACATCCTTGCCGGCCGTCTGGGCGATCTGGTCGCGGGGGAACAGCACGAAGGAGAAGTCGTTGGGGAAGAAGAAGGCCACATGGTCCTCCCCTGCCCCGATCTGCTCGTCCGCGATGTCGAACAGCGCCCGATAGAAGGCGAAGGCGCGCTCCAGGTCGTCGACGCCGATGGTGATGATGGAAATCGACGGCTTCACGGCGCGGCTCCTTTTTGCGTTTTTTGTTACCCTACCACCGCGTCATTCCCGCGAAAGCGGGAATCCATTCTTGACGCCCCATGGAAGGGAGATTCCAGCCTTCACGGGAATGACGCGGTGGACTGAGACGATCAGGTCGTCACGACTTGCCGAGCAGGTTGCGCAGCTTGCCCAGGGCCGTGGCCTGATCCTCGCGATAGGCGATGGTGCCCTGGAACTCGCCCTTGGCATCGAGCAGGAAGACCGATGCGGTGTGGTCCATGGTGTAGTCGTCGCCCTCGAGCGGGACGCGCTTGTAGTAGACGCCCCAGGCCGTGGCGATCTTGTCGATCTCCTCGGACGTGCCGGTAATGCCGGTGATGCGGTCGCTGACCCAGCTCACGTAGTCGCCCAGCACGGCCGGCGTATCGCGTTCCGGATCGATGCTGACGAAATAGGCGCGGAGGTCCTTGCCCTCATCGCCAAGGGCTTCGAACCAGGCCGACATTTCAGCCATGGTGGTCGGGCAGACCTCGGGGCAATGGGTAAAGCCAAAGAACAGGGCCGAGGGGTGGCCGGCGAACACGGTCTGGTCCACCGGCTTGCCGTTCTGGTCGACGAGGCTATAGCTGCCCTTGCCGAAGCTGGACGCGACGGACTGCTGCTGGCGCAGGATCAGGCCGCCGCCGGCCCCAAGGGCGACGACGGCGACCAGGATCCACAACCAGACCCTAACGGTTCTGATCCTGGCCATCAGTGTGCGTGCTCACCGGCCGGCGCCGCATCGGCAGCGGCATCGAGCACCGGCAGCGCCAGTTCCACGGTCCCGGCCTTTTCGAACACCAGCGTCACCGGCACGGTCTCGCCTTCGACAAAGGCCTGCTTGAGGCCCATGAACATCAGGTGGAAACCACCGGGCGCGAGCACGACCGTCTGGCCGGCCGGCAGCTCAAGGCCGTCGGCGAGGTGACGCATCTTCATCACTTCGCCTTCCATTGCCATTTCGTGGATCTGCACGTCGGCGGCAGCCGGCGAGCTGGCCGAGATCAGACGATCAGCCTCGGGCCCCTCGTTTTCGATGGTGAGAAAACCACCGCCCACCGGGGCGTTGGGCAGGGTGGCACGGGTAAAGGGCAGCGAGATGTTGATGGCACCCAGATGGGTGACGCCGTTATGGGCGAAAGCGGGGGTGACGACGAGAATGGCGGCCGCAAGGGCGGCGCGAAGCAGGCGGATCATGATGATATTCCGGTTTGTGAAATGGTCTGGGGCGGCCCGAGGGCCAGCAGGCTCAGACCGAAACCGGAGGGGCGCGGGGACCGGCAGGCGGCGCGATGGCCCTTGGCATTGCCACAGGCGGCGTCGCCAGGCGCGGCGCGGCCAGGGCGACGTCATGGCGAACCGCCAGCGCATCGAGGACCGGCAGCGCGAGTTCGGCCTTGCCGACACCGGTCGCCGGACATTTGGCGATTGGGGTGTCGCGGTCCTCGCCGTCGACACCGGCAGGCGTGCACAGCACCCAGCTGGTCTGGGTCGTGGCGTAGCCCAGCTCCGCGAAGGCGAGCTGGCTGGCCCGGGCCTGGTGCAGGGGCGCCAGCACCGTCAGCAGATAGATCGCCAGCACGGCCAAAGCCGTCCCGATCTCCCTGCCGATGCTGCGCGTGGTGCTCATGGGCTACTCATAGGATGCGCTGCAACGCAACGGAAGCGCCGAAGTGTCGCAAGCCGTGCCTCCTACACCCGGGGCACGTAGGTCTCGTTGCAGAGGGCGATGAAGCTCTTCATTGCCGCCGAAAGCGGCGAGGTCTTGCGGCGGGCCACCAGCAGCTGTCGCAATGCCCAGGGTTCGGCCAGCGGGGCGCAGACCAGGTCGGTGCCAGCAAGCAGATGCAGGCTCGTCGAGCGCAGGAAGCCGATGCCGAAGCCGGCCTCGACCATGCGCACCAAGGCCGGAAAGCTCTCGACGCGGAGGTTTTCGACCAGCGGCTTGCCCGCCTTGCGGGCCGCCTCGCCGAGCAGGCGATCGAGCGAGCCGGCCTGATGGATGCCGACGATGCGATGATCGATCACGGTATCGAAGGCAATGTCCTTGCGCGGCTCGATGCGCTGGGCCAGCGGATGATCGGGCGGCGCCAGCACCCAGACACGATCGTCCTCGAAGGGTTTGATCTCGAAACGGGTGAAGTCATAGTGGTCCGAGACGATGGCGATATCGGCCCTGCCCTCGTCGATCGCCAGCAGCGCCTTGGCGGCACCCATTTCCTGGATGTCGAGCGCGATGCCGCCATGCTTGGCCGCGTAGCGCGCCAGCAGCTCTGGCAAGCGGCCCGTCAATGCCGAACTGGTGCAGGCAAGGCGCAGGCTGCCGCGCAGGCCGCTGCCAAAATCGGCCATGACGGCATCGAGATCGGCAATGGCGCGCAGCACCGTGCGGCAGCCCTCGGCATAGGCTTCGCCGGCCGTCGTCAGCTTGACGCCATGGGCGGAGCGGTCGAACAGCACCACGCCCAGCCGGCTTTCGAGATCGGACACGCGGCGGCTGACCGCCGAGGAGGCGATGCCCTCACGCTCGGCAGCGCGGCCGATTGAGCCGGTTTCGGCCAGCAAAAGAATGAGCCGCGCCGTGACGCTGTCGAATGGTGCCATGTCGTCTCCCCGAAATGGCACCATACTGATCGGCGTCAGATCAGCAAGGTCAGGCCGCGGACAAGATAGAAAATCCCGATGGCGGTGACGATCCACCGCGTCCAGGCCCGGAAATTGGCATCGGTCAGCCGCTGCAAGATCCAGTGCCCTGCGCTGGTGCCCAAAATGGCGAAGGGCGCCGCGAGCGCGATAGCGGCCCATTCAAGCGGCGCCAGCACCGTGGCGGCATTCCAGTAGAACACCACCTTGGCCGCGTGCGAGATCACCTGGGTGGCGGCCTTGGTGGCAATCACCTTGCGCCGATCCATGGTGGTGCGGATGAAGAAAATGTCCACGGTCGGCCCCGATACGCCCACTGCCAGGTTGAGCCCGCCGCCCAGCAGGCCGCAGATGAAGGCGTGATGCGGCTTGCTGGCATCGAGCGCCAGCCAGGATTGCGGGATCCACACCAGGATGGGCAAGAGGCCAATGGCAATGCAGACCGTCGCCAGGTCGGGCGTGTAGCGGATGATGAAGAGTGCGATCCCGGCGACCACCAGGCCCAGGCAGATCATCCCCAGGATCCTCCAGTCGATAAACGCGCGGGAGAAGAAGGCGCGCGAACCATTGGCGATGATCTGGATGGCGCCCTGGACGGCAATGGCCGTGCCCACCGGGAGGATCATCAGCAGGACGCCCAGCAGCACCAGCCCGCCCGCCATGCCGAAGACGCCCGACAGGGTGGAGGTGAAAAACACCGCCACCAGCAGGGCGGCGCCGATCCAGATGCTCATGGCTTGCTCCGTTGTCGCCCCACTTGTGCGCGCGAGCGCCTGGCAGGGCTAGGACGGATTGGGCAAGGCGGGATGCCGAAAGCGCCCGCGCCTATCGGGCAAGGCTGGGGAAATAGTCCTTGGCGGTCGGCGCCAGCAGCTCGGGAATATCCGCCAGCGGCACCGTCACCAGGTCGTCGGTGCAGGCAAAGATGACGTGCGGCAGGCCGACAAGGCTGAAGATGGCGGTATCACCAGGCCCGAAGCGCACGCCCAGATTGGTGGTGATGAGTTCGTCAACGCCGCACTCGGTGGCATAGGTGGGGTCCTGCGGGTGGTAGTTGGCCAGCACATAGTCGATCAGCGCCTGGCCGGGGGCCCAGTAGTATTCCTCGGGCGTCGCCAGCGCCGTCGCCGGATCGACCGTCGCCTCGTAATCGCCGATCTTGCCGGTGGCGGTCCAGTCCTTGAACACCCGGACCAGCGGCAGGTCCTTGCCGGTTTTCACGTCGATGATGAAGCTCTCGAAATGGTTGTTGGGATGGGCGCCACCACACCAGGTGCTGCCCCCTTCGGTCCAGCCCATCACGGTGGGCGACAGATAGGCCACGGAGATGCTCTCGCCGTCATAGTCGCCCAGCGAGCCACCCTCCATGCTGACGTCGTAGCCGGAATAGCTGAGGCCGGGATAGGCGTTGTTGAGGCAGGAAAGCGCGGAGACATTGATGATGCCGTGGCGCTCGGCCAGCGCCCGGTTGGCCGCGTCGGGCGAGCTGCCATCGGCCAGAGCCACGATGCGGGGAAATTCGAAGATGGTGCGCGGGTCGCTGACGTAGCGGAAGCTTGAGCCGTCGAGTTGCTGAACCTCGCCCTCGTTCAGGGTCACATCCATCTTGGCGAAGTCATAGGGCGCGGTCGCCGCGGACAACTCGCCGTCATTGGCCCAGGTCTGCAGGAACACGCTGTCCGCCAGACCCATGGGCGAGATTTCGGTGCCTTCGGGAAGGGCCCGGCGGCCGATCTCGACGAGGTTCACGTCGAGCGCCTTGCCCGGCTTGCCCTCCGCCACCCAGGTGCCGCTGAGCACTTTGCCGTCGGCCGAGAAGTTCAGCGTCCAGCGACCGCCGATGGGCGGCTCGGTGATCATGCCGTCGTCGTCGAGCACGCAGGTCGCCTCGCTGCAGGGGGCTTCCTCGGCGAATGCGAAGCTGTCGACGCCATCCAGATTGTGCAGCGGGATGTCGCCGCCCAGGGCCATGTAGCTATAGCGCCCCTGCACCATGCCGACCGCGGGGTCGGTCAGCTCGACCAGGATGTCGTTGTCCCCCAGTGTGCCCCTATAGGTCACCGCATCGAAGGCAAAGACGGGTGTGGTGGACAGCAGGACGGCAGCTAAGATGGCCAGGCGCATGGAGTTTCTCCCTTTGCGCCTCATCTAGCATGGCCAGCTGAACGCGTTCTGAACGCTCAATCCGCCAGCGAGGGGAAGTAGTTCTCCGTCGGGGCTTGGAGGTAGCCGCTGATCTCAAGCGCCGGCACGGCGAACAGGTCGCTGTTGCAGGCGCTGGACACGTGCGGGAAGCCCGACAGCACGAACATGATCTGATCGTCGGGCAGGACGCGGAAGGTCAGGTTGTCGGCGATGGCCTCGTCACTGGTGCAGGCCTCGAGCAATTCGGGCTCGTCGCCATAGAGCGCGGCCACGTCGGTGTGGGCCTTGACGTAGTCGATGAGTTCCTGGTCCGGACCCCAGCTGTAGCTGTCGGGATTGGCAGAGGCGATTTCGGCATCCACCGGTTCCATGCTGCCATATTCTCGCGCCACCCAGGCGGCGAAGATGTCGGCCTCGTCGATCTTCTCCCCGGTGCGGACGTCGTAGTTGTAGACGTTGTAGTGGTTGTAGGGATGGGCGCCCATGCAATAGGTGCTGCCCGCCTGCACCCAGCTGATGAGGTTGATCGTCAGCGCGCTGACCGCGATGTTCTCCTGGTCGATCTCGGCCAGGTGGCCACCATAGCCATACATATTGTTGCTCTGGCCCCAGGCCGCGTAGCGGAAAGCCAGGCAATCGAGGGCGGAGAGGCTCAGCCGCTCCTGGAATTCGGCGAGCCGCGCATTGATGGCCGTCGTGTCGCCGCCATCGGACAGCACGCCGACGCGCGGGAACGGGAACTTAGTGCGCGGATCGGTGGCGTAGAAATATTCCGAGCCATCCGCGGTCGTCTGCACCCCGCCCACCTCGTATTCGATGGCCATGAGCGCCGTTTCATAGGGCGCGGTCTCGGCGGTGAACGGCATGCTCCAATCAAAGCCCAGCATGGCCGAGCGGTCATGCAGGCCGAAGGGCGTCGGCTCGTCCGTGCCCAGTTCGCGACGGCCGATTTCGTAGATCTCGACATCCTCGACGATGGCCTTCTTGCTGTCGCTGGTGCGCGTGCCATAGAGGGTGTGACCATCATCGGTGATGGTGAGCGCCCAGATCGCCGCCTGGGGCATCATGTCGGCGATGCCATCGGCATTGGGTACGCAATCGGTCTCGCCGCACGGCCCCTCTTCGGCCAGGTAGATCATGCCCTCCGGGCTTGCCGCCGGATCGAGCGGAATGTCGCCGCCCTGGTCGATATAGGCGAAGCGCCCGCCCACCGGGCCGTCCGAGGGCTCGATGATCTCCACCACGATCTCCCGATCGCCCAGCGTGCCCTTGAAAGTCACGGCATCGGCAAAGGCGGGCGTGACGATGACGCTGGCGAGAACGGCAAGGACAAGACGCATAGGTGAGCTCCCGGAATTGCCGGACGCTAGCACGACCCGCTGAACTCGTCCTGAATGATGAGGATGTGGGGCGGAGGTCTATCAGTCGACACCCTCCCCCTTGCGGGGAGGGATCAAGGGTGGGGGGAAGTTTGGCCCTGACATCCGGGGGCCGGCGTCCCCCACCCCAGCTCTGCTACGGCCCTTTCGGGCCTAGCGGCGCTACCCTCCCCGCAAGGGGGAGGGTAGTTTCGACTGATGAGCCCGCGTCCGTTCAGGTACTCGCCGCCTTGGCATTGGCCTGCGCCACCAGCTCGTCGGGGATGTCGTCGAAGCTGGCATAGTTCATGTTGTAGAGCTTGGCGTAGAGCCCGTTCTTCTCCATGAGCTGGTCGTGGTTGCCGGTTTCGATCAGCTCGCCATTCTGCAGCACGATGATGCGGTCGGCCCCGCGGATGGTGGCAAGACGGTGAGCGATGACCATACCGGTGCGGCCCTCGAGCAGGGTCAGCAGCGCTTTCTGGATCTGGCGTTCGGTATAGCTGTCGATATTAGCGGTGGCCTCGTCGAGCACCAGGATCTTGGCATCGGCCACCAGGGCGCGGGCAAAGCTCAATAGCTGCCTTTGCCCCAGCGACAGGTTGGAGCCGCGCTGTTCGAGCATGCCGTCATAGCCACCGGGAAGACGGCTGATGAAGTCATGCGCGCCCACCGCCTTGGCGGCGGCAATGACATCCTCGCGGGTGGCCGAGGCTTTGTTGTAGCGGATGTTGTCGAACACCGATCCGGTGAACAGGAACGGCTCCTGCAGCACCATGGCCACCTGCTCGCCGAGGGATTGCTGGGTCACGTCGCGCACGTCGTGACCACCCACTAGCACGGCGCCGGACTGCACTTCGTAGAAGCGATGCACCAGCGACATGGCCGAGGTCTTGCCCGAGCCGGTGGGCCCGACCAGCGCGACGGTCTCGCCCGGGTTCACCTTGAAGCTGACATGCTTGAGCACGGGACGGTCGGCACTATAGCCAAAGACCACGTCGCGGAACTCGACCGAGCCATCCATGTCGCGGCTGAGCTCGATGGCATCGGGCTTGTCATTGATGGAGGCAGGGATATCGAGCACTTCGGTGATGCGACGGCCCGAGGTCATGGCGCGCTGCATGATCGAATATTGCATGGTCAGCGAGCGGATCGGGTCAAAAAAGCGCTGGATGTAGAACAGGAAGGCGACGATGACGCCGATCTCGAGCCCGCCATTGAGCACCAGCGAACCGCCAACCACCACCACGATCGCCATGGCAATGCCGGTGAGGCTGTCGACGATAGGCACCATGACCTGGGCATAGCGCGAGCCGGTGAGCTGGGTCAGCAGGTTGTTATAGGCCTTGTCGTCATAGAGGTCGAAATTGACCTTCTGACGATCGAGATTCTGCACGGTGCGAACACCATTGATGCCCTCGGCCATCGCCCCGGCGGTGATCGAATTGGTCTCATGCGCCGCCCAGAAGGCGCGCTTGGCCGGTGGCAGCCAGAAGATGCGCACGATGAACAGGATGGGCATGGTCGAGAGGGTCAGCAAGCCCAGCCGGAAATCGAGCGTCAGCAGCACGACCACGATACCGACCAGCAGTACCATGTCGCCCACCGAGATGACCGAGGTCTCGAGGAATTCCTGCATGGAATTGACGTCGCCCTGCAGGCGGCTCATCAGCCGACCCACTTCGGTCTTGTCCATGAAGCTCAGCGACACCCGCTGCAGCTGGGCGAACATGGCCCGGCGCATGTCGAACAGCACATTCTCGGCCACCTGCCCCACCTGGCTTTCCTGGATCCAGGACGCGGCATAATTGATGATGACCACCACCGCGAAGGTGGCCACGGCCCACGTCAGGTTGGTCGAATTGCCGCCCTCGGTCATGCCGCTGTCGATGGCGCGGCCGATGATCAGCGGGATGGCGAGCTGGGTGGCGGTGAAGACCAGCACGGCCGCTACCGACAGGTAGATCTTGAGGCGATAGGGTCGCACGAAGGCCCAGATGCGGCGGACCGTCTTGGGATCATAGGCCTTGCCGAAGATCTCCTCTTCGATGCGATGGCTGCCGACGCTGGCGCGCGGCGGGCGCTGGCCGGGATAGCTGGCGGTGTCGCGCTCGTCCTCTTCGATGGCGCTCATTGGGCGGCGCTCCCGATTTCGATATCTTCGGTGGGGCGGGTCTGCAGATCATAGAGCGCGCGGTAGCGCCCGCCCTTGGCCAGCAGTTCCTCGTGGCTGCCCTGCTCGACGATCTTGCCGCCCTCGAGGAACAGGATCGTGTCGGCATGCAGCAGCGAGCTCAGCCGATGGCTGATGACCAGGGTGACCCGGTCGCTGGCATAGCGCCGGATGGCGCTGCGAATGCGGTGCTCGGTGCCCGCATCGATGGCGGCGGTGGAATCGTCGAACACCATCACGGCCGGCCGCAGCACCAGGCTACGGGCGATCGACAGGCGCTGGCGCTGGCCACCCGACAACGACACGCCGCGCTCACCCACAACGGTGGCGTAATCGGCCGGCAAGCCCATGATGTAATTGTGCAGTTGCGCGCTTTCGGCGGCCCTCTCGATCTTGGTTTCCTTGGCCCAGGGATCACCATAGGCAATGTTGTTTTCGATCGTGGTCGTGAACAGGAATGAATCCTGCTGCACCACGGCGACGGCGCGGCGCAGCGACTGCAGCGAGACCTTGCCGACATCCTGCCCATCGATGGTGATGCGGCCGCCGCTGACGTCGTAGAAGCGCGGAATGAGATGGGCGAGCGTCGACTTGCCGCTGCCCGGCACGCCGACAATGCCGATGGTCTGTCCGGCGCGCGCCTCGAAGCTCACGCCATTGAGCGTCGGGTGCGTCGCGCCCTCGTAGGTGAAGCGCACATCTTCGAAGCGCAGCGTACCCGCGGTGACCTTGAGCTCGGGCACGCCAGGCGCGTCCTCGATGGCCAGCGGCTGGTCGAGAAAGCCATAGAAGCGCTCGCCACAGGTCGAGGCGCGGGCGAAGGAATTGACCATCAGGCCGAGCTGGCGCACCGGCATCTGGAGGATGGTCATGAAGGTGAGAAAGCTCGCCAGCGTGCCGACGCTCATCTCGCCCGCGATGACCTTGTTGCCGCCCACCCAGAGGACCAGCCCCATGGCGACGAAGAAGGAGAAAGTCATGAAGCTGGTATTGCGCACGCGGATGTCGACCCGGTCATGCGCCAGAGCCAGCGCTTCCTTGGAGGCATGGTCGAACTTGGCCAGTTCAAAATCCTGGCCCGAAAAGGCCCGGACGACGCGGATGCCGCCCAGGTTCTCCTCCATGACGCGCGACAGTGCCGACAGCTTTTCCTGCAGCGTGATCCAGGTGGCGCGCAGGGTGAGCTGCGCCACCGAGGAGCGCCAGGCGACGAAGGGCACAAAGCTCAGCGCCAGCAGCGCCAGCAGCGGATCGGTGCTGAACAGCATATAGGCGCCCACGCCGATCAGCACCGACAGCAGCACAACGCGCACCAGGCCGGTGGCAAAGAACATGCGCAGGCCATCGAGATCGAGCAGGCCGATGGTGATCAGGTCCCCGGTATGGACCTTGTCATGATAGGAATAGGACAGGCGCTGCACCTTGTCATAGAAGGCCAGCCGCAGCTCGTAGCCGACATGGTGGCCGACCGATTCCGAATAGTAATTCTGCAGCAGCGTGAAGAAGCCACGGGCCACCGAAACGCCCAACAGCGTCATGGCGCTCCAGAACAGGGCCTGTTCGGCGCCGGCGGCATTGGCATCCAGAATGCCCTGGGCCTGATCGACGGCGTGGCCGAGCAGGCGCGGGATCAGCAGTTGCAGGACGGAGGCCGTTATGGTCGCGCCGATCGCTGCGGCCGCCTGCCAGGGATGGCGAAACGAATAGAGGGCAATCCGCATCAATGGCCCGCGGCCCTTGCCCGCATGGGCGGCGGCCACATGGGAACGTGCATCGCCGCGTGAATGGACGCGGCCAGCCTTATCGGTGGTCAAGGAAGTATCCAGACTTCAATATAGGTGTGGGTCCGGGCGGGGGCGGAGGAACCTTGGCCGAAGCCCGGACAAATCAACTCGCCTCGATAATCAACGCCCGTTCGCGCTGCCATTCAAGATCGAATCTGCGCAAAAGTTCGCAAATATTAACGTTGTACCAACGGGTGTCGCCGTTATGGCGTCGCGTTGAGCTCGGGATAGATCACCGCCGAGCATTGCCGGTTCTGCGCGTCGAGCAGCGCCTGCTCGGCCGCGGTCACCATGCCGGTGTCGATGGCATTCCAGAGATCGTTGGTCTTCACGCCCTCAAGGCCGCATTGGCAATAGGTGACGCACATATCGGCCGAGGTGCCGCCCGCCTCGCAGGTGGATTGGCACGATTGCAGAAAGGTGACGTCGCGCATGGCGATCTGCGGCTGCAGCAGCGCTGCCGCGGGGTAGATCAGCCCGAGCAGGATGGGCTGGTGCAGCAGATAGATCAGCAGGCTCCAGCGCCCGAGAAAGGCCAGCAGGCGCGGCAGCCGGCCCGATGGCGCGATAGCGGCGAGGCGCGCCGACCATCCGGAGGCCAGGACCAGCCGCGCCGCGATGATGCCCACAAGCACCGCGCCGAACCACGGAAAGACCGGCACCAGGTCATTGGCCGGCGGCGGCACCTGCCAGAAGCCGAGCCATGACCAGGCCTTTTCGTTGAACAGCGGGTCCGAATAGAAAAACGGCAGCGCGATGACCACTGCCGCTACGACAGCGGCCAGCCAGAGCGGCGTGCGCACGAAAGCCAGGCCCAGGAGGCTGAACAGCGCAATGGCATGCAGCACGCCGAAATAGACAAAGCTCTGCGGGAAGGCGAAGTATGTCGCGACCGTGATGGCGAGCGCGCCGAGAAGGACGAAAATCCAGCGCCGCCAGAATCTTTGCCAGCGAATGCCGTCGCCATGGCCAAGCACCAGGCTGACGCCGGCAAGAAACAGGAAAACCGCCAGAATGCTGCGGGCAATCAGCACCCATTCCGGATCGTAACCGACATCGGCCGCGATGAAGCGGAAATAGCTGAGGTCCCAGCACAGGTGATAGGCCGCCATGGCAATGATGGCGACGCCCCTGATGATATCGATGATGGCGAAGCGGGGGCGGGATGGGAGGTCGGTCATAATCGTGCTGCCCTGGTTCGGTGGCACGACCTCGTGGTTCGACAAGCTCACCATGAGGTCTACTTCTGGCCCGGTATTTCAGTAGACCTCATCCTGAGCCTGTCGAAGGACGAGGTCGTGGCACGAACTAACCCGCAAACCCCTGCACCACCGCCAGGAATGCCTCGCCATAGCGGTCGAGCTTGGCCTGGCCGACGCCGGGGAGGTTGAGCATGTCATGCGGATGGCGCGGCACGGCCAGCGCCATGGCGCGCAAGGTGGCATCGTGGAAGATCACATAGGGCGGCACGCCCTGGGCCTTGGCGATGCGGGTGCGTTCCTCGCGCAGCGCCTCGAACAGCGGCAGCGCATGCGGCGGAATGCTGGCGGCGCGTTCGAGCTGACGCCGGACTTCCACCGATTTCTTGGGCCGGTCCTTGCGCAGGGTGACCGATCGCTCATGCTTGAACACGGCATGGGCCCCCTCGGCCAGCGTCAGTGCGCCGTGATTGGCATGGTCGACCACGATCAGGCCCATGGCGGTCAGCTGGCGGATGACCGATTGCCAGGCCTTGGCATCGAGATCGTTGCCTTGCCCGAACACCTTCTGGTTCTGGTGGCCGAAGCGGGTGACCTTTTCGGTCGCCTTGCCCATGAGCACGTCGATGACATGGGCGGCGCCGAAGCGCATGCCGGTGCGATAGATCGCGGCCAGCGCCTTGATGGCAGCCTCGGTGCCGTCCCATGATTCAACGGGCGAACGACAGGTATCGCAATTGCCGCAATTGCCCGGATGGGCCTCGCCGAAATGGCTGAGAATGGCCTTGCGCCGGCATTCGGCCGTCTCGCAGACCCCGAGCAGCGCATTGAGCTTGCCGTGTTCGAGACGCTTGACCTCGTCGGGGGCATTGCCCTCATCGATCATGCGGCGGCGCTGCACCACATCGGCCATGCCATAGCTCATCCAGGCATCGGCGGGCTGGCCATCGCGGCCGCCGCGGCCGGTTTCCTGGTAATAGGCCTCGATCGAGGACGGCAGGTCCATATGCGCGACATAGCGCACATCGGGCTTGTCGATGCCCATGCCGAAGGCGACCGTGGCCACCATGCAGATGTTTTCCTCCTTGAGGAACGCATCCTGGTTGCGGCTGCGCAATTCGGGCGACAGGCCGGCATGGTAGGGAAGAGCCGGAATGCCCTTCCCGGACAGCCAGTCGGCCGTGTCCTCGACCTTGGCGCGGGAGAGGCAATAGACGATGCCCGAGCTGCCCTTGTGGGCCGCGAGGAAAGCCAGCAGCTGCTCGCGCGGCTTGTCGCGCTCGACGATGGAATAGGAGATGTTGGGCCGGTCGAAGCTGGTCGTGAAGACCTGCGCCTGCTCCAGCCCCAGCCGTTCGATAATGTCTTCGCGCGTCGTCGGATCAGCCGTCGCGGTCAAAGCGACGCGCGGCACGCCGGGAAATAGCTCCACCAGGTGGATCAGCTCACGATATTCGGGCCTGAAATCGTGGCCCCACTGGCTCACGCAATGGGCCTCGTCGATGGCAAACAGCGCGATGTCGATGCCCGAGAGCATATTGGCAAAGCCCGGCGTCGCCACCCGCTCGGGCGCCACATAGAGCAGATCAAGCTGGCCATTGCGCAGCTTGCGTCGCACATCGGCCGATTCTTCCGACGATAGCGAGGAATTGAGCGCCGCCGCGGCAACGCCGGCCTGCTTGAGCGCTTCGACCTGGTCGCGCATCAGGGCGATCAGGGGCGAAATGACAATGCCGACGCCGGGTCGGCAGATGGCCGGGATCTGGTAGCACATGGACTTGCCGGCGCCCGTGGGGAACAGCACGACGGCATCGCCGCCGCCCACCACATGCTCGACCACGTCGGCCTGCTGGCCGCGGAAGCTCTTGTGGCCGAAAACGTCGCGCAGCACGGCCAGCGCGTCGCGCGGCTGTGCATGCGGATCGCGCGGCGTTGCCGTCGCGCCGCTGGTGAAAAGATCCCATGCCGATTCAAGCGTGCTCACCCTGCCCTTGAATCACAGGGGCGGGGTGGACCGCAAGGACGGGCGAGGGCTTGTGAACCGCTCAGACGTAGCCGAGGGCGGCAAACTGCTGCTCGAACCACCACCAACCGCCCGCGGCCAGCGCCGCAGCGATGGCAAAGGCGATCCAGCCGGCGATGGTGAAGTTCTTGTGATCGGCGTTGCGATATTCGAACCGCTCGCCAAACAGCAAAAAGGCCAGGCCGAAAACCAGGGTGAACGGCACGAGGATGAAAATCTTGGTGGAGTAGGAGATTTCGGCGACCCCGGCCTGCGCCTCGCGCAGCGGCCCCAGGGCAAAAAACCAGCCCATGGCGGCGCCCCCGATGATGAAGGCAATGCCTGCCAGCCGCAGCTTGATATCCTGTGCCATTCCGCCCCCAAAGCGTGCTCGCCCCGCCCATGCAACACAGGGGCGGGGTGAGCCGCAAGACGGCACAAATCAGTCGCCGGCGCTATCCACCGACGATTTCGCCGCCATTGGGCGGTCTCAGTAGACCTCATCCTGAGCCTGTCGAAGGACGAGGTCGTGGCTGGATTGGCGGACGCCCTCGTGGTTCGACAAGCTCACCATGAGGGCTGAGACGCTAGTGCGCGTGGTGTTCGGCGTTGCGTTTGCGGGTGGCTGCCGCCTTTTTGGCCGAGGCCGAACGCTCTGCCGCAGAGCGGCTGGCGCTGGCCTTGCCGTCCTCCTTGCCACGACCAGAGCCGGATTTCTTGCCGCCGCCATCATCCTTGTTGACGGTGGCCCAGGCGCGGGCTTCCGCTTCGTTGTGAGAAACGCCGCGCGCCTCGTAGCTATCCTCGATGGCAGCGGCCTTGCGTTTCTGCTTGTCCGTGTAAGCGGATTTGTCACCCTGTGGCATGATCGCACTCCTTGATGGAACGAGACCCGCGCGGGCGGGATAAGGGCTCGGCTGCCATTGCGTTGGCCGGGAAGGGAAACCGGAAAAACCGACCCGTTCCCTCTGCCGCCGCGTCCGGTTGACGCGCGCAGGTCTCTCAGGAACCAATCGCTGAGGCCGGGGTATGGTTCCTTCCCTGCCACGCTCAGAGCGTGGGCGCCCCTCCCCCTTGAGGGGAGGGGCGGGGGTGGGGGTCTGTCGGTGGCCGCCAAACGACCCCCACCCTCATTCCCTCCCCACAAGGGGGAGGGAGGCGCAAACGTCCCGGTCAATGGTCTTTGCGCATCGGTTTGCTCAGAAACGGCGAACCGCGGCGGACGAAGCGCCATGGCGTTTCTACCCCCTTGGTGATGCCGATGCGCGGGCCGGTGGCGATGTCGTGGCTGGCCTCGGCCGGCAGCAGCGCAAACGGGGCAGCATCGAGCGGCAGGCCATTGTGATCGATGGTCACAGCAAGCGCCTGGCACAGCTTGCCGGGCCCTGAACAGAGCTGGCGCTCCGGCATGCCGCCGCGCCGCTCCTGCATCGGCACCACGCCATGCAGCGGCTCAAGCGCGCGAACGAGCACGGCGCTACCGGGTTGGCAGACGAAGTTGAGGCACCAGTGAATGCCGTAGATCTTGTAGACATAGGCGTGGCCGGGCGGTCCGAACATGGCCGCATTGCGCGGCGTCGGTCCCCTGAAGCTGTGCGAGGCCGGATCGTTCTGGTCATAGGCCTCCACCTCGACCAGCGGGCCGCCGACACCATCGACCAGCAGGGTCACCCCGATCAGGTCACGGGCGACCTCGGGCGCTGGGCGGTCGAAGAAGGTGGGTGGAATCATCAAGCAAGAATACCCCCACCTAGCCTCCCCCTGAAAAGGGGGAGGAACAGATCCAGTGTTTGGCGCGATCGAGGTCATGCACAGGACGGATTCCTCCCCCTTTTCAGGGGGAGGTTAGGTGGGGGTACTCTTGGTGCCCCACCCACCGGCTGTCACCTCGGGCTTGGAGAGTCGCGGTGAAAGAAGACGCTTCTCAATCCACCCGGCCGCGGGCTGCCACGTCGACCGTCTCCACCACGCTGCCCTCCGAAATCAGCGTCACCCTGTCGAACAGGTTGCTGACCACGCAGGCATGGTTGGGGATGATGCGCAGCTTTTCGCCGATGACAGGCTTTGCCGCGCAGGCCGAGAGATCGATCGTGCCATGCTCCTCGCTGAGCCCGACAATGACAGCCTCCGGATAGGCCTCGATCAGCCCGAAGCCGGTCATGCCGAGCAGGTCGCTGGTCAGGCTCTTGGAACCGGCATCGATGATGGCCCGGTCCTCGGTGGGGCGGCTGACGACGGTCGCCAGCACGGTCAGGGCGCAGTCGTCAAATGTGCCGACGCCTTTGGCGACCTGGTAGCGGTCCATATAGATATAGGTGCCGGGACGATGCTCGGTGGCGGCCGACACTTCATGGGCGCGCCAGAGGTCGGGCGTGCCGCCATTGGAGATGATGGCGGGCGGCAGGCCGCCGGCAGCGAGCGCGATCTTTGCCGCCGCCAGCCAGGCCGAATTGGCCTCGACCTGCCCGGCGGCGGGATAGGTCATCAGCCCGCCGAATTGGAGCCCGGGCGAGTTGGCGATCTTCTCGGCCAAAGCGAGCGCAGCGGCCGGCGTCTGCACCCCGCAGCGGCCCATGCCGGTATCGCATTCGACCAGCACCGTCAGCGGCGTGGCGGACCCGGCAAAGGTGCGCGACAGTCCCTCGACCGTCTCGGTACTATCCGCCGTGACCGTGATGTGGACGCGGCCATGCAGGGCCTTGAGCCGCGCCAGCTTGGCGGCGCCGATGATGTTATAGGGCAGGAAGATTTCCCTGATGCCGGCATCGGCCATCACCTCGGCCTCGCCCAGCTTCTGCACGGTAATGCCCACGGCACCCATTTCGATGGCGCGTTTGGCAAAGCGCGGCAGCTTGTGGGTCTTGATATGCGGGCGGAGCTTGATTCCATGCTGGTCGGCATAGTCCTGCGTGCGCTGCAGGTTGGCCTCGACGCGATCGAGATCAACAAGCACGGCGGGCGTATCGAGTTCCATGATATCGGTCATTTGCCCCTCAGGACGTCATCGACGAAACGCAGATTGCCTGCGGTCAGGCCGGCATCGACAGGCAGTACCGTGCCGGTAATGCCCGACGCCGCATCGGAACTATAGAACAGCGCCGCATTGGCGACCTCTACGGGCAAAACCATACGCCCGAGCGGGTAATGCGGCAGCACATTGTCGAGCAGAGTGGGGTCGGCGGCAAGCCGGTGGTCCCAGGCCGGGGTGCGCACCGAGCCGGGGCAGATCACATTGGCCCGCACGCCCTGCCCACCGCGTTCGACGGCGATGGCCTTGGCATAGGCGATGAGGCCCGCCTTGGCCGCCGAATAGGCCGGATTGCCGAAATGGGCCAGGGCGTTGACCGAGGAGATAAAGACCAGGCTCCCCCTGCCCCGCTCGGACATGGCCGATACGATCGGGTCGGTCATGGCATAGGCGCCGTTGAGGTTGATGGCGAGTTCGGCGGCCCAGACATCGTCATCGACCTGGCCCAGATGCTCGGCCCGGGTGAAGCCGGCATTGGACACCACGGCATCGGGCGTGCCGTGCTCGGACAGGTAGCGCGCGATTGCAGCGCGCGTCGCCTTGGGGTCGGCCTGGTCGAACAACACGGTGCCCGCGAGGTCCAGTCCCGCCAGCATGCCGGCGTCGCGGTCGGCCCCGATCACGCTGGCGCCGGCCTCGCGAAACACCTCGACCAGCGATTGGCCAATACCACCGCCCGCGCCTGATATCAGCACGGTCTTGCCGTCGAGCCGGAAGGGGGAGGTCATGCGGGGTCCTTATAGGCCACGCATTCGATCTCGACCTTGCAGTCCACCATCATGTGGCTCTGCACCGCCGCGCGCGCCGGGGGATTGTCCCCGAAATAGCTTTTATAGACGGCGTTGAAGCTCCAGAAGTCCCTGGGATCGTCGAGCCAGACGCCGCAGCGGACGACGTGTTCGAGGCCGTAGCCGGCTTCTTCGAGGATGGCGACGAGGTTCTTGATCGTCAGGTGGGTCTGTTCGACAATGCCAACCCCTTGAATTTCGCCATCTTTCATCGCCACCTGGCCGGAAACGAAGAGGAAACCGCCGGCCTCGACGGCGCGGGCGAAGGGCAGGTTCTGCCCACCAGCGCCCGACTTTTCGGCGCCATAGCGCTTGATCGGCATTTTTCGTCCCTTTCTGAAAGTGAATTTCTCTTTGACCCACTCTAACGCGCAAAATCGTGGAGTTCTCCAGTAATTTGCGTCGCAGAATGTAAATTTCTTACGTGATTGACCGTTTAGCGCTATGCTAACCTGATCAATGGCGGCTACCAGCATGCCGCAAGCTTTCCTGCTGTTTTCCTGCGAGTTTCCTGTGCGCGTCTTCACCGCAGCCCTGGCCACCGAGACCAACACGTTTTCGCCCATCGCCATCGACCGGCGCGCCTTCGAGGCGTCGCTCTATGCGCGGCCCGGCGAGCATCCGGCGACGCCGACGCTGTGCACGGCGCCGATCACCGTCGGGCGCGAAGTCTGCGCGCGCGAGGGCTGGGAGCTGATCGAGGGCAGCGCCAGTTGGGCCGACCCGGCGGGCCTTGTGGCGCGCGCGACCTATGAGGAATTGCGCGACGAAATCTTGGGACAGTTGCAGGCTGCCATGCCGGTCGACGGCGTGGTGCTGGGGCTGCATGGCGCCATGGTGGCGCAGGGCTATGACGACCCCGAGGGGGACCTGCTGGGGCGAGTGCGCGAGATCGTCGGGCCCGGCGTGCTGGTCTGCGCCGAGCTCGATCCGCATAGCCACCTGACGGCCAAGCGCGTCGCGGCCGCCGACTTCTTCGTGGTGTTCAAGGAATTTCCCCATACCGACTTTGTCGACCGGGCGCGGGACCTGTGGTCGATCGCGGTGCGGACGCTCAAGGGCGAGATCACCCCGGTCATGTCGGTGTTCGACTGCCGGATGATCGACGTGTTCCCCACCTCCAAGCAGCCGATGCGTGGCTTCGTCGACAAGCTTTACGCGCTGGAGAAGTCGGAGCCTGGCCTGCTGTCGCTGTCGGTGATCCATGGCTTCATGGCCGGCGACGTGCCGGAACTGGGGACGAAGACCATCGCGGTGACCGACGGCAACGCGGCGCTCGGGCAGAGGCTGGCCGAAACGCTTGGTCGCGAACTGTTCGCCATGCGCGGCACCTTCATGGTCGCCCAGGTGGATGAGACGGTCGCGGTCGACGCCGCCATCGCCGCGCCTGTCGGACCGGTGGTGATTGCCGATGTCTGGGACAATCCGGGTGGCGGCACGGCGGGGGATGCGACCGTGATCCTGGCCGAACTGATTGCCCGAGGCGTGACCGATGTGGCGGTCGGGACCATCTGGGACCCCATCGCGGTACAGATCTGTTTTGCCGCTGGTGAGGGCGCCGTCATCCCGCTGCGCTTCGGTGCCAAATCAGCGCCACATACTGGCAACCCGATTGACCAATATGTGACGGTCAATCGACTGGTACGTGACGCGCAAATGCGGTTCGGGGAGAGCTATGCGCCCTTCGGCGACGCGGCCTGGATTTCATTCGGCGGCATCGACGTGATCCTCAATTCCACCCGGGCGCAGAGCTTTGATCCAAGCCTGTTCTCGGCGATGGGGCTCGACCCCAAATCGCGGAAGATCCTGCTGATCAAATCCACCAACCACTTCTACGACAGCTTCAGCAGAATTGCCTCGGAGATCGTCTATTGCTCGGCTGGCAGACCCTATCCGAACCGCCCGGCGGAGACGGAATACAAGAAGGCACGGCGGGATATCTGGCCGATGGTGGAGAATCCGTGGGGGTAGGCACTGAGGTTGCAGTCGACACCCTCCCCCTTGCGGGGAGGGATCAAGGGTGGGGGATGTTTAGCCCGGATATCGGGGCTCTCAACACCCCCTCCTAACCTCCCCCGTCGAGGGGGAGGTACCGCGCAGTGGTTGCGGCGCGATCTCACTCCGCCGCCCAGTTTCCGTACATGATCGGCATCGTGCCGACCAAGGCCTTGAACCGGTTCCAGCTCTTGCGCTCGGGCAGGGTCCAGCCGGATTCGGCGATAGCCGACAACCTCGGGAAAACCAGGCGGTCGAAGATGGCGCGGTCGGTCATGGACTCGCTCCAGATGCAGGCCTGGATGCCCAGCAGATGCTTGAGTCCTTCCGGGCTCATGCCGTCGCGGCTTTCGAATTCGTAGGTTTCCTGCGGGCCCGACCAGCCGGCCCAGCCGGCGCCGGGCTCGGCCCAGGCGACGCCATTGGCCATGTCGAGATAGTAACGCTGGCCGGGCGACACCACGATGTCGTAGCCGCGTTCGGCCAGGGCCGCGTTGATCTCGACATTGCGCCAGCCGATGACAAAGCTCTTGTCCTTGTCGACGGCATCGCCATGCGCCGCTTCTTCCCAGCCGCCGGTAATGGCGCCCTTGCTGGCGATGTATTTGTGCACGCGCTTGATGAACTCGGCCTGGATGACCGCCGTGGGCGAGCCCTCGATCTCGTCGGCGCCGTGGTGGTTGCCGAGGACATTGTATTGCGCTTCGTGCTTCTTGCGCATTTCGGGGCCGGCCAGCCGCTCGATCATGTCGAGGGCCAGCGGGGAGCCGGACCAGGCCGCCAGCGGCACTTCATCGGCGCCGATATGGAAGATGCCCGCAGGGAAGAGTTCGAGGATTTCGTCGACCACGGTCTCGACGAATTTGTAGACCGGCTCATAGGCCGGGTTGAGGCTGTTATTGGGGAAGCCCTGCACCGACTGGTATTCGCCGGTTTCATTGGGATCGCGCAGTTCGGGCAGTGCCTGCAAGGCCGCGTAGAAGTGGCCAGGCATGTCGATTTCGGGGATGACCGAGATAGCAAGGCTATCGGCCAGGGCGACGATCTCGCGGATGACGGGCTTGGAATAATAGCCGCCCGTCGGGTGCGGGCCCGAACCCAGCAGCGGCGGCAGTGCCTTGCCATGGCCGCGCCAGGCGCCGATCTCGGTCAGCTCGGGGAAGGCCGATATCTCGACGCGCCAGGCTTCGTCTTCGCTCAGGTGCCAATGGAACTTGTTGAGCTTGTTCCAGGCCATCAGCTTGATCAGGCGGCTGACTTCGGCGCCGGAATAGAACTGGCGCGCCACGTCGAGATGGCAGCCGCGATAGCCGAAACCCGGCTCGTCGGTGATGCTGCCGCCAGTGGGGAAGACGAAGGTCTGCGGATATTGCTTGGCGCCGCGCAGGATGTGGCCCAGCGTGACCAGGCCATAGAACATGCCCTGGCGGGTGGTAGCCTCGATGGTGACTGCATCGTCGGCGAAGAGGATTTCATAGGCTTCGGCGCCCATGCCGCCCTTGTGGCGCAAGATAACCGGAAGGCCGGCTTCCGAGGCCGGGCGCACGACGCCCTCGACCGCGAAAAGATCGGCAACCAGATCGGCAAAGGCCTTGGCCGCCTTGCCCGCGTCGTCGCCGACAGGGCGCAGGTCGAGACCGGGAGGGGCGGTGCGGGCGCCCGTGGTGGCCACCGATTTGGGCCACGGAATGATCGAGACCGGCACGGGCGCCTTTGATGGCACCGGGAATTTGGCCGCGCCCTTGAGCAGGGGCGAATTGTGGCCCTTGGCCTGGGTCGGGGTGGTGGCGAGCGTGACCACGGTGCCGTCGGACAGCACGACATAGCCGGTATTGGCGCCGTCGCTCCAATGGCGCAGGCCATAGGACAGGCCGCGCGCCGTGGACTTCCAGGTCTCGCCCGGCTGCAGCACGAAGCCATCGGGCGGCGCGATCAGCGTGTGGTTGGAGAGGCGTTTCAGCAGCTTGCCGTTTTCGAGCGTCGCATGCGGGTCGATGCGCGCCGGGCCCGAAAAGCCGAGCTGGAAATCGCTGACGGCCGTATCGCCGGTATTGGTGAGCTCGATGCCATAGCCGAGAGGAGCGTCATCCTTGGCGGGGGTCCATGATGTGACGAGGGAGAATGAGGTGGTCATTGGAAATACTCTTGATCGGATGTGTGGCTCCCCTCCCCCTTGAGGGGAGGGGCGGGGTGGGGGTCCGTCGGTGAACTGCCGAACCACCCCCTCCCTCGATCCCTCCCCTCAAGGGGGAGGGAAGAATGACTGAGGCCGCAGGAACTAATCCCCCAGCGGCTGGGCGTCGTCGCCGTCGCGGTTGACGACGAGTTGGTGCTTGATGCGCCGCATGCTGGCGATGGCCGAAGGACCGAGGCGGGTGGCGACGGTCTGGGCCAGCACGTCGACGGTGGCGAGGAACGCGTAGCGGCCCGGCGTAGGTCGCAGGATATCGGTGTTTTCGTGCCAGTTGACCGGCAGCAGGATGTCGGACTGGGCCGAGACCATGGAGGCCGAGCGGGTGATGACGACGCGGGTCAGCCCATATTCGCCCGCTACGGTGAGGGTCTTGGCCAGCTGCGCATTGTTGCCCGAGAGCGAGAAGGCGACGATGACCGTGCCCGGAGGCGCGGCGGCGGCGCGCATCATCTGGAGCTGATGGTCGTCGGTCGAGGCGACCTTGAGACCGAGGCGGAACAGCCGCGTCTCGATCTCGCCCGCCATCATCGAAGAGGCGCCGCCCGAACCAAAGGCTAGCACGAACGATGATTTGACGATGCTCTCGGCGGCGCGCTCGACGGCGGCGAAATCGAGATGATCGAAGGTTTCGTAGATGATGGACTGAATGCCGTTGACGACGCCCTGGGCGATCTCGTGCACGCTGGAGGGGCCGGCCGATGGGGCGAAATAGCGCTGCCCGACAAAGCGCGACTGGGCCAGCCGCACCTTGAAGTCGGCATAGCTGTCGCAACCGAGGCGCCGGCAGAAACGGGTGACCGTGGGTGGCGACACCGCGGCCTGCGCGGCCAGATCGACGATGGACATCTTGAGCACGCTGTCGACATCGGCGAGCACGATTTCGGTCAGCGCGCGCTCGGAGCGGGTGAACTCGTTCTTCTCGGTCTGTAGCAGGCCGACAATGTCCAGCATGGTCCCCTCCGCGGCAATGGCCACCGTCAGTACACGGCCAGGCCTGCCGCGTCGAACAGGTGAACCTGGCTGAGGGAGAAACCAACCTGGAGCGGGCGACCTTCAGGCACGTCAGGATCGCCTTCGAAGAGGCCCACGAAGTTCTCGCCGGCCGGAAGATCGGCATAGGTCACGGTGTGGATGCCCAGGTGCTCGACGATCTTGGGTGTGACGGCGAGGGTGAAATCCCCTTGGCCCAGGCGCAGGTGTTCGGGGCGGATGCCGACCGTGACGGACTGGCCGGCAATGGCCTTGGACTGGCGCGGCAGACTGATCGTGCCGAGGGCACCCAGGTCAATGGTCGCGGTGGTGCCATCGGCCGAGGTCACGGTGCCGTTGATGAAGTTCATCTTGGGCGAGCCGATGAAGCCGGCAACGAAGAGGTTGTCGGGCTTGTGGTAGAGCTGAAGGGGGGAGCCGACCTGCGAAATGGTGCCGGCATCGAGCACCACGATCTTGTCGGCCATGGTCATGGCTTCGACCTGGTCGTGGGTGACGTAGATCATGGTGGAGCCCAGGCGCTTGTGCAGCTCCATCAGCTCGATGCGCATCTCGGAGCGGAGCGCGGCGTCGAGGTTGGACAGGGGCTCGTCGAAGAGGAAAATCTGCGGCTCGCGCACAATGGCACGGCCGATGGCGACGCGCTGGCGTTGGCCACCGCTGAGGGTGCCGGGGCGCTGCTGCAGGCGGGATTCGAGCTGCAGCACGCGGGCGGCGGCGCCGACGCGCTTGTCCACCTCGGCCTGCGGCAGGCGCTCGACGCGCAGCGGGAAGGCGATGTTTTCATAAACCGACATATGCGGGTAGAGCGCGTAGCTCTGGAACACCATGGCGATGCCGCGCTGCACCGGCGGCAGGTCGTTGACGGTACGGCCGCCGATGACGATTTCGCCCGAGCTCACCTCTTCGAGGCCGGCAATCATGCGCAGCAGGGTGGACTTGCCGCAGCCCGAGGGGCCGACAAAGACCACGAACTCGCCTTCGGAAACCTCCAGGTCGATGCCCTTGATGATGTGGGCTTCGTTGAAGGACTTTTCCACGCGCTTGAGGCTGAGCTGGGACATCTTTGAGGCTCCGGTCGGCGGGGCTAATCCCGCGGGCAGGCAATGGGTCGGGATGCCGCCGCCATCCCGAGGGACGGCGGCGGCGGGAGGGTGCCGACCGCCCCGGACGGGGCGGCGGCGGCGTACTTGTACTGCGCGAGTTCGCCGGCAGCCTTTGTGAGGGCAGCGGCAGGCTCGGCAGCGCCGGTGACGACCGACTGGACCATTTCGATCATGACGTTCTGCAGGCCGAGATAGTCGGTCAGCAGCGGCTCGGGACCACCATAGGCGATACCGTCGAAGAACGGCTTCCAGTTCGGATCGGCAGCGACGATGGCGTCGGCAGCCGGGCCGGGACGGAGCGGGGTCAGGCCCTGCTCGGCTTCATAGGCGGTCTGGTTTTCGGCATTGGTCAGGAAGATGGCCAGGTCCTTGGCCTTGTCTTCGTAGCCGGTGCCCTTGAACACAGCCATCGAGTCGGTGATCAGCAGCGTGCCCGGACCCTTGGCGGACGGACCCTGCGGCAGCGTGGTCACACCCCACTTGAAGGGCGCGTCCTTGAGCAGGTTCAGGGCGCCGTCGGCCGAAAGCGCCGTGCCGGGCCGCATGGAG
>CBFGMY010000019.1:0-30935 GCA_965650055.1 uncultured Devosia sp.
TGCCAACGACCCGGAAGTTTTGCTGATGGACGAACCGCTCGGCGCGCTCGACGCCATGACGCGCGACCAGATGCAGGAGCTGCTGCTGACCGTCTGGCGCCGCTCCAATACCGGCGCCTTGCTCATCACCCACTCGGTGGAGGAGGCCCTGTTCCTCGCCACCCGCATCGTCGTGCTCGCGGCGCATCCCGGCCGTGTCGTGGTCAGCCGTGAGGTCGATTTCGGCCGCCGTTTCCTTGCCGGCGAAGCGGCGCGCGCCCTCAAGTCGGAGCCCGCTTTCGTGGCGGCCCGCGAGGAGTTGATCGCCGCCATCCACGCACCGGAGCGGGCGGTGGCAGCATGACCGCCGACGTCGACACCGCAACCCCTGCGCCGCGCCGCCCAGCGGGTCTGGGCCGAGGCCTCCGCCGCAACGCACCATTGCTGACGGGCGTCGGCCTCGCCCTCTTCGTCATTGGCCTCTGGCATGTCGCCAGCACGTCCGGCTGGGTGTCGCCAGTCTTCCTACCGCCGCCATCATCGGTCGTCGTGGCGCTCGGGCGGCTCGTCCAGGTCGGCTATGTCGATTCCACCCTGCTGCAACATGCCGGGGCGAGCCTGGGCCGGGTCTTCTCGGCGCTGGCATTTTCGGTGCTGATCGGTGTTCCCGCCGGCCTCATCATCGCCACCAGCCCCATCGGCCGTGGCGTCCTCGATCCCATCATCGAGTTTCTTCGGCCGCTACCCCCGCTGGCCTATCTGCCGCTGGTCATCATCTGGTTCGGCATTGGCGAGACCGCCAAGGTGCTGGTGATCCTGCTGTCCATGGTGCCGGCTATCGCCATCTCCACCGCCGCCGGCGTCCATTCGGCTTCGAAAAACCAGGTCAATGCCGCCCGTGCCTTTGGCGCAACGCCGTTGCAATTGCTCTGGCATGTGCTGCTGCCCAGCGCGCTACCCTCCATCCTCACCGGCATACGCATTGCTCTTGGTGCCGGCTGGACGACGCTGGTGGCGGCCGAGCTGGTCGCGGCGGGCAGGGGGCTCGGCTACATGATCCAGTCGGCCGCGCAGTTCCTCGTCACCGATGTCGTCATCGCAGGCATCCTCGTCATTTCGGCCATCGCCTTTGCCTTCGAGGCGCTGCTGCGCTTCGTCGAGCGGCGGTATGTGCCCTGGTCGCGCAATCAGTGAGCATCATGACAAGCAAACCCCTGAGCTTCTTCTGGTTCATTCCCACCCATGGCGACGGCGCCTATCTCGGCTCCAGCCAGGGCGAGCGGCAGCCCGACCATCACTATTTCCGCCAGGTCGCCCAGGCAGCCGATCGGCTGGGCTATGAGGGCGTGCTGTTGCCGACCGGGCAGACTTGCGAAGAATCCTGGATCACTGCCACCGGCCTTGCCGCGGTGACCGACCGCCTCAAATATCTTGTCGCCCTGCGTCCCGGCGTGACCCTCCCCACCTTCGCCGCGCGGCAGGCTGCGGCGCTCGATCGCCTCAGCAACGGTCGGCTGCTGCTCAACGTCGTGGTTGGTGGCAACCCGGTGGAACTGGCCGGCGACGGCGTCTTCCTGCCGCATGGCGAGCGCTATGAGCAGGCCGCCGAATTCCTCACCATCTTCAGGCGCCTGCTATCCGGCGAAACGGTCGACTTCGCCGGCAAGCACTATAGCGTCGAGGGTGGCCGGCTGGACCAGCGCGCAGTGCAGCAGCCGCATCCGCCGATCTATTTGGGTGGTTCGTCCGATGCCGGGCAGGATCTCGCCGCCGAACAAACCGACACCTACCTCACCTGGGGCGAGCCGGTAGCGCAGGTCGCCGAAAAGATCGCTGCGGTCCGCAGCAAGACCGAAGCCCGCGGCCGGACCCTGCGCTTCGGCATTCGCCTTCATTTCATCGTGCGCGAGACCGAGGAAGAGGCCTTGGCGCGAGGCCGACCGGCTGATCAGCAAGGTCTCCGACAGCCAGATCGCAGCGGCGCAGGCGCGCTTCACCCAGCAGATGGACAGCGTCGGCCAGCGCCGCATGTCCGAACTGCATGGCGGCGATCGCAGCAAACTGCTCGTCGCGCCCAACCTCTGGGCTGGCGTGGGCCTTGTCCGCAATGGCGCGGGCACTGCCCTGGTCGGCACGCCTGAGCAGGTCGCGGCGCGCCTGCGCGAATATCAGGCGGCCGGTATCGACCTCGTCATCGGCTCAGGCTATCCGCATCTCGAAGAATCCTACCGGGTCGCCGAGCTGCTGTTCCCGGCCCTGGGCATCGGTGCGCAGCGCCGCAGCCTGGTGGAAACCGTCAGCAATGAGTTCGCTGTCGGCTTCCACGGCAAGCAGCAGATCGCGGTGCCTTAGCCCGCCTGTCCGGTGCCAGCCTCTCCTACCTCCTCTCCTCCGTCGCTGGAGTTGGGGCTGCCGCGGCGATGGCCGTCACCGTCGTCGTCGTCGTCCCCACGATATGTCGGCGCGATATTGGACGCAGCTACATCTGCATCGGTGCAGAGCACCGTGCCGGTTACCCGACCGCCGGGCAGCATGAAGGTGCCCTCGGTCTGGCTGCCGACGCCGGCGGTCAGGCAGTGATTGTAAATGAGGTCAGGCGTCAGTTGCGCTCTGACATCCGCCGCCGCAGCCGGAAGGGCAGCTCCCAGGCCGCATAGCGCAATTGTCAGTCTGATGGTTGGTAGGTTCATGGTCAGTCCTCCTTGGTAAATCTGGGTTGCCTGGTCATCGTGTTGGCTGGAGAAAGGCGCGGCCGTTCGATGAACAGGGCTTCAAGCCCGTAGCGCGATGCGATCTCGGCGCCTTCAGCCGGGCCAAGGACCAGCAAGGCGGTGGCCCAGGCGTCGGCGGCCATGCAGGTCTGGGCCAGTACGGTCACGGCAGCCGGCCCGTCCGTGAGTGGGGCCCGCTGGCGCGGGTCCATGGTATGGGCGTAGCGGGTGCCGTCGATTTCGACGAAGTGCCTGTAGTCACCGGACGTGGCGATGGCGCCATCGGTCAGCTGAAGGACACCTTCGGCTTCGCGACGTCCCGTTTCCGGCTTTTCGACAGCGACGCGCCATGGTGTGCCATCAGGCTTGCCGCCGGACGCGCGCAGTTCGCCATCGATGGAGACCAGGAAGTGGACAATATCGTTTGCGGCGAGGGCGCGGGCCAGTTCATCGACGCCAAAGCCCTTGGCAATCCCGGAGAGATCAAGCGTGATTTCGGCGTGCTTGTGGACCTGATACCGCCCCGCATCTAGGTCCAGGCAGAGGTGGGCGGGAAGCCGGGGACGGTGCCGCGCAGCCGCAATGACGGCCTGATCTGGCGCAGCGTGACCGCTGCCAAGTCCCCAGGCCGAGACCAGGTCGCCAACGCCGATATCGAAGGCACCGCCAGACAGACGACCGATCTCCAGCGCTGCATCAAGCACCGTGAAAAGCTCTTCAGGCACGTCGAACCAGATGTTCGTCGGAGCGCGATTGAGCTGCATCAGCGCGGAATCTGGCTTCCAGGTGGACATCTGGGCATCCACCGCATCGACCGCTGCCTGCAGCGCCTGGCGCAGGTCGGATTGGACGCTGGCCGCAGGCGCGTAGAACACGGCCGCATAGCGCGTGCCCATGGTGGGGCCGCTGATGGCGTGCCGATAAAGCGGCGGTGGGGTCACAACGGGGACGTGGCGATGATAGCTGAGGTCAGTACGCATCTTCGAGGTACAGTCCTTTCTGCTTGAGGAGGGCGGCGGAAAGCCCGAGAGGCGCTAGGCAAACGTCGATCGCCTCTCGCACTCCGCTGGCCATGTCACGCCCGCCGCAGACCATGATCTGGGCGCCTTGCCGGATGAGGCGGCGCAGTGTCTCCGCTTCGTCCAGCACCAGGGCCTGCACGTAACCACCGCCCATGACGCGCGAGAAACGTGTGTTCAGCGATGCCAGGCGCCCATCATCCAGCGCGGCCGCAAGGTCGTCGCGATAGAGGAAGTCTGACGCCGGGTCGCGACCGCCGAAGAACAGATGCACCGGGCGGCGATTGCGATTGTGACGGACGAGGCCCGCCAACGGAGCAACCCCGGCTCCGGCGCCGATCAGGACCAGCGGCCGGCGCCCGCGGTCGGGCCGGAAGTCCGGATTGGGCCGGATGAAGCTATCGATCGCGTCGCCGACAGCCAGCGAATGCAGGAACTCCGAGCAGAGCCCGCCCGATTGCTTGCGCACGCAGATTTCCAGCATGCCGTCGCGCGATGCCGACGCGAGGGAATAATAACGCGGCACGTCGCTGCCGGGCGGGACGATGCCTATCAGGTCACCAACCTGGAAACGCGGCAACCGTCCACCGAAGGGCCTATTGGGCTTGGGGGGTCTGAACTTGAGGACCACGACGGGGGCCTGAACTTCCATGCCATAGACAGTCCGCTCGGCCAACGCGAGTTTGCGTGTCGGCGGCCGTTTCGGGCTGTGGTTCAGCACCAGGGGCAGGCCGAGCTGCTGGCCGAGTTGGATGCCCCAGGCAGCGAAGTGGCCGGCCGACTCGCGATCAACGCCATTGAGGTGAATGAGGCGATGCAGGCCTTTCGCCGCAAGAGCTGCATCGACCTCGGTCGCAAAGCCGCAAAAGTGCGCAAAGCTGCGGTCGCCAAACCCCAGCACGGCAAAACTGGGCGTCGAGGTAAGATGCTCGAGTTTGGCGAGGAACTGGCGCGCCGAGGCTGGCGCGGCGCCATCGCCATAGGTTGACGCGAGGACGATCAGTCGGGCCGCGCGAGGATAGATCCGACGCAGGTCATTCATAGCGGCAACATGGACGCGCTGCCCGTGTTGCGTCAGGGCATTCTGCAGGGTTGCGGCAAAGCCCCAGGTGCTGCCGGCCTCGCTGCCGACGAGGATAATGGTCTCGGCGTCGCGCCAGGGCACATTGCCGGCGATGACAGGCGCGTTGTGACGGCGCGTCCACCAGATGATCGTACCCGTTATGGCTAGGAGTGGCACGGTCAACGCGCCAAGGCCCACCAGCAGCGCGACGACAGGCGCGCCCTGGCCGGTATGCAGCAGGTAGATGAACTCATAGGCCTGCTGCCAGGCGCCGTTGGCCGTGAACGCGAGCATCGCCCCGGTGCCCTGGTCGACAAAGCCCTGCCCGGCACTCGTGGTCACGGTGAAGACGTCGCTGGCGTCGCCGAGCGCGGGAAAGCGCAGTTCACGCAGGTCTGAGAGCGGGATCTGGGCCAGACCTTCGAGGGAAGCGATGGGTGCAACAGCCGCACCTGTGCTTGGCGGAGGGAGTGAGAACATCTGCGTCGCGCTTTCGGGCAGCAGCTCGAAATTGACCGCCGACATATAGGCGCCGGTAAGCGAGGTCAGGAGCAGCGCGACCACGCTGATGCGGGCCAGATCAGTGTGCAGCCGCTGCGAGCCGGTGCCGCGAGAACTGGCGAACAGTTTGCGCCATCCGCCCATCTTGGCGACAAGTAACAGCATGCCGCTGACCGCAAGCGCCAGGATGGCAAGGGCAGAAACCCCGGCCATGCCATGCCCGAAGCTGCCCAACAGGAAGGAGCGATGCAGGTCGGTCATGAAGCTGAGAAACGCCGAAGGCGCGTAGGCGCCGCTTGCAGCACCGGTTTCAGGATCGACGAGGACAGCGCTGCGAACACCGTTGTCCAGTGTGTAGGCCACGAGCTGCCCCGAAGCCGAACGCACGAGCCGCTCAACCCCAGGCAGATCTTGCGCCACCCGATCGGCCACGGCTGCAATACTGAGGCCCCCGCTGGCCGGGATCGCGGTGACGGCATCGGCGATCGGCTGCAGCGACAGGACGAAGCCCGTCGTCGCCATGAAGGTGACGAGCAAGGCACCGACAAGGCCTGCGAGGGAGTGGAAGCGGCGCATGCCCGTGCCTCCCTACAACCCGAGGGAGATGGTGTTGACGTAGCCTGTGCCAGAGGCCGTGGCGGGCGAGGACGTGAGCTCAATCACAGCGTCATCGGCTTACTGGCCGCCATTCTCGACCGCGCTATCGACGCGGATATGATAGCCGGCGTCGAGCAGCGTGTCGGCGAGATTGGCATGGACCGTCAGTGTCTGGCCGCCACCGACACTGGCGCCGGTGATGCCATCGAGATTGAGCGAACCGGCGGTGGACGCGGCACGGGCCCAGCCACGTAGATCGCCATAGTATTTCGACTTCTGGCCCGAGACCCAAAGCGTGGAATTGTAGCTGTCGTCCGGATTGGTCAGGTAGATCGCCAAGTAGGCGCCATGACCGGAATACTGCACGAGACTGGTCTGAACGCTGACATCCCCGGCCATGGCGATACCGGGGGTGACAAGGGCGGTTGCCAGCATCAGCATTGCGGCGAGTTTCTTCATGATCGGCTCCTGATCTGGTTTGATCGATGGCACATTTGGATCATGCGAAGCTGACGGCAGGCTGAAGCGGGCAGGGTTTCTCGTTCAGCCTGGTGTAAGGTTGGGTCGCTATGAGGTCTGCGGGAGCCCAGGCGTGCGCGTGCTGTTGATCGAAGATGACCATGTATTGGGCGCTGCCATCCGCGACCATGTGCTCTCCACCGGGCATGCGGTCGATTGGATGCAGCGGATAGATGATGCTCGGCTGGCACTGGCCAGCGTCTCCTACGAGCTGGTGCTGCTCGAAACCTGCCCGATGGCCGTGGCCTCGATCTGCTCAAGGACCTGCGATCAGCCGGAAACACTGTTCCGGTTATCATCACTACCGCGCAGGATCAGGTCGCCGTTCGTATAGAGGGTCTCAACTCCGGCGCCGACGACTACCTGGTCAAGCCATTCGACCTCGCCGAAATGGCGGCCCGCATTGCCGCAGTTGCCCGCCGCTACGGGGGCAATCCCACGCCGGAAATCGTCACCGCAGGTGTGACCATCGATCTGAGTCGCCGTACGGCCAGCGTAGATGGCAAAAGGGCCAACCTGACGGCACGGGAGTGGGCCGTGCTCGAGCGATTGCTGGCGCGCCGCGGGGGCATTGTCACCAAGTCAGAGATCGAAGATTCGCTCTACGCCTTTGGTGCCGAAGTCGAAAGCAACGCTGTCGAAGTCTATGTCGGCCGACTGCGCAAGAAGTTGGGGCGGGAGTTCGTGGAAACCATCCGCGGCCTCGGCTATCAGGTGAGCGCGTGAAGCGGCGCCCCTCGATTGCCCTTCGCCTGGCGCTTGGTCTCACCGCCGGAATGGCGCTGTTGTGGGTAGGCGCGGCCGCCATTTCGGTGAGCGTCATGCAACATGAACTCCACGAGGCCTATGACGACAGCCTGGAGCAGAGTGCCCAGCGGCTGTTGCCGCTTGCTCTGCACGACTTGCGAGAGCGAAGCGAAGGCGGTCGCCTGATTGTTGGCGGTGACGGCGATACCGATGACAATGAAGGTCCTGAGCGGAACAGGGATGACGGGAGTCTCAGACCGGTTCCGCATGATGCGAGCTTTACCTATGTCGTGTTCAACAGCGCTGGCGATATCGTACTGCGCGATCAGCACGCAGTTGAGCTCGACCTGCCGGTAACCGCACCAGGCGGCTTCGCTGATATCGGTGGGCAGCGAGCATTCGGCCTGACAGACCGCACCGGCTTCTCAATCCTTGTCGTGGAAACCAGCGACCGTCGCCTGAACGGGCTGGTTGACAGCATCTCCGCTCTGGGGCTGCCTTTGCTCGCCCTTGTGCCGCTCATGGCCGGCGGCATTTGGTTGGCCATGCGCGTGGCCCTTCGGCCGCTAGAGGCGCTGCGCCGCGACATTGCAAAGCGGGATAGCCGCAACTTGCAGCCGCTGGTGTCGACAGGCCATCCGGCCGAGCTTGCTCCCATCGCTGAGGCCGTTGGCGCGCTGATGGCTCGATTGAAATCTGCCCTCGATACCGAGCGCTCCTTTGCGGCCCGCAGCGCGCACGAGTTGCGGACGCCCATTGCGGGAGCCCTGGCGCAGACTCAGCAATTGGCCGCGGAACTCGGAAGCGGACCGGGCGCGTCGCGGCTGGTGGAGATCGAGACAGCGCTGAAACGCCTCGCCACGCTGTCGGAAAAACTGCTGCAGTTAGCCCGTATCGAAGCCGGCTTTGCCAAGTCTGACCTTGAAACGGATTTGCGGCCCGTGATTGGCATGGTGATCGGCGATTTCAATGCCAGCTCCATGTGGCGCAACCGGATACAGTTCGACTCGATGGCGGCCGACCTGATGGCGCCCATCGATCCGGACGTCCCGGTGCACGTTCGGTTCGAAGACGGCGGGACCGTCGTTGTTCGGAGTGCTGGGAGCGTGGTCGGCACAGCCGAGCTCGCCCGCCTGGGACAACCCTTCATGCGCGGCGCCACCACGGCGGATGGCAGCGGGCTCGGCCTGTCCATAGCGCGTTCGATCCTGGAACAGGCGGGCGGGGCTCTCACGCTCAAGTCCCCCGCCACCGGCGCCATCGACGGCTTCGAAGCCACGATAGTCCTTCCCAAAGGCCGATCTTAAGCGGCAGCTGCAGCACGGCCCGCAACCGCATAAGGCAACCAACATGACGCAGCCCTACCAATCGGCCCACACAGAAGTCCACTTCATCAACCGCGCCGGATGGCTTCGTGCGGCTGTGCTGGGGGCCAATGATGGCATCGTCTCGGTATCCTCGCTGATTGTGCGTGTAGCTGCCGCAGACCCAAGCCCCGGCGCCGTGCTGATCGCAGGCGTGGCTGGGCTCGCCGCCGGTGCGATGTCCATGGCGGCAGGCGAGTATGTATCTGTCAGCTCACAATCCGATATCGAGCATGCCGACATCTCCCGCGAAAAGCAGGCGCTGATCGACACGCCTGCGGAGGAGGAGGCCGAACTGGCTTCGATCTACGAATCGCGCGGCCTATCTGCGGCAACCGCAGCGCTGGTTGCCAGAGAACTGACCGAGAAGGACGCCTTGGGGGCCCACGTCAGGGATGAACTGGGCTTGTCCGAGGTGCACAGTGCCAACCCGCTGCAGGCCGCCTTGGCGTCGGGTCTGACCTTTACCGTCGCTGCCGCCTTGCCCTTGATCGCAGCCGTCCTGGCACCAGCGGGTACGATCATTCCGGTCGCGGTGGTGACAACCCTCATCTGCCTTGCGGGCCTCGGAGCGCTTGGCGCCCAGGCTGGTGGTGCCCCCAAGCTGCGCCCAACTGCCCGCGTATTGTTCTGGGGTGCGGCCGCGATGGCCGTCACGGCGCTGATTGGCCGCCTCTTCGGGGTGAGCGTCTAGCATCCGATCGGCACGACCGCGAGCCTCATAGTCGCTTGCGTCATGGGGCGACCAAAAGCGGACAGACTGCTGCCGGCCCCGTGTTGTCATCGCCGGAGCCCTGAGAATCAGCAGAGCAGTTTCGGCCGACCGCGTTTCAACCCTGCACGTCTGTCGACTAGCCTAGCTCAAGCGACGAAATACCGAAAATCCGCGCCAAGTTTACTTCGGGCTGACTGCCCCTGTACATGCGTTGCGTCGTGAACCCCGCAGAGAATCCGCGTTCTTCCAGGACCGAGAGCCACTCGGTCTGGACACTTGGTACATCGATACTGACGAGGCCAGGAACCCGATCGAGCAGGCTGGTGGCCGCGTCGAGAGAGGTAGCAAAGAGCGGACCTATCTTGGACCCTTCCCGACAGGAACGCGCGACGCCATAGGCGCTCAGCTCGCCTTCTGAAACCCGAGCCAGGACGAGATTTGGCAGGGATAGCCAGCGCTGCAGGAACGCCTGCCGCGGCGCTGGGAAGCACTGCCTGTCGAGGGCGCTGACGTCATCCACGCTCAGGGTCGGCGACCGTTCTGTGCTCGTGGGCGGTGATTGTGCTCCGCTCATCCGGATGGTCTCATAGGCAGCGACGAAGCCCATCTTGGCGTAATTGGCCTGCTGTTCCGCGACGCCATCGAGGCCGATCGTCCGGTTGCCTAAATAGGCCACGCCGGCGTCCCAAGCGGCCTTGCCGTGGCCCTGGCCGCGCCAGTTTGGATGGCAGATGTAGAGGCCGATGAAACCGAAATGGTCGTCGTAAGCGACCGCGGATATGCCCGCGACCATCACGCCATCGACGAAGGTGCCGAAGAAGCCTTGCGGGTCGGCCGCCTGGAAGGCCGCGGCGTCGTGGAGGCCGGGGTTCCATCCTTCCGCGGCCGCCCAATCGAGCAAGGTCTCGATCTCAGCGAGGGTAAGGGGCCGGACCGTTCGGGTCATGTCGGCGCGAACCCGGCCAGGGCGCCGGTATAGGGCTTGGCGACCGGGGGGGCATAAGCGCCACGCTTGCTGGTCGTCAGGCCCAGAGCAACGAGCGCTTCGGCCTGCTTCACCGCTGCGCCGACCCCGTCGATGACGGGCAGGCCGAATTCGTGACTCAGCGTTCGGGCCAGATCGGCCATGCCGGCGCAGCCGAGCACGATGGCCTCGGCGCTATCCTCAGCGATGGCGCGGACGATTTCGTTGCGCAGGCGGTCGCGCGCGCCCGAATTGGGGTCTTCCAGCGCCAGCACGGCAATGTTGGCGGCGCGGATGCGGGCGCGGCCGGCCATGCCATAGCGAAGGGCCAGTTCCTCAATGGGGATACGGGAGCGCTCCATGGTGGTGACAACGGTGAAGCGCTTGGCGATGAAGGCGGCTGTCACCAGCGCCGCTTCGCAAATGCCGATGACTGGCATCCGCGCCATGGCACGGGCGGCGTCGAGGCCGGTATCGTCAAAACAGGCAATGACCGCCGCCTGGGCGCCTTCGCGCTCGGCGACGCCGATCTCGCGCAGCAGGCCGGGCAGGGCAAAGGCTTCGTCGTAATAGCCCTCGATCGAGACCGGCCCCATCGTCGAGGTCACGGGCACGATCTCAGTGGTTGACCCCGCAACCAGCCGAGCCGCATGGGCGATCGTCGCCGTCATGCTGGCGGTGGTGTTGGGATTGATGACGGCGATACGGGTCATGCGCGGGCCCGACGGCGGTTGACCCACAGGATGGCTCCGAGCGTCACGAGGATGATGAGGAACGAGAACACCGTCGTGACGGTGCCAAGCGCATAGAGCACCGGCGTCGTGACGTTGGTGGTCATGCCGTAGATTTCGAGCGGCAGCGTGTTGGAACTGCCCGAGGTCATCAGCGTGCGGGCGAATTCGTCATAGCTCAGCGAGAAGCCGAAGAGGCCGACGCCGATCAGGCTCGGCGCGATCATCGGCAGCACGACATGGTAGAAGGTCTGCCACGAACTGGCGCCCAGGTCGCGCGCTGCTTCCTCGTAGCTGGGCGAGAACCGGTTGAAGACGGCGAACATGATCAAGACGCCGAAGGGCAGGGTCCAGGTGAGATGGGCGCCGAAGCCGGAGCTGAACCAGTTTGGCTGGATGCCGATCTGCTGGAACAGCACGCCGATGCCCAGCGACACGATGATGGAAGGCACGACGAGGCTGGCGACAGTGAGGTAGAATAGCGGCGACGCGCCGACGAACTTGCGGCGGAAGGCGAGACCGGCCAGCAGCGATACCAGCACGGTCGCACCCATCACCATCAGCCCCAGCACCAGCGAGCGGCCGAAGCTGGCGCCGAAATTGCCCACCGCCTGCGTCTCGAACAGGTTCTGAAACCAGCGCAGCGACACCCCATTGAGCGGAAAGGTCAGGCCGCCATTGGGTCCCTGGAAGCTCAGGATGAACACAGCCGAGAGCGGGCCATAAAGGAACAGCACGAACAGGCCAAAGAAGGCTGCCAGTACGTAGAAGCCGACGCTGCGCTTTTCCCGGCTCATCTCAAAGCTCCTTGCGGATGTCGACGATGCGCAGAATGCCTGCGACCATCAGCAACACCAGCACCAACAGCACGATGGCATTGGCTGCCGCCGCCGGATATTGCAGCAGGCTCATCTGGTTGCGCATCATCAGCGCCACCGAGGCGGACTGTCCGCCGCTCATCACCTGCACCGTGGAGAAATCGGCCATCACCAGCGTCACGACGAAGATCGTGCCGATGGCGATGCCTGGCTTGGCCAGCGGCAGGATGACATTCCAGATGATCTGCCAATCCGCGGCGCCGCCGTCGCGCGCCGCCTCGACGAGTGATTTGTCGATGCGCATCATAGTGTTGAAGATCGGCGTCACCATGAACAGGGTGTAGAGGTGAACCATGGCCAGGATCACCGCGAAATCCGAATAGAGCAGCCACTCGATTGGCTGGTCGATCACGCCTGCGCCCACCAGCCCCGAATTGATCAACCCGTTTCGGCCGAGTACGGGGATCCATGAAATCATGCGGATGATGTTGGAGGTGAGGAAGGGGACGGTGCAGACGAGGAACAGGATCATCTGCGTGGTGGCGCTGCGGATGTGGAAGGCGAGGAAGTAGGCGATCCAGAAGCCGACAAAGGCGGTTATGGCCCAGACGATGGCCGCGAATTTGAGCGTGTTGCCATAGGTCTTCCAGGTGACCCAGCTTCCGAGCGTCTCTGCATAGTTGAAGGTGAAGAAGCCCGGATACATGCCGGCAAAGTCATAATCCCAGAAGCTGACGACGAGCAGCAGCAGGATGGGAATGGCGAGGAAGAAGCCGAGAATGACGAGGAGAGGCGTGGCCTGGAGGTAGGGTGTGGCGCGGCTCAATAGGTTCTGCATCTCTTCGGCCCTCCGGGCTAGCTGCATACCCTCCCCACGAGGGGGGAGGGTATGTAAACGGCGAGCGACTTAGGCAGCGATGAACTCGTTCCAGCGGCGGACCATGTAGCGGTCTTCGTCCATCACCGAGTTCCAGCAGGCGACCTTGCCCATGCGTTCTTCGAACGAGCCGCCATCGCGCACGGCGCCTGCCTTTTCCATCACGGTGCCATCAGGCGCGAGGATGTCGCCCTGGGCGGCCTTGCCTTCGATCCAGTAGCCCCATTCGTCGGCCGACATGTATTCCTTGGCCGTATCCATGGCCGCAGAATAGTAGCCTTGGCGGTTGAGATAGCCGCCGACCCAGCCGGACGTGTACCAGTTGATGTATTCATAGGCGGCGTCGAGCTGCGCACCCTGCAGATGGGCGGCAAGGCCGAGACCGCCGCCCCAGCTGCGATAGCCTTCCTTGAGCGGCTGGTACTTGCAGGCAATGCCCTTGGAGCGCACGGCGGCAACGGCTGGGGACCACATCGACTGGATCACCACTTCGCCTGATGACATCAGGTTCACTGACTCGTCGAAGCTCTTCCAGAAGGCGCGGAACTGCCCGTCCTGCTTGGCCTTGATCAGGAAATCGATGGTCGCGTCGATCTCGGCGGTGGTCATGTTGCCCTTGTCGCCATAGGTGATGTTGCCCATGGCTTCCATGATCATTGCCGCATCCATGATGCCGATCGATGGCACATTGACGATGGCCGTCTTGCCCTTGAATGCGGGATCCATGATGTCCGCCCAGGTCGAGATCTCGCGGCCGACCAGATCCGGGCGAATGCCGAGGGTGTCGGCATTGTAGATGGTCGGCACCATGGTGAACCAGCCGGTCTCGCCCTTGGCAAAGGTCTTGTCGCCGGGAGCTTCGACAAAGCCCACGGTATGAGGGGCAGTGCCTTGGGCGATGACGCTGTCCGGCAGCAGCTTGCCGGTTTTGAACAGCGGCACGATCTTGTCGTAATAGGTCAGCTTTGACGTATCCATGGGCTGGATCACGCCCGATGGAAACACCTTCTTGAGGATCCAGTATTCGATATCGGCGATGTCGTAACTGTCCGGCTGGGTCACGGCGCGCTGGGCGGCGGCGTCGGAATCGGTGGCCGTCATTTCAAGCGTGATGCCCAGGTCCGCCTTGCACTTCTCGGCAATGGCGTTGAGGTTCGACACGCCCGTGCCGAACTGGCGCAGCGTGATCGGATTTTGCGCCCAGATGGTCGGAAAACCGGTGATGGCGCCCGAGCCGAGGGCGGCACCCGCTGCGGCGGCGGCGCCGGTCTTCAGCAGATTGCGGCGGGAAATGCCTGTCGTCTTGGTGGTCTCTGTCATAGCCTTAGGTCCCTTTGTTGGCTTTGATTACGAATTGAGCGGGCCGAGGATGATGGCGTCCTGGGCCTCCCAATGGAGGGGCACCGCATCGCCCACCGCGACCGGCGTCGCGTGGAAGGCGGTGTCGGTGATGATGGCGGTGAATTCGGAAATGCCGGCGCCGTCGATGGTGAGCTTGATGGTGCCGCCGCGATATTCGAGGTTGGAGATAATGCCGGTGAAGCCGAGGCCCTTGACCGGGCCTTCTCCGATCCGGACATGGTCGGTGCGGATGGCGGCATCGACCGCCGTACCCGTGGGCCGCGGTTCGCCTGAGGCCGAAAACGTGCCGCCGCCGACGACCTCGAAGGTCACGAGACCGTTGGACGAGCCGACGACCTTGCCCGAAATCACATTGTGGTCGCCCATGAAGCGGGCCACGAAGGCCGTGGCCGGGCGTTCGAACACTTCGCGCGGGCTGGCCGCCTGCTCGATCCGCCCATCGCTCATCACCACGATGATGTCTGCCAGCGCCATCGCCTCTTCCTGGCTATGGGTCACGTGCACGAAGGTGATGCCGAGTTGCTTCTGCAGCTTCTTGAGCTCGGCGCGCATGCGGATCTTGAGGAACGGATCGAGCGCCGATAGCGGCTCGTCGAGCAGCAGCGCCTCGGGATCGGTGATCAGCGCCCGCGCCAGGGCCACGCGCTGCTGCTGGCCGCCCGAAAGCTGCGCCGGATTGCGGCTGGCATAGGCATCCATCTGCATGAGCTTGAGCATGTCGAGCGCCCGCGCCCGGCGCGTATCCTTGTCGACGCCGGCCATCTTGAGGCTAAAAGCGACATTGTCGACGAGGTCGAGATGGGGAAATAGCGCGTAGGACTGGAACATCATCGCCGTGCCGCGCTTGGCCGGGGGCAGGTGGGTCACCACCGTCTTGCCCAAGACGATGTCGCCGATCGAGACGCTTTCATGTCCCGCGATCATGCGCAGTGTGGAGGTCTTGCCGCAGCCCGATGGTCCGAGCAGGCAACAGTAGCTGCCCGCCGGTATCTTGAGGCTGATCGCATCGACCGCCGTGGTTTTCCCGTAGATTTTGGAAACCGAAGCGATGTCGATCTCGGCAGCTTTGGACATCAAGCATCTCCCGATTGTCGGGACCTGACTATGCATCTGCCGTGCCAGTCTTCGCGGCGAGCGTTAACCTCTTGTCGTGGTTTGAAAATCGGACACCATTGATATTGGACGATTCATGAGCAGACTATGCGTCTGCTCGATTCATGTGCACGTGTTCGCAAGTCGCGCCGAAATTGTATGCAATCCGTCTCGCGACTGTATGCGACTTCTCGCTTTCGCTGCGGCGCGATTATCCCTATGAATGAGTCATGACGCTTGACGACCAGAGTTTTGCCCTGCCGCTTGTCGCTGAGGATCGCGCCATGATGATCCGCGATCATCTGCGCGATGCCATCGTCGATCGCCGGTTGGCACCGGGCACCAAGCTCAACGAGGCCGAGGTCGGCACGCTGTTCGATGTGAGCCGCACCGTTGTCCGCGCGGCGCTCCAGGCGCTGGCCTTCGAAGGACTGGTCAAGACTGAGCGTAATCGCGGCGCCTTCGTCGCCAATCCTACCCCGGAAGAGGCTCGTCAGGTCTTTGCCTCGCGGCGCCTCATCGAACCCGGTCTGGCGCTCGCCGCTGCGCAGCGCATCACCGCCGGCGAAGTTGCCGCCTTCCGCGACCGGCTGCACCACGAAAGCGCATTGCTGGGTCAGCGCGGGCCGCACGCACGACGCGCCGAGATCCACGCCTCGGGCGATTTTCACCTGCTGCTGGCTCGGGTCGCCGGCAACGCCATCTTGCTCCGCTTCATGGAAGAGCTGGTCGCGCGCTCCTCGCTCGTTATCGCGCTATATGGCCGGTCCGGCGCCTCGAGCTGCGGCCACAATGACCATGGCAACATTCTCAAGGCGCTCGAGGAGCGCGATGGCGACAAGGCCAGCCGACTACTGCTGACCCATATCGACCACATCGAGGCGGACCTGGATCTTCGCAATACCAACGACCTGCCGTTGCGGGACGCCCTGGCCAGCGGCGCCTAGCTGCAGAGGTGCTGTTCGCGGTTGACCTGACCAGTCCTAGCTGTTGCGGGAGTTGAGATAGGCGCGCCAGCCGCCATGTTCGGTAATGTCCTGGGCGCCGGTTAGAGCATGGGCTTCGCAGAGGAAGCCGGAGACGGATGAGCCGTCATCGAGAGTAACCTTGCCGATACCGAGCGGCGCCGGAATCCGCGCGACAAACTGCCCGAACGCAGCCGCTGGCAATTCCCAGACCTCGACGGCCAAGCCTGGGCCGGCAAAGCCGGGCTCCCGGATGAGACCGGGCTTAGGTGGCGTCGTATTGGGCAGCGCGAAGAGCTTATAGTCGGCTGCGGTGCGGCAGGTTTTCAGCAGGTTTCCGCCGGGGCCGGTGAGTTCCCTGTTGAGCGGCATGCCGGTGAGGTGGGCCCCCACCACGACGATCGGCACCATGTCGCTGGCTGCGGGGCCGACCTTGCTGGCTTCAGGCAGGATGGCGGCCTTGTCGCGACCCATCCCCCGGGCCACCATGCGATGCAGCGCATCGGCCAGTGGGGCGAGGGCATCGTCGCTGAAGGCGGCGGCGACCAGGGTGACGCCGGCGGGCAGGTGGTCCTGGCCGTCGAAGCCAGCCGGTACTGCGATGGCAGCGCAGTCGAGCAGATTGGCGAAATTGGTGTAGCGACCGAAATGTGAATTGAGGCGTATAGGATCGGCCTGCATGGCCTCCACCGTGTAGGTGGTCGGCGAGGTCGGCAACAGCAGGATATCGGCCTTGGCCCATTCGGCCTCGGTCTTGCGGCGCAATTCCTCCAGCCGGTACTTCCCGTTGAACGCCTCCACCGCCGTCTTGCCCTTGGCACCCGCGATGATGGCACGGACGGTCGGGTCGAAATCGGCCTCGTTGCTGGCGAAAAAGCCCTCCACCGCGGCGAGGCGCTCGGCCACCCATGGGCCGTCATAGAGCAGGGCCGCGGCCTCCCGGAAGGGCCCATAGTCGAAGGGGACCACCGTGACGCCCAGGGCCCGGATGTTCTCAATGGCGGCGTCATAGAGCCGTTCCACCTCGGCATTGCCGAAGAACTCCCGCTCCGCCCCGTCGAGCACGCCGACGCGCAGACCGGACGTCGGCAGCGACGTCCACTTCGCCTTGCGCGAGAATGGATCCGCGGCATCGAAGCCCTCGGCGACCTTGCGGATGGCAACCCCATCGCCCACCGTGGCCGCAAAGATCGTCACGCAGTCGACGCTCTTGCAAGCGGGAACAACGCCGGTACTGGGCAACAGGCCCGGCGTCGGTTTGATGCCGACGAGATTGTTGAACATGGCCGGCACGCGGCCCGAGCCGGCGGTGTCAGTGCCCAACGAGAAGGTGGCGAAGCCGGCGGCAACGGCGACGGCTGAGCCGGAGCTCGAGCCGCCCGAGACATAGGCCGCGTCGAACACCGAACGCGGCGCCCCATAGGGCGAGCGGGTGCCGTTGAGACCGGTGGCGAACTGGTCGAGATTGGTCTTGCCAATGACGATGGCGCCGGCCGCGAGGAGACGCGCGACGACGGTGGCGTCTGCCGCCGGATCGTAGGCGAAGGCTGGGCAGGCGGCCGTGGTGGGCAAGCCGGCGACGTCGATATTGTCCTTCACCGCGAAAGGGATGCCCCAGAGCGGCAGACTGTTGGGCTCTGGGTGTTGCGCCATCAGCGCATCGGCGGCGGCGAGCAGATCGGCGTCACTGGTGGGAGTGATGAACACCGCCTTGTCGGGCCAAGCGGCGCGGCGCTCGATGACCGCCTGAATGACGTCGTGCGGGGTGACTTTGCGGTCGGCGTAGAACGCCCTCAGCGTCGCCAGATCGAGGATGGTAGGCAGCATCAGATTTCCTCCAGCACGACGACGACATCGCCGGTTTTGACGTTTCTTCCGGGGCCGGCACGCACCTCGCGCACCCGCCCGGCCGCATGAGCGGTGACGGTGATTTCCATTTTCATGGATTCGATGATGGCGACGGCGTCACCCTCGGCGACGGATTCGCCGGTTTCGACCAGAATCTTCCAGATATTGCCCGGCACTCCGCTGGCAATTCCGAAGCAGTTTGCCGGCAGTTCGCCCTCGATCGCGCCATTGTCGGCGTCGTCGGCGATAAAACTGTCGAGCCCCTCGGCCTTCCAGCGATTGCGCTCGGCATCGAAGGCGGCCTGCTGGCGGTCCTTGAAGGCCGTGATGCTGTCGGCATTGGCCGCGAGGTCGCTGATATAGTCGGCATAGGAAAACTGCGTCTCCTCGATGCGCAGCGGATAAGCGCCGTGCGGAAAGGCAGTGCGGGCCTCGGTCAGCTCATCGTGGCTGACCGGGAAGAAACGAATCTGGTCGAAGAAGTTGAGCAGCCAGGGCTTGCCGGGCTCGAAGGCCGGCGTCGACCGCCAGGTATTCCACACCTGGATAGTGCGGCCGAAAAGCTGATATCCGCCAGGACCTTCCATGCCATAGACGCACATATAGGCGCCGCCGATGCCCACCGCATTTTCCGGCGTCCAGGTGCGGGCTGGGTTGTATTTGGTGGTCACGAGGCGATGGCGCGGATCGACGGGCGTGGCCACCGGCGCGCCGAGATAGACGTCGCCGAGGCCGAGCACGAGATAGCTGGCATCGAAGATGGTGCGCTTGACGTCCTCAATACTGTCCAAGCCATTGATGCGGCGGATGAACTCGATATTGTCCGGGCACCATGGCGCATTGGGGCGCACCAGTTCCTGGTACTTGCGCATGGCAAGCTGGATATCGGGATCGTTCCATGACAGCGGCAGATGCACGATGCGACTGGGGACGACCACGTCTTCGGCGGTGGGGAGCCCGGCCTCGAGTTCGGCCAGCAGGCCGAGCAGCTTCGAGCGTGACAGCACGGTGCTGTCATAGTGGATCTGTAGGGAGCGGATGCCGGGCGTGAGGTCGATGATGCCGGGCAACCTGGTGGCCAGCACGGCCTGCTCCAGCAGGTGCACCCGCAGCCGCAGCGCGATGTCGAGTGTCATCGGGCCGTACTCGACCAGCAGGTTATCGTCGCCCTGTCGGCGATAGACGACCTGCACCGGACCGTCGTCGGACCGGGCGAGGATAGCCGAGCCGGTGTCGAGTTCCGGGCGATGGAAGGCAGGGCCGGCGATCGGATCGTTGGGGCGTTTGACGGCGCGGAAGCGAATGGTATCGCCCGGCCTGAACTGGCCCATCTTCCACAGCTCGTCGCGGGCGATCACGGCCGGGCAGACGAAACCGCCGAGACTCGGGCCATCGGGACCCAGGATAATCGGCATGTCGCCGGTGAAGTCGATGGCGCCGACGGCATAGGCGTTGTCGTGCAAGTTTGATGGGTGTAGGCCCGCCTCGCCGCCATCGGCGCGGGCCCATTTCGGCGCTGGACCGATGAGGCGGACGCCGGTGCGGGCGCTGTTGAAATGGACTTCGTAGTCGGTGGCGAACAGCGTCTCGATATCGCCGTCGAGGAAGAAGTCGGGCGCGCCGTGGGGGCCATAGAGGACGCCGACGTCCCAATGGCCGGTCAGCGGCGCGGGTTCGGCGACGGGTTGCACAGCCCTCTGCTCGGCGCGGGCGAGGTGGAGGACTTGTCCGGCTTTCACTGTTCCAGTCGCATGACCGCCGAACTGGCCGAGGCCGAAAGTGGCGCGAGAACCGAGAACAACCGGGGCAGCGAAGCCGCCAGAGACCGCTAAGTAGCTGCGCTGGCCGGGCCCATCAACGGCGCCGATGGCGAGGGTTTGACCGGCGGTGATGGACATGGGGACGTTGTGGGCGACGAGTACGCCATCCAGCTTCATCGGCATGTGCGCGCCGGCAAGGGCGATCGTCGCCGGCGCATGGAAGCGCAGCGTCGGGCCAGCCACGGTCAACTCCAGCGCTGCTGTCACATCGGCATTGCCGACCAGTCGGTTGGCATGGCGGAAGCTGTACTCGTCCATCGGGCCGCTGGGGGGCACGCCGACATGCCAGAGGCCGAGCCGTCCCGGCAGTTCCTGGATGCTCGATTGGGCGCCAGGGGCGATGACTTCCACGACATCGGGGATGAAGGCGAAATCCTTCAGCGCCGTGGTCGCGACGTTGCCACTGGCCAGTAGCTCCGACGCGGCGATGGCGCGGAGATAGCTCAGGTTGGTTTCGATGCCGGCAACCGAGGTCGTCTTGAGCGCGGCGCGCAGGTTGGCGATGGCGGTTGGGCGGTCGATGCCTGATACGATGATCTTGGCCAGCATCGGATCGTAGTAGGACGTAACCTCGGTGCCGGTCTCGATCCAGCCATCGACGCGGGCATGGTCGGGGAAGCTGACCTCGGTCAGCAGGCCCGCGCTGGGGCGGAAATTGGCGTGCGGGATTTCGGCATAGAGCCGGACTTCGATGGCGGCGCCATGCGGGGTAAGGGGCTCCGCTTTGGCGATCGGGTCCTCGCCGGCGGCCTGGCGGATCATCCACTCGACGAGATCGATGTTGAATACGGCTTCGGTGACGGGGTGCTCCACCTGGAGACGCGTGTTGACCTCGAGGAAGTAGAAGTCCTCGCGGACGGGGTCGTAGATGAATTCCACTGTCCCGGCCGAAGCGTATCTGACCGCGGCGCCGAGATCGGTCGCCGCCTTGTGCAGGCGGGCGCGGACGGCGTCGGATAGACCCGGGGCAGGGGTTTCCTCCACCACCTTCTGGTTGCGGCGTTGCAGCGAGCAGTCGCGTTCGCCCAGCGCGATGACCTTGCCCTTGCCATCGCCAAAGATCTGCACTTCGACATGGCGGGCGTCGGAGACGAAGCGCTCGATATAGACGCGGGCATCGCCGAAGCTCGACGTGGCCGTCCGCTGCACGCTGTCGAAGGCGGCGGCAAGCGCGGCTGCGTCGGCGCAGAGCTGCATGCCGATGCCGCCACCGCCGGCCGTGCTCTTGAGCATGACTGGATAGCTGATGGTTTCGGCGGCGGTCAGGGCTTCCTCGACGCTGGACAGCAGATTGGTGCCGGGGAGCAGCGGCACACCGCTGGATTTGGCGAGTTCGCGGGCGGTGTGCTTGAGGCCAAAGGCTTCGATGTTCGCCGGCGTCGGGCCGATGAAGGTGATGCCGGCTTCGGCAAGGCGTTGGGCGAAACCGATGTTCTCGCTGAGGAAGCCATATCCAGGATGGACGGCTTCGGCGCCGGTCGCCTTGCATGCGGCGATGACGGCATCGACGTTGAGGTAAGACTCGGTTGCCGGGGCAGGGCCGAGTCGCACGGCTTCGTCGGCAAGCGAGACGGCCTTGGTGAAGCGGTCGGCGTCGGAATAGACGGCGACGCTGGCTGTGCCCATGCGGCGCAGGGTCTTGATGATGCGCACGGCGATTTCGCCACGATTGGCGATAAGGACTTTGCTGAACATGGGCTCAGTCCGAAATCACGATGCGGATCGGCGTCGGGTTGAAGCCGTTGCACGGGTTGTTGACCTGCGGGCAATTGGAGATGACGCAGAGCACGTCCATTTCAGCGACGAGTTCGACGTGATCGCCGGGCGCGGAGAGGCCGTCGACGATGGTCATCTGGCCGGATGGCTCGATCGGCACGTTCATGAAGAAGTTGATGTTAGGGACGATGTCGCGCTTGCTCATGCCGTGCCTGGTGACTTCGAGCACGAAGTTGTCCCGGCAGGCGTGGAGATACTTGGTGGCATGGCCGAACCGGACGGTGTTGCTCTCGCAGGAGCAGGCACCGGCCGAGGTGTCGTGACGGCCGCAGCTATCTGCCGTGACGGTCAGCATGACATTGCCCTCATTGCTGACGATCTTCGTGCCGAGGCCGACATAGGCGTTGCCGTTGACGCGCAGGGTGTCCTGGCCGGAATAGCGCTCGGAGAAATCGTCGGCCTTGTAGAACAGCGTGTCGACGGCCTGCTGGCCTTCGCTGTCGATGATTCGGATGGTCTGGCCCTTGCGGACAATACCGGACCAGGGCTTTTCGGCGGGAACGAGATAATCCATGTCGTCCTCCCTCAAGCCAGCTGCATGGCGTTGTTTTCGAAGCCGCGCACGGCTTCGGCGGTCGCTGTACGGCAGAGGTCGTCGGCCGCGACCGGCAGGCGGAAGCGGGTAACGGTCACTGGATTGGCTGCGTAATCCGGACTTGGATCGAACGGATGCGGGCAGTTGGAGAGGGCGATGGTCAGGTCCATCTCGGCACGCAGCTCGATATAATCGCCACTCACGCGCAGGTCTTGGCGCCATTGAAACGCACCTTTGGCATCGACGCGGACGGGGGCGAAGAAGGTGATGGCGGACGGGATGTCACGGCGGTCTAGGCCGAGCTTGCCGGCGACAAGGATGAAGTTGTCGCGCGTGTTGCGCTGACCGGGATGGGTCGCTGATGTGGAGCCGCCGACCAGCGCGTCATGGGCGGTCGATGCGGCCTCAATGACCGAGAACATGACGCGGCCCATATCGGTGAAGAGCACCCGACCCTTGGCGACGGCAGTGGTCCACTGGACCTTGACTGTATCGGGCAGGTTGAGGCGCTCGGAGGTGTCCGTGGCGTTCCAGGCGATCATCGAGACTGCGGACGGGCCGGCATCCTGGGCGATGCGGATCGTATCGCCAGCCTTGAGGCTGGTCGACCAACACCAGCCGCCCGGGATGGTCTCGACGTGGATCGGATCGGCGACGGGCGCTGCGGGCACGGTGCTGGGGCCGGGCAGGGCCTTGGGCGCATTCTGCAGGCCTTTGCGCTGGTGCTCCTCATAGCGCGCGCGGTCGGCGGCGATCTGTTCGGGGGTACGGCTCATGGCGAAGAATCTCCTTGTGGCGCCGGGTCGTCCTGGCTGAGGCCCAAGGGAATGACCGGGTCGTCCCGGTCGGGCTGGTAGATGGACGGCTCGCCAGCAATGCGCGGCGGCCAGATGTCGATGTCGCGGCTGAGGAGCGCGCCATAGCGCTCGCGCTCTTCGGGTCGGTCACGCGGGCGTTCGAAGGCGATGACGCGGGTGCCGAGGGTGAAGGCCTCGCGCATGTCGTGGGTGACCATGACCACGGTGAGCTCGGTCTCATGCCAGAGACGCTTCATCAGCACGTGGATGTCGGCGCGGATGCCGGGATCGAGGGCGCCGAAGGGCTCATCAAGGAGCAGGACCTTCGGTTTCATGATCAGCGCCTGCGCTAGGGCGAGGCGTTGCTGCATGCCGCCGGAGAGTTGGGCCGGGTATTTGGCTTCCGAGCCAGACAGACCGACTTCGGCGATGAGCGCCATAGCTTCTTCCACCGCATTGCGTCGCGCCGAACCGAAGAGGCGGGCGGCGACGGGGCTTTTGAACGCCTTGCCGAGCAGCACATTGCCCAGCACGGTCAAATGCGGGAAGACCGAGTAGCGCTGGAATACCACGCCGCGATCGGGGCCGGGCTCGGCGACGAGCGGCACACCATCCATGGTGATGGTTCCCTGCGTCGGCGCTTCCTCGCCCAGCAGCATCTTGAGGAACGTGGTCTTGCCGCAGCCGGAGGGGCCGACCAGAGCCACGAAGGCGCGGGAGGCGATGGTCAGGCTGATTTTCTCGAGGACGATCTGGTCGCCATATTCCTTCCAGACCTTGTCGAAGACGATAGTGCTCATCAGCGCGCCTCCAGGTTGGACCAGGGGAAGACTGATATGCGCAGGCGATCGAGCGCGAAGTTGGTGAGGACTGCGAGGAGCGTGATCCAGGCCACATAGGGGAAGATCACGTCCATCGATAGATAGCGGCGGACGAGGAAGATGCGATAGCCGAGCCCGCTATCGGCCGAGATGGCTTCGGCGGCGATGAGAAACAGCCAGGCTGGGCCCAGTTGCAGGCGCAGGCAGGTGATAAGCCGGGGCAGGATTTGCGGCAGGACGACGCGCAGCGCGATCTGCCAAGAGGAGCCGCCCAGTGTTTCGGCCTTGGTGATCTGCTCCTTGGGCAGTTCCATGACCTTGAAGGCCAGGTCGCGGATCATCGCAGGGGCGACACCGATGACGATGAGGGTGATCTTGGCGGTTTCGCCGAGGCCGAGGACGATGAAGAGGATCGGCAGCAAAGCCAGCGGCGGCACCATGGAGACGGTGGCGATGAACGGCGCGAGCAGCGCGCGGACATAAGGCAGCATGCCGACCACCATGCCGAAGACGAGGGCGATGAGGGTCGAGATGCCGAGGGCCGAGAACAGGCGGCCGAGGCTCGTGCCCGTATCGGCCCACAGGATGTATTCACCCGTGCGTTGGTCGGGGATGAAGGCCATGCGGTTTACGGCATCGACCATGGTCTGCAGCGCCGGCAGCAGCTTGTCGCCGGGATTGTCGGCCAGCCGCGCGGCCGAGCCGACGCCATAGGCGATGACCAGCAGCACGAAGGGCGCGAGCATCAGCAGCGTGGCGACGGCGGGGGATGGTTTAGTGTTGATCCAGCGCATGGGTTTGCTCGGAAGTTGGTGCCCGCTGCCTCATCCGCCCTCCGGGCACCTTCTCCCCTTTTGCGGGAGAAGGTGGCGCGCAGCGCCGGATGAGGGGATGTGCTTCAAGCGTTGGCTACAGCGCCCCGTCGGCCGCCATCTGCATGTATTCCGCGCTAAACCGCAGCTTCACGTTCGCTGCGTCGCCCAGCACCGTACCGTCGGGCAATTCGATGCCGATCACGTCGGCCGAGGGCGCGCCGGAGCCGAGGAGGCCTTTGTCGAAGAGGAAGGTGCGGACCTTGTCCATGGTGGTGGAAAGGTCGGGCGAGGTGGTGAAGGCCACCGCTTCCGCCGGGGTTGGGAACAGCTTGGTGGCGGCGAGCTGGGCTTCAAAGCCCGCCTGGTCGGTGCCCGAGGCAACGCCCATGGCTTCGCGGGCAGCGGCGCCTTCGGGCGTATCCGCGGTCATCACCGCCATCGTGTCATACCAGATGCCGACCAGGGCCTTGCCGAAGTCCGGGTTGGCTTCCAGCACCTCGGTATTGGCGACCATCATGTCGATGATCTCGCCGGGAATCTGGGCGCTGTCGAACGCCTTGGTGGCGTCGGGGAGGGCGAGGATTTCCGAGACCATGGGGTTCCAGGTGACCATGGCGGTGACGTCTGCGGTCTGGAAGGCGCCGACCATGTCGGGATCGGAGGTATTGACGACGCTGACGTCGCGCTCGGTCATGCCGACGCTTTCGAGCGCCCGGGCCAGCAGGTAGTGACTGACCGAGAATTCCACGAGGTTGACCGACTGTCCCTTGATCGAGGCGAGGTCGCCCGGGCCCTTGAGGATCACCGCATCATTGCCGGCGGAGAAATCGCCGATAATGACCGCCGTGGTATCGACGCCGCCGGCGGCGGGGATGGAAAGGCCGTCCATATTGGTCAGCGTCACCGCGTCATAGGCGCCGGCGGTGAATTGGTTCATCGACTCCACATAATCGTTGAACTGGGTCACCTCGATGGTGATGCCGTACTGGTCGGCCCACTTCTTGACGATGCCGCTATCGGCAGCATAGCCCCAGGGCATCCAGCCGACATAGATCGACCAGGCGACCTTGAAGTCGGTCTTGGCCTGCGCCAAAGCGAGACTTGAGGTGCCGGTGGCCAGCGCCAGCGACATGGCGGCGAGTGCTGCGATTTTGGTCAGGATCTTCATCTCAATTCCCCTTTGCGTCATTCACAAAAAGGGATTGGGCAGAAACCATCGCGCCAATCCCTTGGCTATCGAGGTCTCCCGGGCTTTTGTCCCGCCGTGCGTCCGGTCGGATGTCTCCCGTCCGGTGGTAGCTCTCGGACCAGACGCGCCATGCGGCGCCGGAACCCTAGCCCCTTACTCGCTAGTTACAGAGCAAATCACGTGCCAACTAAGATGATCATCAAAATCAAGAGGTTAGCCGTTCGGCGCGAAAGTCGGCATGCGCATTTTGTAAGCGATGACGCGACATCTGGTGATTTTTTGAGCACTGCCTCGGGGCCGACGCCGGAGGTATTTTACGCGGGAAGGTGCGGGAATACGGCGCTTTCCGCTGAAAAGGCAGGGTGGAGGCGGCGTCCGCCAGGCTGGCGGAATGATCGGCGACGCCAATTGTATGCAATAAGCCACAATGTGCACCACATTTAGGCACTTGGTGCGCTGAAGCGCAGAATTTGAGCGTAAATGGGTTCCACCATCTCTGACGGCGCCCGAGCCGTTCGGCGTTAACTTTTTGTTATGAAACGACATTCTGGCGCGGTCGCAAAACCGGGCGGATTGGCATGTGCTTTGCATCGCAATTGTCCGACGCCGCCAGGGGGCGCGTCTCTCGGTGCAGGGAGCTCGTCAATGTCGCTTATCAATCTTTCCCGTCGCTCATTGCTCAAGGCCGGTGCTGCCGGCCTGGCTACGGCGGCTTTGCCCATGGGTTTGGCCCGGGCGCAATCGCCTATCGTGCTCGGGGCTGTCTATGTGGGGCCGCGCGATGACTTTGGTTGGAACCAGGCGCATGCCACGGCCATGGAAATCCTCAAATCCGTCCCCGGCGTGACCATCATCGAGGAAGAAAACGTCCCCGAGACCGACGCCGTCAGCCAATCGATGGAGTCGATGATCAACCTGGACGGTGCCAACCTGATCCTGGCCACCTCGTTCGGTTACTACAGCCCCTTCGTCGTGGAACTGGCCAAGAAGTACCCCGACGTGCAGTTCCGTCATGCGGCGCCGCTGTGGAAGGAAGGCGACCCGGCCAATGCCGGCTCCTATTTCTGCTACCTCAACCAGGGCCACTATGTGGACGGCGTCGCCGCTGGTCTTTCGAGCCCAACGGGCAAGCTCGGTTTCGTCGCCGCCAAGCCGATCCCGTCGGTGCTGAGCAATATCAACTCGTTCCTGCTCGGCGCCAAGAAGACCAACCCGAACGCCACCGTGCAGGTGATCTTCACCGGTGAGTGGTCGATGCCTGTGCGTGAGGCCGAGGCAACCAATGCGCTGGTCGATGCCGGTTGCGACGTCATCACCTGCCATGTCGATGGTCCCAAGGTGGTGGTCGAGACGGCCGAAGGTCGGGGCGTCAAGACCTGCGGCCACAATGCCAGCCAGGCTCCGCTGGCCCCCAACGGCTTCATCACCGGCGCTGAATACAAGTGGAGCACCATCTACGCGCTTTATGCCGATTTGCTGGCCAAGGGCGAGGCGCTGCCCAATTTCCTCGCCGGCGGATACCACAATGACATGCTGCAGAACACGCCCTATGGCGCCGGCGCGACGCCCGAAGCCATTGCCGCCGCCGACGCGGCCATCGCCGACCTCAAGGCAAGCAAGCCCATCTATGTCGGCCCGCTCAAGGACAATGTCGGCAATGTGGTCATCGAAGGCAGCATGGACAATTACGACCCCGTGCTCGACGGCATGAACTACCTGCTCGAAGGCGTGGTCGGCTCGATCACCTGATCACTGCGTGGCGCGATCTCCGGATCGCGCCATTTTCACGACTGGTCAGCGGAGCATCCATCATGAGCGCAGAAACAGCCGGTTCCATCCCTGCGGGACGCACGCCCAATGTGCGCACCCTCAAGCTCGCCGAAGCAGTCTTCGTGCCGGTGGTGGCGCTGCTGGCCTCGTTCCTGATCTTCTCGCTCTTTCTCCTCGTCATCGGCAAATCGCCGATCGACTTCTTCAGCTTGGTTTGGACCGGTGGCTTCGGCTCGAGCTTTTCCATCCAGCAGTCGATGCAACGCGCGGCGCCGCTGATCCTCACCGCCCTGGCCTTCGCCATTCCGGCCCGCATCGGGCTGACCATGATCGGCGCCGAGGGTGCGCTGGTGCTGGGCGGCTTTGCCGCGGCGGCCATCGCCATTCCGCTGGTGACAGGCGGCGCGCCGGCCTGGCTCGCCTGGCTGTTCATGGCCATTGCCGCCACGGTGGCGGGCGGCCTATGGATCGGTCTTGCCGGCTGGCTGCGGCACTATCGTGGCGTCAACGAGACCATCTCGTCGCTGCTGCTGAGCTATATCGCCATCGCCATCATGAACTTCTTCGTCGAGGGCGCGCTGCGTGATCCCGCCTCGGCCAACAAGCCGAGCACCATGCCGATCGGCGACGCCTATCGCGTCGGCGCCATCCCCGGAACTGATGTGCACTGGGGCTTTGCGGCGGGTGTGGGGCTAGCCATCATCCTCTTCGTCCTCATGTCGCGCACCACATTCGGGTTCGCGGCGCGCATGACCGGCGGCAATGTGCGCGCCGCAAAGGCACAGGGCTTGCCGGTCGGCTTCCTCGTGGTCGCGTGCTGCGCCATCGCTGGCTGCTGCGCCGGGCTAGCTGGCTTTTTCGAAGTCGCTGCCATTCACGGCCAGGCCAATGCGTCGCTGGTCGCCGGTTATGGCTTTACCGGCATCCTCGTCGCGTTTCTCTCTCGGCATAACCCGGTGACCATTGTCCCGGTCGCCATCCTGTTCGGCGCCATTGCCGCGGCGGGTGGCCTGGTGCAACGCCGCATGGGCATGCCCGACGCCACCGTGCTGGTGCTGCAGGGCATCATCTTCGTGGTGCTGCTGGCCAGCGACACGCTCTATGGCCGGGTCAAGTTCTTCCAGCCCGAAGCCAGGGGAGACCGCACATGATGGACAGCGCCTTCGTCACCGTCCTCATCGCCATGCTGGGCGGCGCCATTCGCGTCTCGACGCCCTTCATGTTCGTGGCTTTGGGCGAGTGCCTCACGGAAAAATCCGGTCGCATCAATCTGGGCCTCGAGGGCAATCTCGTACTCGGGGCCATGGTCGCCTATGCCATCAGCTTCCACACCGGCAATCCATGGATCGGCGTGCTGGCGGCCGGCGGCTCAGGCATCGTGCTGGGGGCGCTGCACGGCTATATCTGCAAGCTGCCCAAGGTGAACGACATCGCCGTCGGCATTGCCATCATGAGCTTTGGCACCGGCGTCGCGTTCTTTTTCGGCAAGCCCTACATCCAGCCGTCCGCCCCGCGCCTCGACGCCATCCATCTGGGCGACTGGACCGGCAATTCGGCGCTGGCGCAGGCGCTGCAGGTCAATCCGCTGTTCTTCGTCGGCATCATCCTCGCCGTCGCCATGAGCTGGGCCTTTGCCAATACGCGCTGGGGCCTGATCGTCCGCATGACCGGCGACAGCGCTGCTTCGGCCAAGGCCATGGGCGTCTCGGTGGACTGGGTTCGCTTCCTCGCCACTACGGCAGGCGGTTTCCTGGCTGGTGTCGGCGGCTCTTTCCTGTCGCTCTACTATCCCGGGTCGTGGAACCAGGGCCTGAGTTCAGGACAGGGGCTCATGGCCGTAGCCCTGGTGATCTTTGCACGCTGGGACCCGGTGCGCTGCATCTGGGCGGCCTTGCTGTTCGGCGCTGCCGGCGCCATCGGCCCGTCGCTGCAATCGGTGGGCATTTCGCAGGGCTACTACTTCTTCAACGCCGCCCCCTACATCCTCACGCTCTTCATCATGATCGCCTCCGCCCGTTCCAAGGGCGCCGCGCGCGAGGTGCCGGGCGAACTCTCGATCACCAAATGAGGCTGACCATGAGCTTGAGCGACGAACGCGTGGACGAAGTTATGGTGCCCGGCGGCACCACCATTGCCAGCGCCGATCCCTATCCCTGGCCGTTCGACGGCAATTGGGGCCCGCACAATACCGCGCTCGTCGTCATCGATATGCAGGTCGATTTCTGCGCGCCCGGTGGCTACGTCGACAGCATGGGCTACGATATCGGCCTGACTCGCGCGCCGATCGGGCCAATCCAGGCGGTGCTGGCTGGCATGCGGGGCAGGGGCTACACCATCATCCACACCCGCGAGGGCCATAAGCCGGACCTCAGCGATCTCCCCGCCAATAAGCGCTGGCGCTCGCAACGCATCGGCGCCGGTATCGGCGACCAGGGACCATGCGGCCGTATCCTGGTGCGCGGCGAACCGGGCTGGGAGATCATCCCCGAACTGCAGCCGCTCCCCGGCGAGCAGATCATCGACAAGCCGGGCAAGGGCACCTTCATCGCCACCGATTTCGAACTGGTGCTGCGCATGAAGAATATCCGTAACCTGATCTTTACCGGTGTCACCACGGACGTCTGCGTTCACACCACCATGCGCGACGCCAATGACCGCGGCTATGAATGCCTGCTGCTGGAGGATTGCTGCGCCGCCACCAAGGTTGAGAACCACCTGGCGGCGATCGACATGATCAAGATGCAGGGCGGCGTGTTTGGGGCGGTGTCGAACTCGACAGACCTGCTGGCGGTGTTGCCATGAACGCCGCCGCGCCCATTCTTTCCGCCGGCCGTGCGCCGTCGCTGCAGGCCATCGGCATGACCAAGATCTTCGGGCCACTGGTGGCGCTCGACGATGTCAGCATCGATATCCCGGCGGGGTCGTTCCATGCCCTGCTCGGCGAGAACGGCGCCGGCAAGTCGACATTGGTCAAATCCATCATGGGGTTCTATTCGGCCGACAAGGGCCAGGTGCTGCTCGATGGCAAGGAAGTGGCCATCAAGTCGCCGCGCGATGCCCGGTCCAACGGCATCGGCATGGTCTATCAGCAGTTCACCCTGGTGCCGTGTCTGACGGCGGCGGAAAACCTTGTAATCTCCCGCGCCGATGCACCCAGCATGATCGACTGGCGCAAGGAGAAGAAGGCACTCGCCGAATTCATGGAGCAGATGCCCTTCAAGGTGCCGCTTGATGCGCAGGTGTCGTCCCTGTCGGCGGGCGAGAAGCAGAAGCTCGAAATCCTCAAGCTGCTCTATCTCGACCAGCGCTTCATGATCCTCGACGAACCCACCTCGGTGCTGACGCCCGGCGAGGCCGACGAAATGCTGGGCCTGCTCGGCGAGATGGCTGGTCGCAAGGAAATCACCGTCCTGATGATCAGCCACAAGTTCCGCGAGGTGAAGGCCTTCTGCGACGGCTTTACGGTGCTGCGGCGCGGCCGGTTCACCGGCTCGGGTGATGCCCAGTCGGCCACCATTGCCGAGATGAGCCAGATGATGA
>CBFGMY010000020.1:0-30190 GCA_965650055.1 uncultured Devosia sp.
CTCACCTCTCCCTTTGGGGGAGAGGTCGGCGCGCAGCGCCGGGTGAGGGGGCCTTGCGCAGGCGCTGCGGTAACCCCTCCCGACCTTCCCTGATCCAGTTTGAGGCGCTATCTGCGGCAACCACCGGCAGGATTCCTCCCCTATCAAGGGAGAGGCTAGGAGGGGGTATCCGACAAAGACTCGTCCAGCCGCGCCATCTACCCAGCCGCAAAGCTCGAATTGGCATCCTGCGGCCGGATCATGCCCACCATCCGCCAGGCCGCTGCGAGCGCCAGGGCCGCCACCACCACCCCCAGCGCATAGACCGGGATGATCGCCAGCTTGACGTCGGCAGCCGATGCGGCGATTGCCATGCCCCCCGAATTTGCAGCCACCCCGGCCAGCGCTGCGCCGATCGCATTGCCGGCCGACTGGGTCGTGGGCATCAGCGCCGACGTGCGGTCACGCTCGGCATCGCTGGCGGCCTCCATCATGGTGAGGTTGAGATAGCCGTTGCAGGTGCCAAATCCGGCGCCGACGATGAGCTGCCCCACCACCACCACGACAACCTGGTCGAGCTGCAGCCCGATCAGGTCAAGCAGCAGTCCGGTGGCGATCATGGCCGGCCCCAGCCGGATCAGCAGCTTGCGCGTCTCCTTGCTGCGCACATTGGCCACCGTAATGGCCGAAAAGCTCCACGCAACTGCCAGCACGGCGGCTATGGCGCCCGCCGCGGTGGGGCCATAGCCCCACATTTCCTGCACCACCAGCACCAGGTAAACCGCCGAGCCGGCGCCGGCCACGTTGATCAGCAACACCATCCACAGCCCCGTCCCGACCACCGAAATAGGCCGGAAGGCATCGGGCGGCATCAGCCGGTCGCGACTACGACCGTCGAGCCAGACGGCGGCAACCAGCAGCACGGCGGCGCCGACAAGCAGGCCCGCTGCGGGCAGGGGAGCAGCCAGCCCGGCTAGTGCCACCAGCATGATCGCGGCGCCGATGATCGCCAGCCGCAGTCCGGGAAAGCTGACCGCGGCCCGGTCCCCGGGCGAATGCGCCGGCACCTTGACCATGACCATGGCCGCAAAGATCAGCACCAGCGGCACATTGACCAGGAAGGCCGCCCGCCAGGACACGAGCTCGGTCAACAGGCCAGCCGCCGCCGGCCCGCCAAAGGCCGCGATGGCCCAGATCATGGCCTGGAGCCCAAACACTTTGGGCACCAGGCGCGAGGGAAAGAGCTCCGGAATCAGCGCAAAGCAGATGGCCGAAACCACGCCCTCGCCCAGCCCCTGCAGGGCCCGCCCCACCAGCACCATTTCCATCGACGTTGCCGTCGCCGCCACCACTGTGCCGGCCAGGAACACGCCCGCCGAAACCAGCAGGGCGGTGCGGGCGCCCAATTGCTGCTTGAGCAAAGCCGCGCCCGACCCGCCCACGATCGCAAACACCAGGAACAGCGTCAGCGCCCAGGAAATCAGCGCCACGCCGCCCATTTCCTGCACCGCCGTCGGCAGCGAAATCGAGGCCAGGAAGGCATTGAACGCCAATAGCGCCACGCCCAGGCACAGGATCAGGGTGACCGTTGCATAGCGCGGCGTAAAAATCTCGGCCCACTGGCCCTCGACATTATCGGACATCATCAAACCCGCAAATAAACAAGAACATCCTTGGTATATTGCCCGGAGGCGGATAGCAATTGCCTATTTGCGTGGCAGAAGCACGACGCGACCCACCGGCCTCGGGACTTCCACCCCATCTTAACCGCGCCCGGTCCATCCTGCCGTCGTCCCAGCGCAGGATTCTCCGTTGACTGACCAGACTTCCGCCCATCGCGGCCCCGACCTCCGGCTCGTGCTGCTTGTCTTTGCCGCGGCCGCGGCCATCCTTGTCCTGCGCACCCAGTTTGGCCGGGCCGGCATGCCCTTCTTTGCCGATACCGATGACGCCATGCGCATGGTCATGGTGCGGGACTTTCTGGGCGGCCAATCCTGGTACGATCTCACCGCGCACCGCCTCAACACGCCGTTCGGCGCCGAGCTGCACTGGTCGCGCCTGATCGACCTGCCGCTCGCCCTCCTGCTGGGGCTGTTCACGCCTCTCTTGGGTGCCGATCAGGCGCTGGTCGTTGCCGGCTTCGTCTGGCCTTTGCTGCTGCTGGGCCTGCTGCTGTGGCTGAGCGCCACCCTGGCGCATCGCCTCGTCGGCCCCGAGGGGGTATTGCCGGCTCTGGTGCTGCCAGTGCTCAGCCCCGCCATTATCGCCGAATTCAGCCCCGGCCGCGTCGATCACCACAATGTGGTCATCCTGCTGACGCTGGCCGTGGTCTGGGCCGGTATCGAGGCGATCAGCCGCCCGCGCTTTGCCATTGCCTGCGGCCTGTTTGCCGCCACCGCGCTCGCCATCGCCACCGAATCCTTGCCATCAATTGCTGCGGCCATCCTGGTCATGGGCCTGGCCTTCGTCGCCAATCCCGTCCATGGCCGCGCCATGCGCAATTTCGGCCTGGCCTTCGCCGCCGGGGCCATTATCCACCTCGCCATTTTCCGTCCGCCGGCGCGCTGGCTCGAGCCCGCTTGCGACGTGCTGTCTCCGGTCTATGTCGCCGTGGCCCTGGTCGTCGCGGCGGCATTCACCCTCGCCAGCCTCCTGCCGCTGCGCGCCGCGTGGCAGCGCCTCGCCATGCTGGGTGTCGCGGGCGTCGGCGGCATGGCTGCCGTGGCCCTGGCCTACCCGCTCTGCCTCGGCGGCCCCTATGGTGCCCTCGATCCCTGGCTGCAGGCCAACTGGATATCAAGCATCGTCGAGGCGCGGCCCTGGGTGACCACCATCACCGAGCTGCCCGCCTATGCCATTGCCGTGGGCCTGCCCGCGCTACTGGCGACCGCAGTCGTCGTCGTCCGGCTATGGACTGTGCCGCAACAGCGCGCCCAATGGGCGGCCTTGCTGGTCTTCCTGATCTGTACCGCCCTCATCATGCTGGCCCAGATTCGCGGCGCCCGCCTTGCTGTCATGCCGGCCATGCCGGCCGCTGCCTGGCTCATCGTCACCGCCCGCCAGCGCTATCTCGCCACGCCGCGCCTGGGCGCCATTGCCGGCCTCGTCCTGAGCTGGCTCGCCTTTGCCGGCATCGTCCTGTCGCTGCTGGTCACCGCGGTGGTCAACCTCGCGCCGGGCCGCCCGCAAGAGATGGCCGAGGCGCGCGCCAGCAAGGAGCCGTGCCTCGTTCCATCCGCCTTCGACGATCTGGCCGCCTTGCCGCCCGAGCGGGTCATGACGCCCATATACCTTTGTGCCCACCTGCTGCTCTACACGCCGGACGAAGTTGTCGCGGCGCCCTATCACCGCAACCAGCAGGGCGTCCGCGACGCCTATCGCTTCATCAACGATCCCATCGCCACCGCCCGCGCCATTCTCGACGAGCGCGGTATAGGCCTCGTGGTCCTCTGCCCGGCCATGGCCGAGCTCCAGGGCCTGCCCAGCCGCGCCGATGACAGCTTTGCCAATCTCTACGCGGCCGGAAAACTGCCGCCCTGGCTGAAGGATGTGAGCCTGCCCGGCGCGACATTGCAGGTCTTTGCCGTCCTGCCGGAATAGCGGTTAGGCCAGCCCCAGTTCGGTCCGCGCCTTGCGTGTCAGCTTGCTCGCCACGATCCTGTGCGCCTCCGCCACATAGGCCCGCAGCGCCGCGTCATCGAGCGGCGCGTCGGGCATCACCTGCACCCATTTGGCGCGCCCCAGATAGGGTGCTGGGCGGACATGCTCCAGCTCCGGCAGCATGTCGAAAGCAATGTCCGAGCATTTGAAGCTCAGCCCTGGCAATCCGCCCGTCGACCAGCCCGACAGCAGCGCGAAGATCTTGTCGCCGATCTTGGCCACGCTGGCGTCTCCCCATTGGTGGACGAGGGTGACACCTGGCAGGCTCGCAACATAGGTCTCAAACCCCTCGCGGGTCAGCAGGTCGGCAGTGGCAGCGTTCAACTCGGTCCCCATGTCAGGCGCCCAATCGGCATAGCGAGGCAGTCGGATAGGCACTTATCCCCCAGGTGGCATTGAGGAGGCACATTCTGCCAACAAAAAAGCCGATCCGGTGGCTCCGGATCGACTCCTGTGTGACAGCCGGGCTGGCCTATTCGGCCGCAACCCCCAGGCCGATCGGGCAACTCACGCCCGTACCCTGCAAGCCGCAATAGCCCCGCGGATTCTTGGCCAGGTACTGCTGGTGATAGGTCTCGGCATAGAAAAACTCACCAGCCGGCGCGATCTCGGTCGTGATCTGCCCCAGCCCCTGCTTGCCAAGCGCCTCCTGATAGGCGGCGCGGCTCTTGTCGACCACCTCGGCCTGCTCGGGCGTCGTCGTATAGATCGCCGAGCGATACTGGGTACCCACATCATTGCCCTGGCGCATGCCCTGGGTCGGATTGTGCTCTTCCCAGAATGTCTTGAGCAGCGTGTCGAGGCTGACCTGCTTGGGGTCATAGACCACTTTGACCGCCTCGGTATGGCCCGTGCGGCCCGAGCAGACTTCCTCATAGCTCGGATTGGGCGTCGACCCGCCCTGGTAGCCAACGGCGGTCACGATGACCCCAGGCAACTGCCAGAACAGGCGCTCCGCGCCCCAGAAACAGCCGAGGCCGAAATAGATGGTCTCGGCGCCATCGGGGTAGGGGCCCTTGAGATTCTGGCCGTTGACGAAATGCTCGGGGGCAATCGGCATGGCCATATCCCGGCCGGGCAGGGCCTGGCTGGCGTCGGGAATTGTGGTGGGCTTGGATTTGAAGAACATGTCGTATCCTTTCACCGCTCTATTCGCAGCATGGTCGGTCCAGGTTACAGGCCAGCGCTAGATCTGGTCGGTGCGCAGGTAACGTTCGCGGCGCGGCTTGCGCCCGGCCAGCGCCAACACGATTCCGGCAATGCCGAACACGGCAAAGGCCGGATAGCCCAGCACCGCCTTGAGCGCCGCATCGAGCAGGTCGGCAAAGAACCGGCTTTCGAAAAACGTCTCGACCGTTTCTAGGCTCGGCGGGTGCACCTGCGTCCACAGGTCGGCCAGGCTGGTATAGATCAAGGCGTTGGCGCCAAGCGATTTGGTGCCGTCAACCACAAGCAGGACCAGCGCCAGGCCAATCAGCCAAGTGCCGGCAATTCGCAGAACTAGCCGCATTCACATTCCCTGTGCTCACGGGGATAAGCTGCCGCTGGCCCGATCCGTTCCGCCCCATGCACACCTGTTTGTGCCATGCAGGGCGGCCTGCTCACAAGGTGGCAAGCGTCTCCGGCAAAAACAATCGTCATCGAGGCGTCGTGATCCCTTGCGCCCAAGGCGTTGATAAGTATATTGCGCCTCGCTCGCGCCGGCCAACCAGCCGGCCCCCCTGGCGTTTCCAGCCCAGGGACAAGGCGATGCGGAGAGATGGCCGAGTGGTCGAAGGCGCACGCCTGGAAAGTGTGTAGGCGGGGAACCGTCTCAAGGGTTCGAATCCCTTTCTCTCCGCCACCTTCCCCAATCCATGACATCGCCGGAGTTTGGCTCCAGACGCAGCGCCTGGGCATCGGGATCTCAAGAGCAGGTCGTGGCCTGGTTTCCGCACAGGTCGGTAATCCAGCCGCGTTTGGTCTGCCCCGCGAGATTGGTAACGGTCACGTCCAGAAACGCACCTTCGCAGGAATGCACGGTCTGGACGCGGACGTCGCTCAGGTTCCAGGCGTTGGCCGGATCGTAGAGGCTACCCATGTCGAGCACGGTGGCCGCCTCGAGTGACGGTCCGTCGCGCAACAGCGGGTCTTCTATGTCGAATACCACCAGCTTGGACGAAACCCAGCCAGGCCCCTGAAACACCCGGCTTGGCGGGATGTCGCCATAATCCTCGATGCGCGCATCGCCGATCTTGAACCACCCATCCTCGAACGCGGTAACCTCAAACTCCGGCGACCAATCGTATCCCGATGCGTCATGCACGGATTTGAGCACACCCACGACTGCATGATCGATGCCCGGCCCGCTGCGGACATTGGTGCCATCAGGATCGGCATCATCGGAATAGGCGTGAAAGTCGCAGATATTTCTGGCGGCCAGGGTCGGCAGGCCGCTTGCCAGCACGACCGCGGCGGCGAGCAGAGAGGTGGCAAGGGAGGGGCGCTTGGGCATGGTGTGTATTCCCGTCGGATGAGTGCGCCTGCCATCAGGCATGGCCCCTGAACTCAGCCTGAACGCCTCTCCCACCCCCGAGTGCACACCAGCGCATAGCACTCCAAATCCCTCTCGCGACGCACTTTAGTAATATCACTGATAATTAGCTTGCGGCGACTATAACTGTGCTTTATTGATAAAAGACAGGATAAGGGAGCGACGTCGGTCGGTAGCGGGTGAACGGGCAGGAAAACATACTGGCAAGGCCAACACCCGAGCCGGCGGCAGCGCTGGCGATCTGGCTCAAGGTGCTCAGCGCCGGCCCCATCGCCATCCTGATTGCCCTGATCGTCGTGCTCTCCATCGCGGCGCCGAACTTTCTGACCCCGCGCAACATTTCCAATATCCTGGCGCAGACCGCGGTCATCGCGGTCGTCGCCATGGGGCAGCACCTGGTGATCCTGACGCGTGGTATCGATCTGTCCGTCGGGTCGAACCTGGCGCTGGCAACCGTGTTCGGCGCCCTGACCTGGCACGCCACCGGATCCGACGTTCTGACGGTTCTTGCCATGCTGGTCAGCGGGGCTGGCGTGGGCGCCATCAACGGCGTGGTCTATACCTTCGGGCGGCTGCCGCATCCCTTCATCATCACCCTTGCCACGCTCAGCATCGCCAAGGGCACGGCGCTGCAGCTGGCCGACGGCCGCGCTATTCCCGGCATGCCAGAGAGCATCAAGTTTCTCGGTGGCGGCTCGGTCCTGGGCATCCCCGCCTCGTTCTTCGTCGTGGTCGGCGTTGCCGGCCTCATCCTGCTGATGGCGCGCCGCATGGTCTGGGGCCGTTGGATCTATGCGGTGGGCGGCAAGCCGGAGGCGGCGTTGCGCATGGGCATTCCAGTGCGCGGCGTCTTGATTTCGACCTATGTCATGGCCGGGTTGTGCGCCGGCATCGGCGCGGTCCTGTTGGCCGGTCGCACCGATGCGGGCTCGCCCCTGTTCGGCAATTTGCTCGAACTCGACACCATTGCCGCCGTCATCATCGGCGGCGCCAGCTTCCTGGGCGGACGCGGCCATATCGGGCATGCCCTGGTGGGGGCAGTGATGATCGGCGTCATCCGCAACGCCCTCAACCTGCTCAATGTCGATATCTTCTTCCAGCTCATCGCCATCGGCGTCGTGATCGTGCTGGCGGTCGAAGCTGACGTGCTTCGGACCTATCTCGAGGGTCGCGTTCGCACCCTGCGCGCCGCGAGGCTGCAATGACCAACCCCGTTATCCTCAGCGTCCGCAACGCCACAAAGCGCTTCGGCCCGGTGCTGGCCCTCAACGATGTGAGCCTGGAAGCCCGTGGCGGCGAGGTGCTGGCTCTGCTCGGCGACAACGGTGCCGGCAAGTCCACGCTCATCAAATGCGTCAGCGGCGTGCATCAGATCGACAGCGGCGATATCGCCATCGACGGCGTCGCCACGGCCATTCGCTCGCCCGCAGATGCGCGTTCCGCCGGCATCGAGACCGTCTATCAGGACCTCGCTTTGTTCGACAATCTCACGCCGGCGCAGAATTTCTATGCCGGCCGCGAACTGGCGTCGCCCGCCTGGCTGCCGCACGGGTTGCGCTTCCTCAAGTCTCGCCAGATGGACGAAGAGACCAGCCGCGTGCTGGATCGCCTCAAGGTGATCCTGCCCAAGCAGGACGCCACCGTTGCCCTGATGTCAGGTGGTCAGCGCCAGGCCGTCGCGGTCGCTCGCGCCAGCGTCTTCGCCCGCAAAGTGGTGATTCTGGACGAACCCACCGCTGCGCTCGGCCTGCGTGAGTCGCGCAAGGTGCTCGATCTGGTGGCCCAGCTGCGCGACGAGGGCAATGCGGTGATCCTGATCACCCACAATATGGAACATGTCACCGAACTGGCCAGCCGCGCCGTGGTGCTGCGGCAGGGGCGCAAGGTCGGCGAGATTGTCCCCACCAAGACAAACCAGCAGGAGCTCGTGGCGATGATCGTCGGAGCCTGATGCTGCACAGATCGGCGTTCCGGGAGGGAGCGCTGATACCGCCCGGCTGCCTGTGCAGCCGGGTTTCCAGGGAGGAAACAATGAAACTAAGGCATATCATCACGGGAGGGCTGGCACTGATATTGGCTGGCGCCTCCCCGGTCTTGGCGCAAGACGCCGTCAAGATCGGCTTCATCACCAAATTCCCGGTGGAATTCTTCTCCACCATGGAAAACGCCGCCAAGGCCTATGCCGAGGCCCATCCCGAGGTCGAGATCATCTTCGGCCAGGGCGCCTCGGGCACCGACATCGAGGGCCAGATCGCGCTCATCGAATCCATGATCACCCAGGGCGTGCAGGGCATTGCCATCACCCCGGTCGACCCCACGGTGGCGCCGGCGCTCGACAAGGCCGTCGAAGCCGGCATCAAGGTCGTGCTGCTCGATAACGACATCCCCGATTGGCTCGGCAAGATCGCCCTGGCCACCACCAACAACTACAATGCGGGCATGATTGCCGGCGAATATCTCAAGGGCGTGCTCAAGGATGGCGATACCCTCGGCATTCTCGAAGGCGTTCCGGGCGTTCCGGCCCTCGATGATCGTGTCACCGGCATGCTCAAGGGCCTGGCTGGCGGACCCGACGTCCAGATCGTTGGCAAGAACAGCACCAACTGTGCCCAGGAAACCGGCCTCTCGGCAGCCGAAGATCTGCTGACCGCCAACCCGGACCTCAAGGCCATCTACGCGGCCTGCGGTCCGCCGGCTGTTGGCGCCGCTCAGGCTATCGAGAATGCCGGCATCGCCAACGACGCCATCGTTCTGGTGGGCTTTGACGCCTGCTGCGGCGAACTCGACAAGATCGTTTCCGGTCAGGAAGACGCCACTGTCGCCCAGTTCCCCGCCAAGATGGGCGAGCTGGGTGTGGACACCCTGGTCAAGGCCATCCGCGGCGAAGAAGTGACGCCGCTCGTCGATACCGGCGCTGGTCTGGTTACCGCCGAAAACGTCGCCGACTTCCAGTAAGTCGGTCGTCAGCGCGGAGGGCAGGGTCTTTCCCTTCTCTGCCCTCCGTACCCTTCATATGTCAGGACATCCGCGATGGACTTCATGAATGCGCTCGAGTGCACCGAGCCCGGCAAGCTCACCCTCGTCAGCCGGCCTGCACCGGTTCGCGGCGCCGATGAAGTGCTGGTCCGCCCCCGCCGCATGGGCATTTGCGGCACCGATTTTCATATCTACGAGGGCAAGCATCCCTTTCTCGCCTATCCCCGGGTCATGGGGCACGAGCTGGCGGTCGAGGTCGTCGAGGCGCCAGCCGCCTCCGGCTTTGCGTCCGGCGAGGTGCTGGTGGTCAATCCCTATATCGCCTGCGGCTCCTGCATTGCCTGCCGCCGCGGCAAACCCAATTGCTGCACCGCCATTTCGGTGCTGGGCGTGCATCGCGATGGCGGCATGGCGACCCTGCTTGCCTTGCCTCCCGCCAATCTCGTCCGCGCCGAGGGCCTGAGCGTCGACGCCTGCGCCACTGTGGAGTTCCTCGCCATCGGCGCCCATGCGGTCCGCCGCGCCGCGCTCGATAGCGCCGAGCGGGTCCTGGTCGTCGGGGCCGGCCCGATCGGTCTGGGCGTCGCCGTCTTCGCCGCCCAGCATGGCGTACAGCTCGCGGTCATGGACCGTGATCCGGACCGCCTTGCCGCCGCCGCGCGCATTATCGGCGGCATCTCCACCATTGTCGCCGACGAGGCGGCGCCGGCAGCCATCCGCGCCTTGACCGATGGCGACGGCTTCGACGTGGTGTTCGACGCCACCGGCAATACTCAGTCGATCGAAAATGGCTTCGACAGCGTGGCCCATGGCGGTCGCTACGTCCTTGTCAGCGTGGTCAAGGGGGACATCCGCTTTGTCGATGCCGAGTTCCACAAGCGTGAAATGTCCCTTCTGGGCAGCCGCAATGCCACCAGCGCGGATTTCACCACGGTCATCAACGCGATCCGCGCGGGGCGCGTACGGCCCGACGACCTGATCACCCACCGGACGAGCTTGGCGGGCGCTGCCGAGGATTTGCCGCGCTGGGCAACCGACAAGACCGGATTGATCAAGGCCATTGTCGAGATAGACTGAGCAGGGGTTGGGGCCATCCAGGCACTCGATCGCAATCTAGGCGATCCGTCGGCAAGGCCGGACGCGGCCTTGAGGGGACAGCATGAAAAGCGACGCAGTCTTCAAGGCAGCCTTTAACGATGCCCTGGGGATTGTCGCAGCTGCGGGGGCCGGTGCCCCGGTTCCGGCCGAGAATGAGCTGAGCCAGCGCCTGGGCGTTAGCCGCACCACGGTCCGCAAGGTGCTGTCGACGATGGCTGAGCGCGGCTATGTGGTTGGCGAGGGCCGCAACCGCGTCGTCGTTCGGGCCGTGGAGGCCGATGCCGGCTTTCCCGTCGAGGAGACCATGGCCGCCTCCGCGCAGGTCGAGCGGCAATTCATGGAATGGATGCTGCGTGGCGACACCAAGCCCGGCACCCTGATCAACGAACTGGAGCTGGCGCGTATTTTCGGGGTGGGCACGACGGGCATCCGCGAATTCCTCAACCGTTTCAGCCGCTTCGGGCTGATCGAGAAGCGCCCCAATGCCGGCTGGCTGTTCAAGGGCTTCACCTCGGCCTTTGCCTCCGAGCTGTTCGAGATCAGGGAAATGTTCGAGCAGCGGTCGGCGATGGCCCTGCTCTCACTGCCACCCACGGCCCCCGTCTGGGGTCGGCTGCGCGCCATGGAGCGCGAGCATCAGGAACTGCTGCGTGACATCGACGAGCGCTTCCACGATTTTTCCGATCTCGATAACAGGTTCCACAAGCTCATCAATTCCGCGCTGCCAAACCGCTTCATCGATGACTTCTACGACATCATCACGCTGGTGTTTCACTATCACTATCAGTGGAACAAGCGCGACGAGCGGCACCGCAACGAGGTCGCCATTGGCGAACACCTCGACTATATCGCAGCGTTCCTGGCGCGCGATCCGGTGGCTATCCGGCAGTCCTGTGCGCGGCACCTGGCATCGGCCCGGCGGACAATGATGGATTCGCTGACGCCCGCCGACCAGTAACTGCCGCGCTCAGCCGGCGGCCAGCTCGGAAACCGCAGGCTGTTCGGTCCGGGTCGATGCCCGCTCCACCAGCTTGCATTCCACCTTGATCCCGCTTGCCGACGAGTGGAGCCCGCCAGCGTCATCCAGGAGCAGTTCGACCGCGACGCGCCCCATTTCGTAAAGCGGCAGCACCAGCGTGCTGAGCGGCGGGTGCATATATTGGGCCACGTCGCGATCGTCGAAACCGATAACGGCCACGTCGCCCGGCACGCTCTTTCCAAGTTCCCGCAGCGCGTCGTAGCAGCCCAGGGCCATCATGTCGTTGGCGCAGAAAATGGCATCGGGCGGATCGCTCAGCGCCATCAGTTCATGCGTCATGGCATAGCCGGCCGATGGCTCCCAGTTGCCCGGCCGCACCAGGGCCGGGTCGAACGGGATGTCGTTGCTCGCCAGGGCCTGCCGATAGCCCTTGAGCCGGTCTCGCGCCGCATCGACACCCTGCTGGCCGTTGATGAAACCGATGCGCTTGCGGCCCGCCTTGAGCAGGTGGTCGGTCGCCGCGCGTCCGCCCAGCACGTCTCCGGGCAGCACAGAGTGATGTTCCCGGCCTTCGTCATAGCAATTGAGCAGCACCAGGCGGCGATTGGCCAACGCCGGGGGGATCTGCACCAGCCGGGTGAGGATGGTGCCATAGACGACCCCCAGCACCGGCACTTTGTCAAAGCCCCCAAGGATGTTGGTTTCCACATCCGCGTCGCCGTGGCTCACCCCCAGCAGCACGTTGATGCCGAGCTCGAGCGCCTTGTCGCGCGCCCCCTCGAAGGCTAGCGACATCCAGGGATCGGTGATCACCTCGTCGGCCATGAAGATGATGGTGCCCTGGCCGCTGGGATCGGTCCGGGCGCCGCGGCGCACGAATTTGTAGCCCAGGTCCTGGGCGGCCTGCAGCACACGGCGGCGGGTTTCGTCGGTCAGCTTGGCGCCCTTGCTGTTGCTCAGCACCAGCGAAACCGTCGCCTGGGAGACACCCGCCGCAGCCGCCACGGCCATCATCGTGGGGCGTCCCCGCGCGGCTCGTCGCTTCTGGCCCGTCATGCGCCGGTGCCTGCAAAATGGGACAGTGTCAGCGGGCCAGCTTGGCCGGATGGTCTCGATATCATCGCAATTCGCCTCGGCGTCGACGCACTCTCAACTGCAAGAGCGGGGTGATCCGGAGCAGGCAGCAAGAAAAGATGTTGCCGATCATAGCCATATAAGCGGCGGCAGGCAAAGAGATCGCTTCGCCTGCGGCGGTCAGCCGCTTCCGCCCGGATGGGCTTAGGCGGCGACACCATCGACGATGACATGGTCGAACTGCCGCGAGCATTTTTCGATGCGGGCGTCGACGCCGTAGATCTGGCGCAGCATGGTCGGGTTGATCACCTCGAGCGGGTCGCCGCAGGCGCGCATCCTGCCATCGGCGATCAGCAAGACCTTGTCGGCAAAGCGCAGGGCCTGGTTGAGGTCGTGGATCGCGATCAACACGATCATGCCCTTCTGGCGAGCCTGCGCCTGCATGAAGCTGAGCACCTCGACCTGCCGGTGCAGGTCCAGCGCGCTGGTCGGCTCGTCCATCAGCATGATCTCGGGCTCGCGCACCAGGGTCTGGGCCACCGATACCAGCTGCCGCTGGCCGCCGCTCAGGGCGCCGAGGTCGCGAAAGGCGATCGGTTCGATGTTGAGCGCGCTCATGACGTGGTCGATAAGCTGCAGGTCGCTATCCGCCACCGACCAGGCGCTGCCCTGCTTGCGCGCCAGCAGGATCGATTCATAGACCGTCAGCACCGCATTGGCCGACGTGTCCTGCGGCATGTAGCTGATCGCGCCCTTGCCCTTCCTGGACTCGCTGAGGCGAACTTCGCCGGGGCCATTGAGCAGGCCGGCAATGCGCTTGAACAGGGTCGATTTGCCCGCTGCATTGGGCCCGATGACGGCGACGATCTCCCCCGCTGCAAGGGCAGGCGTCGATATCCCCGATACCGCCAGGCGCTTGCCATAGAGCGCGCCGACGCCGTCCAGCCGCAGAGCTACCATGACCGCCTCACATTGGAGAGAATGAGCGAAATGAAGAAGGGCACGCCGACCAGCGCGGTAATGATGCCGATGGGGAAGACCACGCCGGGGATGATCGACTTGGAGACGATCGAGGTCACCGACAGCAGCAGCGCACCTGCCAGCACCGAGCCGGGCAGGAAGAAGCGCTGGTCCTCGCCCAGAATCATGCGGGCAATATGAGGGCCCACCAGGCCGACAAAGCCGATCGTGCCGACAAAGCTGACCGGCACCGAGGCCAGCAGCGAAATGATCAGCATGGTCTCGAGCCTGATATAGCGAACATTGACGCCAAAGCTGGCCGCCTTGTCCTCGCCCAGCCGGATCGCCGTCAGCGCCCAGGCATTGCGCGCAAACAGCGGCAGCGCAACCAGCAGCACCGTCAGCGTGATCCAGATCTTGGGCCAGGTCGCCTTGGTCAGGCTTCCCATGGTCCAGAACACAACCTGCGACAGCGCCTGCTCGGAGGCGAGATATTGCACGAAGGCCAGCAGCGCATTGAAAGTGAAGACCAGCGCAATGCCGAGCAGCACCACGGTCTGCACCGTTACGCCGCGCGCCTGCGACACGAAGTGAATGAACAGCGTTGCCGCCAGTGCCATGATGAAGGCATTGACCGGCACGATCAGCCCGGCCGCCACCGGCAGGAGCGGCACCGTGGTGACGATGCCCAGGGCAGCGCCGAAGCTGGCGGCCGCCGAAATGCCCAGGGTAAAGGGGCTCGCCAGAGGGTTGGCGAGAATGGTCTGCATCTGCGCGCCCGCCACCGACAGCGCCGCGCCGACCACGATGGCCATGACGGCCACCGGCATGCGGATATCCCAGACCACGGTGCGCACCTGCGCCGAAACCGCGTCGGGGTTGAACAGCGCCAGCACGACCTGATCGAGCCCATAGCGGGCCGGGCCCCAGGCCAGGTCGACGGCAAAGGACAGGCAGAGCGCCAGCCCCAGCCCGATCAGGATCGCGATCTTGCGGCGCGTGCGGGCGCGGTATTCACCGCGCCCCTGAGCCGCCGCTTCCGTCATGTCGGTGATGTCAGCGACGGCCATGGCCTATTCGTCCGCCTTGAGCGACAGCCAGGCGCCCGGCTCGTAAGCGATGGGCAGGAACCGGTCATAGAATTCCTTGAACGTCGCGTCTGGATCCACATCGGCGAACAGGTCGGGGTGGAACCACTTGGCCATCTCCTGGATCGCCACGAACTGGTAGGGGCTGGTGTAGAACTGGTGCCAGATGGCATGCACATTGCCTTCAGCCACGGCGGTTGAGCCGGTAAAGGCCGGTGCGTCCACCAGCTTGGCGAGCATGGCGCGGCTGGCCTCGGCGCCATCGGCCGTGCCGGGTCCGACGCTGACGAAGTCCTTGGCGTCGGGCGCATGGGTCCAGTCCGAACCGGTCACCACGATCACATCGGGGTTGGAAGCGATGACCTGTTCTGGATTGATCGAGCCGGTATAGCCGGGCAGGAAGTCCGAACCCAGGTTGTGGCCGCCGGCCAGTTCCACCATCAGGCCAAAATTGTCAGGCCCGAACGTGCCGCAGCATTCCACTAGGCCGGCCGCCCGATACATGAAGACATTGGGGCGCTCGATGTCGTTTTCGGCGATCACCTTGGCGATTTCGTCCATCTTGGACTGCCAGAAATCGGCCACTTCCGCAGCGCGCTCGGGCTTGCCGAACAGCTGGCCCAGGATATGGAGACTGGGGACCGTGTTGTCGATGATGTGCTCGCGGAAGTCGACATAGACGATCTTGACGCCGATGCCGTCGAGCATTTCCTCAAGCTTGACCTCTTCGGCCGCCGTCTTGTTGCCGATCGGCAGGATCAGCACATCCGGATCGAGTGTGACGATGGTTTCGGTCTGCAGCGTTCCATCAGTGAGGTTGCCCAGGAATGGCAGATCAGCTGCCTCGGGGAACTTTTCGACATAGGCATCGAACGACTTGACGTCGGTGGTCCACAGATCGTTGCGCCAGCCCACGACATGCGCGAACGGGTTCTCGGTTTCGATCGTGGCCAGCGAATAGATCATGCGCCCTTCGCCCAGAATGGCGCGCTCGACCGGACCATCGAACGAAACTTGCCGACCGGCGACGTCGGTCACGGTGAAGGCCTGTGCAAAAGCGGGCAGGGAGAAGGCGGCGAAGGCGGCAACTGCCGGCACCAGCATGAGGTGCGATATTTTCATTTTGCGTCTCGCAGGAAACTTGATACGTCTCCCGCCTATAAAACATGATGTCAGATATCAAGTTTTATCTTTTAGAGCAATTCCAATGTGTTAGGTCGAACGATGAGCGACGTCAGCTCAAACTACTCTATCCGCGACGAAATTCGCGAATTCTGGTCCGAACGCGCCGCCACCTTCGACGAGAGCGTGGGCCATGAAATATTCTCGGAAGCCGAGCGGGCCGGCTGGCACCAGCTGATCCGCAAGCATCTGGGCGAAGGGCAGGGCCGTGCGGCGCTCGACCTGGCCAGCGGCACCGGGGTGATCTCCCATCTGATGAACGATATGGGTTTCCGCGTCACCGGCGCCGACTGGTCCGAAGCCATGCTCGAACAGGCGCGCGCCAAGGCTCGCAAGCGCCAGGCCGATATCCGCTTCATCATGCGCGATGCGGAAAACACCGCGGAGCCGCGCCAGAGCTATGACGTCATCACCAACAGGCATCTGGTCTGGACCCTGGTCGATGCTCCCGCCGCCTTCCGCGAGTGGTTCGAGCTGCTCAAACCGGGCGGCAAGCTGCTCATCGTTGACGGCAATATGGGCCGCAAGGGTTGGGCGACGCGCCTGCGCATGCTGTTCGGCGGCAAGCCCGGTCACAGCAGGCTGGCTCCCGGCATGGCTGAGCGGCTTGAGCGCATTCGCGAGCAGGTCTATTTCTCGGGGCAGATGCCGGCCGAAGACGTGGTCGCGGCCCTGCAGGCCGTCGGCTTCGTCAATCCGGTCGTCGATCGCCAGCTCGGCGCCATCCACTGGCCGCAGGCCCGCAAGATGCCGTTCTGGCGCGCCATTGAGCGCCTGACGCAGGACCGTTTCGCCATCTGCGTCACCAAGCCTTGAGCCAATGTACGGGACGCGGCTAAGCCACCGCTTGGTCGCGCCCGCTATTGCTCGACGCAATCGCGGCATCGAGCACCTTCTGGATATTGGCTGCCCGGCGGAATGATGGCTCCAGCGTTGCGCCGCTGCGCACCGCCGCGACGAAACGCTGGTAGTTGGTCTCGACATCGACCAGCGGCAGGTCGCGCCACGTTGCGGTGTGCACATCCTCGCCACGGCATATCCGCAGGCTCGACTGGCCGGTATCGTAGACGATCTCGACCGAGCCGGTCTCGCCATAGATGCGCAGCCGCAGCTGGTCCATCTGCCCGGCTGCCGTGCGCGTCGCCTGGATGGTGCCGATGGCGCCGGAGGTGAAGTCCACATTCATGGTGAAACTGTCATTGGCATCGAGCTGGTAGTCGCCGATGCGGTTGTCGGGAGGCGCCTTGTCGAAGGTCTTGAGCCGCCCGAATACATGCGCCACGTCGAGCCCCGCGCCATAGCTGGCGAAGTCGACGATGTGAATGCCGATATCGCCCAGTGCCCCGCCCGAGCCATGCCCGGTGCTCAGCCGCCACAGGAACTTGCTCTCGGTCCGCCAGTCGCCCCAATGATTGCCCACCAGCCAGCTTTGCAGATGCGACGCCTCCACGTGCCGCACCGCGCCAATGGCGCCAGACAGCACCAGCTCCCGCCCCTGCTGCACCGCCGGCGAGTTGCGATAGGTGAAGTTGACCATGCCCACGAGGCCCGCCTGCTCGATCGCCTCGGTCATCTCCATGGCCTTCCCGGCATCTGTCGCCAGCGGCTTTTCGCAGAACACATGCTTGCCCGCGGCAATGGCCTGCAGCGTCGTGGGATGATGGATGCGGTCGGGCGTCACATTCGCCACGGCGTCGAACTCGCCCCAGGCCAGCGCCTCCTCCAGCGAGACAAACTGCCGGCCGATATGATGCTGCGCGCAGAAGGCCGTCAGCCGCCCTGGATCGACATCGACGCCGCCGACAACCGAGACGCCGTAAATGGCCGAGAAGGCGGTCGCGTGGCTGTTGGCCATGCCGCCCGTGCCGACAATGAGCAGGCGCATCCGAAAGTCCTCCCTACCAGAGTGCCAAGACCTCGTGGTTCGACAGGCTCACCATGAGGTCTATCTCAGCGTTTCCAGTAGCCCTCATCCTGAGCTTGTCGAAGGACGAGGGCGTGGCAGATATGCTCGATGCAGCCTAGCTGCGCCAATGCGGCTGCGGTTCGGCCATGGTTTGCAGGCTCTCGACGTCTGTGCCCTCGATGCGTTTGATCAGCAGCCGCGTCAGCTCGCCACCGGCCGCGAACACGTCCTCGCGGATGCTGTCGAGATCGGGAAACAGCGTCGGCAGGATACCCGAGGTCTGCTTGTAGACCAGGTGCAGGTCCCGCCCCAGCGTCAGCCCGCCCTCCTGCAGGCCGCCGACCAGGGCAATGGTGCGCATCTCGCTGTCGCTGATAATGCCATCGGGCCGCGCGCCGTCGACGGCCAGTTCGAGGCCGATCTTGCGCATCTCGGCCGGGCTGATGCCCTTGGTGCCTTCGAGCAGCCGCGCCTCGATGCCGGCCCGCGCCGCCGCCTTGTGAAACGCCGTGACGATATTGTGGTAGTTGGTGGTGCTGTCATCGCCGATGACCAGCATCACCTGCCGGCAACCCTTGCTGGCCAGCCGCTCCACCGCCATGGCGGCGAACACTTCGGAGTGGAAGTCGTGATAGGGGTGCGGGGTATAGAACTCGGTGCGACCATGGCTGACAAAGGGAAAGTCCGCATCGATCATCATCTGCACCCGCCTGTCGCGCGGCCCGGTATGGGTGATGATCACCCCGTCGGCGGTGCGGTTGTCCAGGATATAGCGGATGGTTTCGGCCGAGTTATGCCGCTCGAATTCGGGAATGACCGTCAGGTGATAGCGCGTGCCCTTGATGGCATTGCCGATGCCCTGGATCATCTGGCGGGCGAAATCGATCGAGTCCTCGGCCCCATCAAGCACCAGGGCGATGACATTTGTCTTGCCCGTTCGCAGGCGTACGCCCGCCCGGTCGGGGATGTAGCCCAGCGCCTTGGCGGCCTCGGCGACTTTGTCGCGCGTTTCCTGCTTGAGAGTCGTGCCACCGCGCAGCGATAGCGACACTGTGGACAGGCTCAGTCCCGTCATATCTGCGATCGTGCGCAGGGTGACGCGCCGGTTCCCTGCCGCGCGTGCCTTATCCGCTGTGGTTGACTTGCTGTTCATGCCGTGTCGCTTCCCCCAGACGCTTTTACACCGGCCTGTGCAGAAACCAAACAGCCCAAATTTTGCAACGATACATTGCGCATTAGTCTCAATCTGAAACGATTGCAGAAATCTATCATATTGAAAAAACGTACGAAAATCTGATGAACGACAGAATGGTTGTCGCAATACGATTCAGAATTGCAACGTTGCAGAACTTGTGATTTTCTCTGGCCGCGTCGGATGAGGGTTCCGGCGCAGACGCCGCCCAATCAAAGGCGGTTCAAGCAGCAGAGGAGGACTTGATGCTCAGACAAGGTTTTCTGACCACGGTGGCCGCATTGTCACTGATGGCCGCAGCCGCCATGCCCGCGCAGGCGGAAGTGACGATTATGTATCCCGAATGGATCGCCTCGCTGGTCGAGCCGGGCATCGAGGCCTACAAGACCGAGACGGGCGACACCGTCAACGCCATCAAATTGCCCGGCCAGGGCTATGACCAGCGCATCGCGCTCGATCTCAGCGCCGGCACCGCCGCCGACGTCAACGTGATCGACAGCTTCATGGTCTCCGAACTGGCCGCGGCCGGCTACCTGCAGTCGCTCAACGACATGGCGGCGGCCTGGGACCAGTACCAGTATTATCTGCCCGGCCTGCTCGAAGTGGCGTCCTATCAGGGCAATGTCTATGCCCTGCCCACCGATACCGACGTGCGCATGCTGTGGTACGACAAGTCCAACTTCGAAAAAGCCGGCATCGCCATGCCGTGGCAGCCCAAGAGCTGGACCGACGTGCTCGACGCTGCCCAGAAGCTCAAGGATGCTGGCGTGCAGTATCCGTTCCAGCTTCCGGCCGGCATCAAGCAGGGTGAAGCCACCACCATGCAGGGCGTCTACATGGCCCTGCTCGGCGCCGATGTACCCGAGGGTGATCGCAACCGCCTGCTCAACCGCGAGACCAATCAGTGGATCGGCGACAGCCCGGCTCTGCGTCGCGTCTTCGACCTCTACCACCAGGTCTATGTCGAACGTGAGCTGAACCCGGCCGACCTCAACTACGCCACCGATATCGGTGCCGCCGTCCGCGCTGCTCTTGCCGATGACAAGCTGGGCATCCTGGCTTCCGGCTCGTGGGAAGATGCATGCCTGTGGGACTGCAACGCCCCGCCGAGCCGCGAGGAACGCGATGCCCTGGTCGGCTGGACGCCATGGCCAGGCTCGGGTGAACCCGGCACCAAGACAACGACCAATATCTCGGGCGGCTGGGCCATCGGCATCAACGCCAAGGCCGCTGACTCGGAAGCCTCGTTCAAGCTGGTAACCTCGATCTTCGACGAAGCCAACTTCAAGGCCTGGACCCTGGCCAACCACCGCATGGCGGTTCGCACCGACATTTCGGAAAGCCCGGACTATACCGCCGATCCGTTCCTGGCCGAAGCCACGGCGCTTGCCGCCGATACCACCGGCCGCGATACGATCCCGGGTTACCAGACCGTTTCGGCGCTCATCCAGCAGGCGACATCCGACCTGCTCGATGGCGCCAGCGTCGACGAAGTCATCCAGAGCTACCATGATGCGCTGGTCGACGAGTTCGGCGAAGAAAAGGTCATCACCTACGAATAAGCCACACCTCCCGACGCGGCGGCGCCTACTGTCCTCCGGACGCCGCCGTGACGGGGAGTTACGTGACGCTCAGTAGACCTCAGGGTGAGCTTGTCGAACCAAGAGGTCGTGCCACGGAGATCTCCCACCCACGGTGTCACCCCGGCCGGGATGACACCGAGCGGGTGATTGGATCGACGCAGGAAAGCATCCATGAAAAACCAGGCCAATCCCTGGCTCACCAGCAACCTCTTCGTCCTCGCCCTCGGCATGTTGCCGGCGGCGATCATGATCGGCGCGCTGCTCTACTTCACCGCCTGGGCCTTCGCCTTCAGCTTCACCGACCTGGCCTTGGTGGGCAAGAAATCGGTCGAATGGAGCTGGGTTGGCCTGCAGAATTTCGAGCGTCTGTTCACCCGCCGCGGCTTCCTTGAATCGCTCTGGACCACGGTCATCTTCGTCTTCTTCTCGGCCATTGTCGGCCAGTCCGTGCTGGGCTTCCTGCTCGCAGCCCTGCTGCGCGGCACCCAGTCCTCCATCCGCAGCGTCGTCGAAGTCTGCATTATGCTGGGTTGGCTGCTGCCCGATATCGTAGCGGCCTTCCTGTGGTCGGCGACGACCAGCCAGACCGGCCTCATCAATCAGCTTTTCGTTACCCCCTTCGGCTTGCCACCGATCAACTTCATCAACGAATACGCGCTGCCGGTCGTCACCATCGCCAATATCTGGAAGGGTACGGCCTGGTCCTATCTGCTGTTCTCGGCGGCGCTGGATTCGGTCTCGCGTGAAGTGGTCGAGGCCGCCAAGGTCGATGGCGCCACCGGCTTCCAGCGTATCTGGCTGGTCATGTTGCCGATCATCCGGCCGCATATCGCCACCAACATGCTGTTCATCACCATCTGGACCTTCACCTATTTCCCGCTCATCTTCGCCATGACGGGTGGTGGGCCGGGCACGGCAACCCAGACCCTGGCGGTGTTCCTCTACAACCAGAGTTTTTCGCGCGGCAATCTGGGTTTCGGCAGCGCCATTTCGGTCGCCATGCTTGTCATCGTCGGGCTGCTGTCGCTGGTCTATCTGCGCATGCTGCGGGAGCCGAAATAATGGAAACGACCAGCACCTCGCGCATCACGGCAATTGCGCTGGCATTCATGGCCGTCATCTGGGTCAGCCCGTTTTCCTGGCTGTTCCTGAATGCCTTCAACCCGCTGTCCACCGGCCAGCTCGAAATCCCGCGCGCGGTGGGCCTCGACAATTTCGCGCTCGCCATCAGCGGCAATGCCGGCAAGCAGTTCCTCAATTCCATGCTGATCGCCGCCGGCACGGCGACGCTCAGCGTCATCGTCGGTATCTCGGCCGCCTATCCGCTGTCTCGGCTGCGCATCCCGGGCCGCAACGCGTTCCTCTGGACGCTGGTGCTGCTGCGCATGCTGCCATCGGCGGGCGTGCTGGTGCCGCTCTATTTCGCCGCCCAGCGCGGTGGCCTGCTCAACCAGTTCGGCGTCATCGTCGCGCTCACCATCCTCAACCTGCCGTTCACGCTGCTGCTGCTGAAGAACTTCTTCGATACCGTGCCGATCGAGCTGGAAGAGGCGGCCTATGTCGAAGGCGCGTCGCTGCTGCAGATCGTCACCAAAATCGTGCTGCCCATGTCGCGTGCCGGCATTGCAGTGGTCTGGTTCTACAGCTTCACCGGCGCCTGGAACGAGTTCCTGCTGCCGCTGATCTTTGCCCGCGTGCAGGATGCCTTCCCCATGTCGGTGGGTCTCTACGCCGCCTTCGGCCAGCAGGGGGCCATCAACTACGGCTTCCTCACGGCCTTTTCCATCATCTACGCAGCGCCGGCGGTCGGCGTCTATTTCTTGTTACGGCGCAACATGAACACAGGGTTCGCCGGTGTCGGAGTTAAAGGATGACCTATTCCAATCCCATGTCGACCAAGCTCGGTTTGCTGGACGACGATCTCAAGATGGAAGGAAAGCTCATTCGGCTTTGCGCCGACCTGGAGAGCAAGATCCTGACGCCGGTCGCCGATGTCGCCTGGCAGTGGCACGTGCAGCGCGCCGACATCTCGGCGGAGCAGGCGCTCAAGGCCGATTGGCTCAAATGGGAGCAGTTCGGCCCCCATTCGGTCTGGGCCAAGAAGCAGGGGCATACCTGGTTCGCCGCTGAAGTCACCGTGCCCGAGGCGGCCAAGGGCAAGACTTTCGTGCTCAAGTTCACCAGCCAGTGGCAGGATCGCCCCGGCTCCACCGACCCGCAATGCCTGGCCTATATCGATGGCAAGATCGCCCAGGCGCTCGACGGCAATCACACCGAGCTGGTCATCGAGCGCAATGCCAAGCCGGGCAGCAAGCACACCCTGCTGGTCAATGCCTTCACCTTCTTCGAGCGTCCGCTGGTCGGCTTCACCGTCGATTTCTATACCCGCAGCGAGCGCGCAGAAAAGCTCTACTGGGACCTGCAGACGCCTCTAGACGTCGCCGTGCGCCTCTACCAGAACGACCCGCGGCGCCAGGCCATCCTGAACATCATCGACCGCGCCTTGCGCGCCCTCGATCGCCGCGATGGCTTCACGCCGGAGTTTGAAGCCTCGCTCGGCGCTGCCGAGAAGATTGCCGGCGAAATCTACAAACTGGTCGATACCGAGACCCAGCCGCAGATCACCGCGGTGGGCTCCACCCACCTCGACGTGGGCTGGCTCTGGCGCGTGCTGCATACCCGCGACAAGACCGCTCGTTCCTTCGCCACGGTGCTCAACCTGATGGAGGAGTATCCCGAATTCATCTTCATGTATAACCAGTCGGTGCTCTTCGATTTCCTCAAGAAGGATTATCCAGAGCTCTGGGAGCGCATGCTCAAAAAGGTCAAGTCCGGCCATTTCGAGATCGAAGGCGCCATGTGGGTGGAGCCCGACGTCAACATCGTCTCGGGCGAGTCGCTGGTCCGCCAGATCATGCGCGGCCGCCGCTTCCACCTCGAGCATTTCGGCGTCGACCCCAAGACGGTCTGGCTGCCCGATACCTTCGGCTATTCGGCCAACCTGCCCCAGGTGATGGACAAGTCGGGCCTCAAGTATTTTGTCACCAGCAAGCTCAGCTGGAACGATACCGACCGCCATCCCTATGACAGTTTCCATTGGCGCGGCATCGACGGCACAGTCACCAAGGCGCAGCTCATCACCGCGCAGAAATATGACAGCGAGCAGATCTTCACCACCTACAATGGCGATCTCTCGGTCAGCGAAACCATGGGCGCCTGGAAGCGCTACGAGCCCAAGGCCGTGCACAACGAAGTCGTCATGTCCTATGGCTATGGCGACGGCGGCGGCGGCCCGACCCGCGGCATGATCGAGCGCGGCATCCGCCTCGAACGCGGCATTCCCGGCGCCCCCCGCGTCAAGCTCGAAGGCATCGTCCCGTTCCTCGATCGCCTCGGCAAGAAGATGGATGCGCCCGGCAACAAGTTCCCGGTGTGGAATGGCGAGCTCTACCTGCAATACCACCGCGGCACGCTGACCTCGGTCGCCAAGAACAAGGCCAACAACCGCAAGGCCGAACGCCTGCTGCGTGAACTCGAATTCCTGGGCGCCATGGCCCTGACCCAATCAGGCGCCGCTTACCCGAGCGACACGCTGGCCGAGTTCTGGGAGCTGGTGCTCATCAACCAGTTCCACGACATCCTTCCCGGCACCTCGATCCCCGAGGTCTATGTCGATAGCGACAACGAGTACGGCCAGATCTTCTCGACCCTGGGGTCGCAGAACGGTCCCTGGCACGCCGCCGCCCAGGCTTTCTCCAAGCCGGGCGCCGATCAGCTCCGCCTGTTCAATTTCACCGGCCAGACGCGATCAGGATTGGTTATTTTCCGTTCGGAATCGACTTTGGACGGGGCGTCCCTGGCGACCGACGGGGCGGTGCACCCGTTCCAGAAGGTCGTTGCGGCCGATGGTTCCAGCGCCTTTGCCGCGCCGGTTTCCGATATGTCTCCCCTCGGCTGGACCGGTGGGCAGGTCGTTTCCGGCGGCGCCAGCAACACCACGTCGCCGCTCTCAGTTTCCGAAAAACATCTGGAAAATGAGCTGCTTAGGGTCACCTTCGATAAATCAGGCGAGATCACCTCGGTCTTCGACAAGACCCGCAATCGCGAGACGCTCGAGCCCGGCAAGACCGCCAATCGCCTGATCGCCTACGAAGACAAGCCCATGGAATGGGACGCCTGGGATATCGACCGCTATTTCGAGGAACAGTTCTGGCCGTTGGCAGACGCTAAGTCATTGATCTCAGTGGTGGAAACCGGCCCCCACCGCGCCGCCATCCGCGTCGAACGCACCTACCAGAAGTCCAAGGTCGTCCAAGTCATCTCGCTCGCCGCCGGCCAGCGACAGGTCGAATTCGACACCTTCATCGACTGGCAGGAGCGCCATACCGTGCTCAAGGCTCAGTTCCCATTCGACCTCAATACCTCGGAAATCCGCTCGGAAATCCAGTTCGGCCACGTCCGCCGCCCGACCCATCGCAACACCACCTGGGATCGTGCGCGCTTCGAGGCTTCGATGCACCGCTGGGTCGATCTCAGCGAGGCCGATTTCGGCATCGCCCTGCTCAACGACTGCAAGTATGCTTATGACTGCCTCGAACAATCGGTTCGCTTGACCCTGGTGCGTGGCTCGACCTTCCCAAGCCCCGATGCCGACGTCGGCGAGCACCGCCTGCGTTACGCCCTGTTCGTGCATGACGGCGTTGCTGATCTCGCCGACGTGCATCGCGCCGCTGAACGCTTCAACAATCCCGTAGCCGTCATCGGTTCGCTCAAGCACGCCTCCGTTGCTGCCAGTGAGTTCAGCCAGTTTAGCTTCGCCCAAGCCGACGTGGATAACATCACGCTGGAAACCGTCAAAAAGGCCGAAAAGTCCGACGCCGTGGTGCTGCGCATCTTCGAGCACGCCAATATCCGGGCGGAGGCGACCATCACCTTCGGCATTCCGGTGAAGTCGGTTCGAACAGTCAACCTGATGGAGGAGGATGCAGGCAAGCCATTGGAAATCAAGGACAATGGCGTAACCCTGTCGCTCCGGCCTTTCGAAATTGCCACGCTGTTGATCGAAACCTGAGGAGGCTTCCATGTCCGACGTATCGCTGCGCGGCGTCCGCAAATCCTATGGCAATCTGGAAGTTGTCCATGGCGTGGATCTCGACATCAAATCGGGTGAATTCGTTGTCTTCGTCGGTCCCTCGGGCTGCGGCAAATCCACCCTGCTGCGCATGATTGCCGGGCTGGAGCCCATTTCCGGCGGCAACATCTCGATCGGCGGCAAGGTGGTCAACGACGTGCCCTCGCCCCAGCGCGGCATCGCCATGGTGTTCCAATCCTATGCGCTTTATCCGCATATGACGGTCTACGAGAACATGGCCTTTGGCCTCAAGCTCGCCAAGACGCCGAAAGCCGAGATAGATCAGCGGGTTAGGGAGGCGGCGCGGATCCTCCAGATCGAGGATTACCTCGAACGCATGCCCAAGGCGCTCAGCGGCGGGCAGCGCCAGCGCGTCGCCATCGGCCGCGCCATCGTGCGCAATCCCAAGGTGTTTTTGTTCGACGAGCCGCTCTCAAACCTTGACGCTTCGCTGCGCGCCCAGACCCGCATCGAGATCGCCAAGCTGCACGATCAGCTCGACGCCACAATGATTTACGTGACCCACGACCAGGTCGAGGCCATGACCCTGGCCGACCGGATCGTCGTGCTCAATGCGGGTAATATTGAGCAGGTCGGCACCCCGCTCGAACTCTATCGCAGCCCGGTCAACACCTTCGTGGCCGGCTTCATCGCCAGCCAGCGCATGAACTTCACCGAGGTCTCGATTGAGAACAACACATTGGTGCTTCCGGGTAACAAACGGCTAGCCGTGTTGCACCCACACCTGGCCCAGGTGCGAACCATCGGCATCCGCCCGGAACATCTGCGCCTCACCGACGCGGCAGGAGCGGACCTGACAGGGACATTGTCGGTCATCGAGCAGTTCGGCGAACATGCCTTGGCCTATGTCGAACTGCCGACCGGGGAACTGATCACCATCAAGCTCGATGGCGCTCCCGACCTCACGCTGCACGAGACCATCCACATCGCGGTGCCGCCCGACGCGGTCCATCTGTTCGACAGAACCGGCCGGGCATTGCGCTAGCGCCTATGACGGCGATGGCCACGCGCTGTCGGGGCGCAGGCGGGCCATCATGATCACGTCCACCGGGCCGGAGGATTTGAGGCGGGCCTTCAGCTTGCGGCCTTCTTCGGCGAAGCCGGAATTGCGATAGAGCGACAGGGCCGCGATGTTGTCGGCATGCACGCTGAGTTCCACCCGCAGGAAGGCCGCCGCATCGGCGGCCGCCACTGTTTCCAGCAGCAGGCTCCTGCCCACGCCGCGCCCGCGCCAGGCCGCGACGACGCCCATGCCCAGTTCACCCAGATGGCGCTCGTGGGCGCCACTCCCCCGCACGATGTCGCACCAGCCCACGACCTGGCCGTCTGGCGTCACGGCGACAAATTGCGGGTTTCCGCTTTCGATATTGCCGCAAACGAAGCTGGCGACGGCGTCGTAGGGCGGCGCCTGGTTGCCGCGGAGGAAATTGGCGTCGCGAGCCACGGCGTCGAGTGCCGCGTGGAATCCGGGTATGTCCGCCTCGGTTATGCGCCTCACGTCGACCATGGCTGCCTCCTCGCCCCAAGCCAGCGCGTTATAGGCCGCGCCGATCCGCCGCGCCATCTTGGCCAAGTACCCCTACGCGCTCGCCCGGGGCTTGGCGGCTGGCTGCCCCTTTGACATGATCGCCGCTCTTGCCTTTCGAATCAGGCCCACGGCGTTTGCGGCGCGCGTGCCACCTTCATTATTTTCATGCCTCCGGTCGCCGGCGATGTTCGCGCCGTTGTGGCAGGGGGTGGTTGATTTGGGATGTCGACCATGATCTCCGAGCCGGTGCGCGACGTCTTTGATGCGAGAGGTCGCGGGCTGCAGCATCAGGGCCTGCGCAAGGCCAATGAGCGCGCCGTGCTAACCGTGATCGGCTTCAATCCCGGCGTGTCCAATGCCGATATTGCCCGGCAGTCGGGCCTGGCGCCGCAGACCGTCTCGGCCATCCTGGCCGATCTCGACAATGCCGGATTGATCGTGCGGGGCGAGGTGCTGCGTGGCCGGCGCGGCCAGCCTGCCACCCCGATTTTCCTCCAGCCCGAAGGCGCGTTCGCCGTGGGAGTCGAAATCGGCTGGCGGCATCTGGAGGTGCTGCTGGTCAATCTCAATGGCCAGGTTTTGGGACGCCGGCGGCGCGATCACGACTATCCCGATGCGTCAGGCATTGTCGAAGCGATCATCGCGATGATGACCGAGGTGTTGGCGCCCCTCAGCGAAGTGCAGCGGGCGCGCCTGGGCAATATCGGCGTGGCCCTGCCCACCAATCTCGCCGACAACCTCGGTGCCGTCATGGCTCCGCAGCGCCAGGTCGAGCTGTGGCGCAAGCTTGATCTGGCCGACGAACTGCGGCGGCGGACCGGCCTAGAGGTCAGTCTCTTCAATGACGGCAACGCCGCCTGCTGGGCCCAGCTGACGGCCTTTCCCCGGCCCCGCCCGACCGATTTCATGTATTTCCTGATCTCCCATTTCATCGCTGCCGGCATTGTCGGCGAGGGTCAGCTCTGGGAAGGGCCAACCGGCAATTCGGCCAATCTGGGCTCGATGCTGGTGAGCGATGGCCATGGCCGCCTGCTGCCGGCCCATCTCATCGCCTCCGTCGCGGCCTTGCGCTCCCGACTTGCCGGGGCGGGCCTGGATCCAGGCCCCCTCGACCCCGCCGAGTGGGATTGGCCGGGCTTCGGGCCAGTGCTCGAGCAATGGCTGGCCGACAGCGCGCGGGCGCTGGCCAAGGTCGTGTTCAATACCGGAACGGTGATCGAGACCAAGCTCGTGGTCATCGACAGCATCCTGCCCGCGGCCGTCGTGGCGCCGCTGGTGGAACGGTTGGAGAGCGAATTGCGGTTGCTGCCCACCGCGCCCTATGTGCCGCCGCAGGTGGTCCCGGGGCATCGCGGCGCCCTGGCGCCGGCGGTCGGCGCGGCCGAGCTCACGCTCTACCGGCGCTACTTTTCACGCCGTCTCGCGGACCAGGCTGGCTGAAACGGCGGGGCTGGCGGCGCTCTCGAGCGCTTCGCGCAGCTGGGCGCTGGGCGTGAACACCACGGTCTGCCGTGGCGAAATGCGGTGTTCGGTGCCGGTGCGCGGATTGCGGCCCAGCCGCTCGGCGCGGGCCCGTACCTGCAATGAGCCGAAGGCCGTGAGCTTGACGTTCTCGCCCGCCATCAGGGCCTCACCCATCAGTGCGAACATGGCTTCGCCAATCGCTGCCGTCTCTGACTTGCTTAAACCGGTGCGTTGGGCCGCCGCCTCGCTGAGCATGGCTCGCGTAATAGTCGTGGTCAATCTGCCGTCTCCCTGTTTAAATTCATACGGGGAATTTAAACGTCTGTCCAGCGGTCGCCGCGTCGATAGAAACCTGAACAGGTCGATCAGGTTTAGTTGACATATTTTAGAATGGTTATAAGCTGCGAGCCGTTCTAGGACGAAAAAACAGGCAGAATCAGGATGGTCTTCCGGCGTCGCGCCGGGGGCATCCGTAGATTCCGCCCAAGCGAGGTTCGAAGTGAGACTGACGCGCCAATCCAACTATGCGATCCGCACCCTGGTCTATTGCGCCGTCAATGAGCCGGGCCTGAGCCGCGTCGCCGACATCGCCAGGGCCTACAATATTTCCGAACTGTTCCTGTTCAAGCTGATCAAGCCGCTGGTGGAAAATGGCCTCCTGGCCACGGTGCGCGGCCGCCATGGCGGCATCAAGCTGGGCAAGAAGGCAGAGGACATCACGCTGCTCGATACGATCCGGCTGACCGAGGAAAACTTCGCCCTGGCCGAGTGCTTCGAGGATGGCGCCGATTGCCCGCTGATCGGGGAATGCGACCTCAACGGCGCGCTGCGCGAGGCGCTGGGTGCCTTCTTCGACGTGCTGGCCAGCTATACCATCGCCGATCTCGCCAGCAAGAAGCGCTCTATCCGCGACCGGCTCGGGCTGTCGACGCTCGAAGCCGTCATGGAACCGGCGCACTAACTTTCTTCACCTCTTCCTTCGGGGGAGAGGTCGGTGGCGAAGCCGACGGGTGAGGGGGCCTTTCCCCTCGCTGCACCTGTAAGGCCCCCTCACCCGACCCAAGAGGGTCGACCTCTCCCCCAGAGGGAGAGGTGAAGTGCGTTCAACATGCGTCGTCATTATTATGAGTTTGACACTCATAATAACCTGTGCTTTTCTCCCGTCATCGCGATGGCGGTGATCGGTCCGAGGGGAACGGTGGCCACCGCGCCGAGACGACGGGGCTTGCTGCTACCGTCTCCCCGGGCCGGTCAGGATCCTCAACGTCCTGATCGGCCTTTTCTTTTTCGCCCGTGCTTGCCATGCTCGGGCATGCATGTGGTGGCCGGACGCGGCGCCGCCATGCCCTGAGCGGCCTTTTCTTTGCGCGGGGTCTATGCTCTATCCGCGCCATGGCCGCAGCTCCCCTTCTTTCGCTTCAGAACATCCATTTGACCTTCGGCGGCACGACGCTGCTCGAAAGCGCCGAACTGATCGTCTCGCCCGGCCAGCGCATCGCGCTGGTGGGTCGGAACGGCTCGGGCAAATCGACTTTGCTCAAGATCGCCTCGGGCGACGTGACCCATGATGGCGGCGTGCGTTTCGTCGAGCCGAGCGCCACCCTGCGCTACCTGCCGCAGGAGCCCGACCTTTCGGCCTATGCGACGACGCTCGAGTATGTCGAGGCGGGGCTGGGGCCAGGCGATGACGAATATCGTGCGCAATATCTGCTGACTTCGCTGGGACTGACCGGCGCGGAAAACCCACGGAACCTGTCGGGTGGCGAAGGCCGCCGCGCTGCACTGGCGCGCGTGCTTGCCCCCAAGCCCGATATCCTGCTGCTGGACGAGCCGACC
>CBFGMY010000021.1:0-30115 GCA_965650055.1 uncultured Devosia sp.
GCCGATTTCGGGCCGGCCGACGAAATCCGCGCCAGCCATATCCTGGGGGCCGACGAAGCCGAAGCCAATGCCGGCAAGGCCGAACTCGACGGCGGCGCCGACTTCGCCACCCTCGCCAAGGAAAAGTCGATCGATCCCGGCGCAGCCAATGGCGGCGACCTGGGCTTTTTCGGTAAGGGCATGATGGTTGCCCCCTTCGAAGCGGCGGCCTTTGCCCTGACCGATATCGGTCAGATCTCGGCTCCCGTGCAGTCCCAGTTCGGCTGGCACATCATTCGCCTGGACGAGAAGCGCCAGTCGACCCCGCCTGCCTTCGAACAGGTAGCCGGCCAGCTGCAGCAGCAATTGCTGATGACCACCTTCAACGACACCGTCGCTCGCCTGATGGATGGCGTTGCCATCGACATTCCTGACGCAGCGCTCAAGGCCGCCGTCGACGCCCAGAGCGAAACCGAAGCCGGCGCCGGAGCCCCGGCTCAATAGTTCGACGCTAGCCCCAATCTACACCTCTCCCCGACGGGGAGAGGTGGCCCGGCGCAGCCGGGTCGGTGAGGGGGGCCTGGGCTGGCCCAACATGCTGGGCCTACCCACAGCACCCCTCATCCGGCTTCTAGGCCAGCAATCCCCGCACCATCTGCCGGGCCACCTTCCGAAGCTCTTCGGGGTCGCGTTCGATGCGTCCCGTCAGCAGCCGTTTCCAGATAAAGCCGGCCAGCAGGTCGGCGCAGATGCCGATATCGATATCGGGCGAAAGCTCGCCTCGGTCGATGCCACGCTGGAAAATCTGCCCGCTCTGGACGCGTCTCTCGGCGGCATAGTCCGCCAATGAAGCCTCCGCTGCTTCGTCCCGTTGCGCCTCGGCCACGATGAAGCGAAACACCTGGCCCGCCCCCGTATCGCCCCAGTGAGCGAAGACGCCGGTCAGGAAAGCGAAGACGTCACCCTCGACGGTCCCGGTATCCAAATGCACTGAAGCCGGCTTCTGTCGATGATAGACATCGAGCAGCAGCGCCGTCTTGCCCGGCCACCACTTGTAGATTGTGGGTTTGCCCGCTCGGGCCCGCTTGGCCACAGCCTCGATGGAAAATCCCGCTATCCCCTCCTCGGCCATGATGGCTTCGGCGGCTTCGAGGATGGCCCTCTCGGTTTCGGGATTCCGCCGCGCGCCGATGGAACGGCGGCGGTCATCGATGTCGTCTGCTGCAGGTGCGCTCATGTCGGCCAATATGGTGCAAAAGGATTCCGAAGCAAAGCACTTGAACGAAACGTGCCGTTCCGTTATATAACGAAACGTACCGTTTCAATGGAGCTTGCAAATGCAACCCTCTCTCGCTTCCCGACTCCGCATGGCGCTGATCATGACCGTCTTCGTCTATCCCGTCGTGACGCTCTATCTCTACATCCTGATGCCGCTGACCGCAGGCTGGGAAATGTGGCAGCGCAGCCTGGTGCTCGTGCCGATGATGGCGACCACCATTGTCATGCTGGTCGTTCCCTTCATCACCAAGCGCTTCGGCGCCTTCATCGCCGGCAAGAAGTCGACACGCGCGGCCGCCTGAGCCGCCACGCAGCCCCGGCCACGGCCGGGGCGCCTGCCCTAGCGGCGTTTGCGCAGCACCACGCGCATCAAGGGTCTCCAGCCGGTGGCGCTGCGCTGCTCCCACTCTCCCACCAGTTGCAGACCGTCGGTGCTGAAGGTTCCGTCGAACCGCTGCTGCTCCCCAGTCAGGCGCCAGTTCCGGCCTTCGAGCTCGGCAAGAAAGTCATTCATCGACCCATCGGCATCGTAGCTACGGGTCACGTAGCGGCCGGTATCGGGTTCGACGGCCAGGATTTCCATCGAGAGGATGCGCTGCCCATCCATGGTGGCATCGACATCATGCTGCAGGAAGAGCCCATTGGCGCTCCAGGCATAGCTGTCGATGGCCCGCGAAGATTGACCGGGCGAACCGTCGGCCGCGATCGGCGTGATCGTGGTGTCCCAGATCCCCTCCAGAATATCGAGCTGGCGCCGTGGCGCCTCCAGGTCGGGTTTCATCGGCTTCTCCTGTCACTCCAGATAAAGTCGCAAGACCAGCCGATCGTTGCGTGGGTGTCGCGACCGATGCGGCCTCGCCGCAAAAAAAGGCGGCACCTTTGCGGTTATCGAACGATCTTGCACTCGACTGCGCTCCCCACAGGCAACGAGAGGAGAATACGGAAGAGTTTGGGGGCGAGGATAAGTTTGGAGCCGGGGATGCGTGGAGAATTCGGGCCACTGATCCCGAGCGCTTCACGCCTTCGCGATCGTTCATCATTTTTTGCCGCATTTGGGTGCATGGTGAATGAAATCTTTCCGGGGCCCTGCTTGTTCAAGACCAGTCTCGTCCATCTCGCAGCGTTGGCGGCGTTGAACACCGTCTCGGTGGCAGCGCTCGCCTGCGAGCAGTTGCGCATGGAACCGGGCGGCGTCGTCACCGCGGTGACCGATGGCGACACGGTGATTCTCGACGACGGCCGCGTGGTCCGGATGATCGGGACGCAGGCGCCCAAGCTGCCGCTGGACCGCCCTGATTTCCCCACCTGGCCGCTGGCGCCCGAAGCCAAGGCGGCTCTCGAGGCCATTGCTCTTAACCAGCCGGTGCGGCTGGGCTTCGGCGGCGAGGCTGTGGATCGCTATGGCCGGGTGCTGGCCCATGTCTTCGTGACCACGCCGGAGGGCGAGATCTGGGCGCAGCAGGCCATGGTCGCCAAGGGTCTGGCGCGGGTCTATTCCTTCCCCGACAATCGCGCCTGCCTCGACCTGCTGTTTGCGGCAGAAGGGCGCGCGCGGCTGGCCGGGCTTGGCATCTGGGCCGATCCCTATTACAGCACTCGTGCGGCGAACGCGCCCGGCGACCTCCTTGCCCGGGCGGGCCATTATGAACTTGTCGAAGGCAGGGTCCTTCTCGCCGAACAGAGCGGCGGGCGGGTCTATCTCAATTTCGGCCGGTTCTGGAAGGAAGACTTCACCGCCGTGATCGAGGCGCCGGCCTTGCGGCTGTTTGCCGAGGCAGGCATGGATCCGCTGGTGCTGGAAAATGCACTGGTGCGTATTCGCGGATGGGTGGACGACCGGGATGGTCCACGCATCGAAGTGACCCATCCCGAGCAGATCGAGGTTCTGGCGACACGATGATCGGGTTGGGGCATATCGCCAAGGGTTTGCAGACAGCAACGCGGAATGGACTGCTGGCAGCGTCACTGCTGGCACTGAGCGCCTGCACAAGTCTGACCGGGACCAGCAATGTCGCCGTCAGCCAGACGGGTGACAATCCGGCGCCGACCGTCGTGCCCGAGGGCACCGATCCCGACGATGTCGTCATCGGCCGCCGCGAGCATCCGCGTATCATCGCCGCCTATGGCGGGGTCTATTCGGATCGGCCCGCCGAGATCATGGTGGCGCGTATCGTCAGCCGCCTGCTGGCCGCGGCCAACCAGCCCAATGCGCAGTTCCAGGTGACAATCCTCGACAGTTCAGAGGTCAATGCCTTCGCCCTGCCCGGCGGCTATATCTACGTGACGCGCGGCATCCTGGCCCTGGCCAGCGACACCAGCGAACTGGCGGCTGTGCTGGCGCACGAAATCGCCCACGTGACGCTGCGCCATGCCCGCGCCCGCACCGACCGGACCCGCACCACCGAGATCGTCGATCGCGTCATCACCGGCGTCTTCGGTGGCGACACCTCGACCGACGCCACCGCCAACCGCACCCGCCAGTCCATGGCCGCCTTCGGCCAGAACCAGGAGCTGGAAGCGGATCGCGAGGGCATCAAGTTTGCCGGTAAGGCCGGCTATGATCCGCAGGCCGCGGCCCGCTTCCTCGGCGTTATGAGCCGCTTCGCCAGCTTCTCGGCGGGCGAGAACGGCGGCGCCGGCTTCCTGTCGTCCCATCCCTCGACGCCGGCCCGCATCGAAAAGGCAATGGACACTGCCCGCACCATGTTCGGCCAGGGCGAGCTGGGCGAGGTCGATCGCGACGGCTACCTCGCCTCGATCACCGGACTCACCTTCGGCGACAGCCCGGCCCAGGGCTCGATCGTCGGCCGGCGGTTCATCCATACCGCGTCCAAATTCACCTTCACCGTGCCCGAAGGCTATACGCTGCAGAATTCGCAGAGTGCCGTGGTGGGTGTCGCCGGCGACGGCGAGGCCGTCCGCTTCGACAGCGCCGATGTGCAGGCCAATGTGCCGCTGGCCGACTACCTGCGTTCGGGCTGGATTGCCGGGCTCAAGGCCGACAGCGTCACCACCCAGACTCTCAACGGCATCGAGATGGCTTCGGGCCTGGCCCAGACCGACCAGTGGTTCTTCCGCGTGTCGGTGATGCGGCTCGACGGCCAGGTCTATCGCTTCATCTTTGCCGCCAAGGCCGACAGCAACCGCTTCGCCCAGGGCGCCGAGGCGACGCTCAAGAGCTTCCGCCGCGCGGAAAGTTCGGACCTCAACCTGGTGCGCAAGGTCGCGGTGCGGATCGTGACGGCCAAGGCCGGCGACAGTGCCGATTCGCTGGCGCGCCAGATGGCGGGGCTCAGCCGCGGCAGCGAGCTGTTCTACATCATCAACGACCTCTATCCCGGCGACCCGGTGGTGCCAGGCGAGAAATACAAGGTCGTGGTGCTGCAGTAGGCCCGGCGGCTAGTTGAGCTTGTTGGTCTGGTTGGCCATGACGTCGGCCGCGCTGCCGGTGCCGGCGCTCATCAGATTGACCAGCGAATTTCCAAGGATCGAGAAGCTGGCAATGGCGGCCACCGCAAGCAGCGCGGCCAGCATGCCGTACTCGATTGCCGTGGCACCGCCCTCATCGTCGCGGAACGCCTTGATCGTCTCAGCCCACATCCTTGCCCCACCCGGCGCTAGAGCAGATCGCAGAGTGCTGCGATCAGCGGTTCGTCCGCGGGTGGCATGGGATAGTTGCGCAACTGCTGCGGACGCACCCATTTGAGGGCGGAATGCTCCCGCGGCTCTGGCGTCCCCTGCCATTTCCGACAGGCATAAAGTGGCATCAACAGGTGAAAATTATCGTAAGAGTGGCTGGCAAACGATACCGGCGCCAGGCACGCCTCCTTGGTGGAAATGCCGAGCTCTTCGTCGAGCTCCCGGATCAACGCGGCTTCAGGCGTTTCGCCCGCCTCGACCTTGCCCCCGGGGAATTCCCATAGGCCCGCCATCGCCTTACCCTCCGGGCGCTGGGCGATGAGCACGCGCCGGTCGGCATCCACCAGCGCCACGGCGACCACGAGCAGCAGGGACTGGCTCATGCCTTCCCCGGAACGCGATAGGTGTAGTCATACTGGTGGGCGTAGCCCAGGCTGCCATAGAGCGCCAGGCCCGGCGAATTGTCGGCCTGAACGTTGAGGGCAGCCACGGTGGCGCCCTGCCCCTTGGCCCAGGCCAGCCCCGTGCGCATCATGGCGGCGCCGAGGCCCTGGCGGCGCCGGGTGCGGTCGGCGATAACGCTGCTGGCGATAACGATGCCATCGGCGATCGTCATCAGCCCCGAGGCAACCGGGACCCCATCGCGCTCGACGACGATGCCGGCCGCGGGCACCTCGACGACGTCGAGCAGCGCCCGCATGCGCAGCATGTGGCCGTCCGAAAAGCCTTGCAGCGCCTGTTGCGCGGCAAGGAAACCGGGATCCAGCAGATCGGTTATTCGCCCCTGCGCATCCGGCTCGTGAACCTCGAGCGGCATGGCGTAGAGATAGCTGCGATCGATCGTCGCCCATCCCGCGGCGTCGAGTGCTGCGTTGAGCCTGGGGCTGGCCAGCGGCGTGCTGCGGACCACCGGCGGGATGCCGCGTGCGGTGAACCACGCCACGCCCGCCGCCAGCCGGTCGGCTGCGTCGTCGCCGTCATCGGGGTCGAAGCACTGCAAGGAATTGGCGCGCTTGGTGTAGCCGCCAGCCGCACGGCGCACCCAGGCACCATCCCAATCCACCTCGATGCCGGGCCAGGCCTTGAGCCCGGCGCGTTCAATGGTCAGCGTATCGGGCAGCGCCATGTCAGCTCCGGTAGTCGCCATTGATGGTGATGTAGCCATGCGTCAGATCGCAGGTATAGACCGTGGCCCGCCCCTCGCCGAGCCCCAGGCTGACGGTCAGCTCCAGGTCTTCGCCCTTCATATAGGCCGAGGTGGCAGCCTCGTCATAGGCGGCGGCGCGCTCGCCATCCTTGGCCACCAGCAGGTCGCCGAAGCGGATGGCCAGCTTGTCGCGATCGGCCGGCTCGCCGGCCTTGCCCACGGCCATGACGACGCGGCCCCAATTGGCGTCCTCGCCGGCAATGGCGGTCTTGACCAGCGGCGAGTCGGCAATCGACTTGGCGATGCGGAAGGCGCTGGCGTCGTTGGTGGCACCCTCGACATGGACGGAAACCTGCTTGGTCGCGCCTTCGCCATCGCGCACCACCTGGATCGCCAGATCGAGCAACACATCGCGCAGGGCCTCGCCGAAGGTCTCGGCGCGCGGATCATCAAGGCTCTGGATCGGCTCGACGGCAGCCTTACCCGTGGCGAAGGCCAGCAGCGTATCGGACGTGGAGGTATCGCTATCGACGGTAATGGCGTTGAAGCTGGTCGACACATGGCGGGCCAAAAGGGCCTGCAGCACGGGGGCGGCGATAGGCATGTCGGTGACCACGAAGCTCAGCATGGTGGCCATGTCGGGGGCGATCATGCCCGAGCCCTTGGCAATGCCGTTGATCTTCACCTCGACACCGTCGATCTCGAGGATAGCGCCCGAAAGCTTGGGGAAGGTATCGGTCGTCATGATGGCCTTGGCCGGCTCGATCCAAGGTGTGTTGGCCATGCGCGTGGCGGCCTGGTCGAGCACGCCGGCAAACTTGTCGGCGGCCAGCGGCTCGCCGATGACGCCGGTCGAGGCGAGATAGATTTCACTGGTGCTGCAACCCAGGGCCTTGGCGGCATAATCGGCCGTCAGCGCAACGCTCTGCTTGCCCTTGGCGCCGGTAAAGGCATTGGCATTGCCCGAATTGACCACGAGGCCCCGCGCCGTGCCGCCAGGCAGGTTGGCGCGGCACCAGTCCACCGCTGCCGACGAGCATTTCGAACGCGTCAGCACGCCCGCCGCCGTGGTGCCTTCGTCAAAGGCCATCAGCAGCACATCGGTGCGGTTCTTGTACTTGATGCCGGCTTCGGCCGTGGCATAGCGCACGCCTGATATGGCCGGCAGGTCCGGATAGGATTTGGGAGCGAGCGGGGAAACCGGGTGGGCAGCCATGGCAAAATCCTTATGCGAAGTGGCAAGGGTTTGCCCGAAACATGCGGCAACCGCAAGACATGCGGAAGCGCCGCCTGGATCGCGGTTTTCCGGATGAGCGATGGTGGCGAGGCGACGGCCTCTAAAAGTAGTTTTGGAAGTGAGACCGACGCCTCGCCACCATGCCGGGATTTTTCACACACGCATCGAGCAGCCGCCCTTTCGGGTTGGACGATTTGGCGTCGTGGCGGGTCTTCGCCCTCTCTCCACAATGCCAGCATCCGGCTGGTGGTCAGCATCCATGCGGGAGCCTGGCGACCCATGCTCCCCGGCATTCATCCCTGACCCATTCACTCGTCATGACCGCGCTCTGGCAGGGTGATGGGAGAAGAATACGCGAGGATTTGCCAGCGGGGATAAGTACTGTTTGGCTGAGGTTTCTCAGTCGTCTCCCTCCCCCTTGTGGGGAGGGATCAGGGGTGGGGGTGTGTTTGTCCGGATATCGGGGCTCTCATCCCCCCACCCAGCTACGCTACGGCCCAAATGGGCCTAGCTTCGCTGCCCTCCCCGCGATGGGAGAGGGTGCGACGATTGAGGGCTCGGTGCTGGCCTCCACAGCCGCAAACGGGGTTTCGCCGTTCCTCCGCATTTGCTATCCACGCTGTCGTGGTCTCGTAGCTCAGCAGGATAGAGCACCGGATTCCTAATCCGGGGGTCATGGGTTCGAATCCCGTCGAGATCACCACCTGCTTCCCGCCTCTTTTGCCCTATGCGCCCGCGTGGCAGCCGCTAAGCTGTCGCGGGTTGGAGGAATGGACATGGCAAGACGCCCCCTCTTGGTGATCGATGGCGATTCCTTCGCCCACCGGGCCTATCACGGCCTGCCCAAGACCATCCGCCGCAAGGGTGATCGGGCGGGCGGGGCCATTGTCGGCTTTGCCAATTACCTGCTGCGGCTGTGGCAGGAGGAACAACCCCGTGCCGTGGTCGTCGGCTGGGATACGCTGACCGAACCGAACTGGCGGGCGCTGGAATTTCCGTCCTATCAGGGCGGTCGCGAATTCGATGACGATATCGTCGAGCAGCTCGATATCCTGCCTGAATTCATCGCGGCCTGCGGCTTTGTCAGCGGCAAGTCCGCCCGCTTCGAGGCCGACGATTTTCTGGCCACGGCGGCAGCGGCGGAGGTGAAGGCCGGCGGCACCGCGCTGGTCGCCAGCGGTGACCGCGACGCCTTCCAGCTCGCCTCCGACAAGGTGACCATCCTCCATCCGGTCAAGATGGGCGAGATCGCGCGCATCGGGCCATCAGAAGTGCGGGAGCGCTACGATGTCGAGCCGGGCCAAGTTCCCGACTTCATCGCCCTGCGTGGCGATCCATCCGACAAGATCCCCGGCGCGCGCGGCATCGGCGAGAAGACGGCGGCGAGCCTGCTCAAGCGCTATCCCGACCTCGAAGCCATGCTTGATGACGGCAAGTTCGAGGCCCAGGCCGATGACCTGCGGCTCTATCGGCGGCTGGCCACCATGGTCACCAATGCCCCGCTCCCCGCGATACCAGACGTGGTGCCGAGCTGGGACCGGGCCGCAGCCCTGGCCCGCGACTGGGAGCTCAAGGCGCTGTCGGAACGGCTGGATCAGCTGGCCGCCGGCTGATCGGGCAACAGCACCGCCTCGAGCGTCGCGGCCAGCCAGGCAGCATAGTCTTCGGCCGAGAGGCCCTCGGTTTTCGTCATCAGCAAAAACAGCTCCGGGCTGGCCAATCGCCACAGCATGGCCGTGGCCGCCTCCGCGTCGAGACCAGACCGTAGCGGGCCCGATTGTGCCAGCGCCCGGGCGACGAAGCCCAGGTTGCGGCGCCGCCCGGCATGGAGGTCCTGGTAGAGCGCGTCCAGCGCCGCATCGCTGGCGGCGGCGCTCCGAACCACCGCCATCAGCTCCGCGACATTGCCCAGCACGTCCGTGATATCGCGGGCAAAAAGCGCCAGTTGCGCGCGCTGGCTGGGGGCCGCCGCCACCGCTTTCGGCCCGGCCTGATCGAGCAAAGCCACATCCGGCTCGGCCCGCCGCACCGCGCGCTCCACCGCCGCCAGCAGCAGCGCCTGCTTGGTGCCGAACACTGCATAGATGGTTTCGCTCGACACGCCCGCCGCGCGCGCCACGCCAGCAATGGTGGTACCCGCCCATCCTGCTTCGATGAACGCCGTCCGCGCGGCGGCGATCACCAGCTCACGCGTGTCCGCCGCCTGCCCGGCGCGACGGGTCGAGGCATATTTGCGCTTCGGCTTGACAGGGTTGATCATTTCGATACATCAATACTGTATTGAATATATGTTCCCAGTCTAACCGTCTCCACCGAGGCTGCAAGGCCCACCTTTCAAGGAGGTATCTCATGCCCGCTATCCTGCCGACCCTGGCGCAGGTCACCGCCCTCGTGCTGCTTGGCCTGGTGGTTGGAAGCATGTTCGGCATCTGGCGCGGCTATGACATCACCACCTATGCACCGGCGACCTTCATCGAGGTCCACCAAGGCTCGGTGCGCGGACTCAATGTGCTGCTCCCGGCGCTGGCGGCAGCGTCACTGATACTGGTGCTGATCCTGGCGGCCATCGCGCGCCAGCGGCCGGCGGTGCTGGGGCTATACCTGGCGACGGCCGCGGCCATCATTGCCGGCGGTGTCATCACCCGCCTGCTCAACCAGCCCATCAACGACCAGGTCATGGCCTGGACGTCAGCGAGCATTCCCGCTGACTGGACGGCGCTGCGTGATCGCTGGTGGAGCTGGCATCAGGTGCGGCTGGCGGTGACGCTTGGCGCGCAACTGCTGCTGATCGCCGCCATCTTTGCCGATCGCGACGCCTGAAAGGGGAAGCGGCGCTCCTAGGAGCGCCGCCAGACATGGATTACCGGGCTGCCCAGTTGATGCCGCGGCGCAGGATCGTCGCCATCTCGGGCACCTGGAATTCCGACGAGACGTGGCCGAGCGCCGAATAGAAGACCCGGCCCTTGCCATGCTTGCGCTTCCACACCACCGGCATGGTGACGCCATCGATCCAGCTGGCGTGATCGCCATTGAAGGTGGTGGTGGCGAGGACCTCGTTGGAGGGGTCAACATGCATGTAATACTGCTCGGAATGGTAGGCGAAGCTATTGACGCCGGCCATGACCGGATCATCCGGCCGGGTCACATCGACGCGATAGTCGATGATGTTGCCCGGATGGGCCACCCACTGGCCGCCGACCATGAACTGGTAATCCACCGCCTCGCGGAAGGCGTCGCCCATGCCGCCATGATGACCGGCCAGGCCCACGCCCGATTCGATGGCGGCGACCAGGTTGGAGAGCTCTTCCTTTTCGATCTTGCTCATGGTGAAGATCGGGATGATGAGGCTGAGATCGTGAATGGAGGGATCGGCAAAGGCCTCGGTCGTGTCCTCGACATAGACCTTGAAGCCGTCCTGCTCGAGCCAGTCCTTGTAGATCTTGGCGCATTGCTCGGGTTCGTGGCCACTCCAGCCGCCCCAGACGATCAGTGCTTCCCGCATTCTCTTCTCCTCACGCGATAAAATGGGCCGGCGCTGTCAGGGCGTCGGCGAATGAAACTATTGCAGGGTGTGCCGGGCCGGGCCTGTCGTGCCCCAGGGCGAGCCATAGAGTTCGCCCAGAGCCACCGCGGCGGCGCCCCGGGCCCAGAATTCGTCGCCGGCCTCGTCAATGACGATCTCGGCAAGCGTCGTCAGCGGCGCCGGAATGGCATTGGCAAAGGCCAGCCGCAGCGGCGCCAGCAGGTGCTCGCCCAAAGCCAGGGTGGTGCCGACCAGGATCACCCGCGGCGGTGCGAACAGGGCCACGAGATTGGCGATGGCAATGCCCAGCGCCGCCCCGGCCCGCGCCGCGGCATCGCGCAGACCGGGATCCCCCGCTTCGAGCAGGCCCTCGACCTGCGCCATGCCCTGCCCCAGCCGGACCGCTTCGCTCATGCGCTGGTCGGGCTGTCGCGACGCCAGGATCGCGCCTTCGCTGGCGAGATCGGCCAGCCGCACGGCATTGTCGCCGCCTGCGCCCATGATCATGTCGCCCAGGGTCAGGCTCAGCCCATGCGCGCCACGGAACAATTGCCCGCCATGCATCACGCCCAGGCCCAGCGTTTCCTCGATGGCGACCAGCACGAAATCGTCACGGTCGCGCGCCTGGCCGAACCAGTGCTGCGCCATGGTGATGGCATTGGCGTCGCTCTCGATGATGGTATCGATGCCCAGCCGCGCCGCGATGGCCTGATGCAGCGAGACGTCGAGATCGCTGAGCACGCTCGAGGCCAGCACCTTGCCGGTACCATGCTCGATAATGCCGGGGAGGCTCAGCGCGATGGTCTTGATCTGGTTGAGGCCCAGGCCCGCATCGCGCACGCAGCGCCGCACGCCATCCTCGACCAGGTCGGCAATCACAGGGGTGGGAATGCGGTCGACACGCACCGGCAGCACCAGGCTCGCCAGCACATCGCCCTGGAAATTGGTGGCGACGAAGACGATGCGGTTGGCGGCGAGCTTGGCCCCGACCACCCAGGCGGCCTCGGGGTTGAGCGCCAGCATGACGCGCGGCCGGCCGCGAAGCGTCTGGCTGCGGATGTCGCCCTCGTGCCGCACGGTGATCAGGCCGTCATCGAGCAGCGAGGCGGTGATGGCCGAGACCGTGGTCGCCGACAGGTCCGTGCGCTCGCCGATCTCGACACGGGCAATGGCGCCGTGCCGACGGATCGTGTCGAGCACATGGAAGCGGTTGATGGCCCGCATCAATTCGGGGTCGGCGGTCTTCATGGGAGGCGCGGCTCGCTGGCGGGCTCCCGATTTAAATCGGGATGCAAATTAACTGGGAGGTGTTGTAGTCGCCCGCCTGCTTGTCGCGCAAGGCCAAATCGGCTGGCGTTAAGCCGATGGCAGGGCTCTGGCGCTATGACCGGATCAACCATCTTTTGGCCTTGCTGCCCGCCTAAGCGGGCGTTCGACCACTCTAGCCCAGGATTTTCCATGACCGTCTTGCGCCGCTACCGGCCTGCTTTGCTGCCCCTCGCCACGCTTCTCGCCGGCATGACCCTTGCCGCCTGCAGCATGGGCGGCGGCGGCACTGGTGCCGCGATCGCCCTGGCCCCCGGCCTTTCGGCGCGCATGGACCAGCCCGGCGCCAGCCTCGATCGCGCCCAGGCCATAGCGATGGTCAACGCCTACCGCGCCACCAATGGCCTGCCCGCGCTGACGCCGGACCCGGCGCTCGACGGCACCGCCCAGGTGCTGGCCACCCAATATGCGCAGACCGGCACCCCGCCCCGCGCGCCGCAGGAGCTGACCGTGATGAAGCTCAGCGCCGGCTACGCCACCTTCGCCGAGACCTTCTCGGGCTGGCGCAACAGCCCTGCAGACGCTGTCGCCCTCAAGGCGACCGCCACAAGGGCGGGCGTGGCCATGGCCTACAGCCCGACCTCGACCTACGGCGTGCACTGGGTTCTCGTCCTTGACGACTGAGCCGGAAACCATCGACGCCCGCGGCCTCAAATGCCCGCTGCCCGTCCTCAAGATGGAAAAGCGTCTGGCGGCCCTGCCTGATGGCGCAGGCCTTGTCGTGCTGGCCACCGATCCGATGGCCAAGATCGACATTCCCCTGTTCTGCAAGCAGAACGGGCATGACTGCGCCATCAGCACCGAGGACGAGGTGCTGCGCTTCGTCATCGTCAAGGGTTAGAAGGATCCGCCGGGCCGGCGCCTAGGCTTGATCGGCGGCGGCTGTTGCCGTGCTGCCGGCGGCGCGGCGCCGCACCCAGCGCGCCACGAGCAGCACCACCGTGGGCCAGAACATGGTGTTGACGATGTCCTTGGGGCTGTCTCCCAGGTCAAGGCCGATACCGCTCCCGTTCCAGTACAGGATATCCATCGATTCATTGGCCAGTTCGAAGGCCAGCAGCGCCAGCCACGGAATCCAGCTGGCCAGCGAGCGTCGGAACACCAGGGCGACGCCCAGGAAGATCGCCAACCCGATATGAACGTGGAGGGCATCCTTGGTGATGCCGAGCGTCTCGGACAGCAGGGTCTTGATATCGTTGTACATGGCAGGTCTCGCGTCCCCCGCAAGGTGTCAGCCAATCCTTAAAGATTGACTGCCGCGGGGGTCGGCATTGCATCCGGCAAATGGGGAAAATGGTGCCCCCCGCCGGACTCGAACCGGCACGTCTTGCGACGGAGGATTTTGAGTCCTCTGCGTCTACCATTCCGCCAGAGGGGCACGGGCATGGTGTCTAACCCAGGTCGGGTTAGCCGACAAGCCACAACCGGGCGAGATAAACCGCCAGCACGCCTGCGGCCATGGCGGCAAAGAGATTGCGTGTGACGAAGTAGACCAGCGTCGTGGCCGCGGCGGCAATCACCTCGGCCGGGCTTCCGGTCACCAGCGCCGGGGCGACCAGCGATGCGAGGACCGCGCCCGGGATGTGCTTGAGCCAGGATGCGGCAAAGCCGTCGCGCGGCAGTCGGTTGGCCAGCAGCAGGCCCCCGGCTTTCACGGCGAAGGTGACCAACGCCATGCCCAGGATGGCGATGAGGGCTTCCGGACTAGTGATCATGGCGCAGCCGATCGAAAAGGGCGCCGGCAAAACTGCCGGCCAGGCCGCCGACCAGGATGTACCAGCTCCCCGGCACGAGGCGCGCGGAGACAATGGCGGCCAGCGCGCCCACGATCCAGGGCACCAGATCGCCCTTGCCCTTCCACATGCCCAGCAGCAGCGCCAGGAAGGTCGCGGTGAAGGCGAAGTCGAGCCCGTATTTCGTCGGGTCGTCGATGGCCGACCCCAGCACATGGCCGGTGACCGTGCTGGCCATCCAGACGGCGTAGGCGACGATACCGGCGCCGACCAGGAAGCCGACCGTGCCACGCCTGCCCTTGCTCATTTCCCCGACGGTCAGCGCCCAAGTCTCGTCGGAGACCATGAACATGGTCAAGGCGCCGCGCAGCTGCTGGCCCGGGCCGAACAGCGGGCGCAGGGTGGCCGTGAGCAGCACATAGCGCAGGTTGATGATCAGCGCCGCGACGATGAGCGGCCCGATGGGCAGGCTCGATGGCGTCACGGTCCAGAGGTCCAGCGCGACGAACTGGGCCGAGCCGGCAAAGACGAGGCCGCTCATCAGCATGACCTCGAGCAGGCTCAAACCCGCTCCACGCGCCAACACCCCCCACACGACGCCATAGGCAGCGATGGAAATTGCCACCGGCACAAAGGTGCGTGCGCCGGCAAAGACGTGCTCGGAGAAGGAGTCGGCGGTTGGCGCAATGAGGGACATGTCGATTGTGTAGCTTGCGGGCAGAGGCGACGCACGGGGGAATCGTCGGCGTGGCGATGACAAGTGGTGATGGCGGCTATTCGAGGAGCTGATGCCCCACATCGAAACCGTGTGCCGGTCTATTCTGCGAAGATGTTTTGCTGTTAACTGACGCGAATGACTGCATATCCAAAATTTCAGGTTAAGCTCTTCGACAATCATCGAGGCATTGCGGCGATGGAGGAGGCCGCTAACGCCTGGTTGGATGCAGCTTCGTCGGAGGTCTTGGTCGTGGACCGGCAGATCACGGTGACAGCGCGGACCGCCGAAGGGATGGGCTCGGTTGAGATCATGCAGCCCTATGTGATCTTGGCGATTTGGTACACTAGAGGAACTGCGGACACAGCGTCCTGACCCTATCCCCAAATCGAATCAGAGGCGGAGTGTCGCGAGCGAGAGCAGCTCCACCCAGAGATTGACGCACCCTGACCCCGGGCGTACACAACGCGCCGTGTCATTTCCAAGCCTCCAGCGCCCGTCCAGCCAGCGCCCCGTCTTCGGGGTGTGAATAGGTCCCCGCAGCGGCCCTGAACTTTGCTCAGGATCCGCCACTGCCTTCGGGGCCCGCGACGTGATGCGCTTTTTTTCGAGGTTCCCGAGGAGTGTTCGAATGAACCCCCAATCCCGTCCGCTCTGGCAGCGGTTTGCTTTCTTTCTCGTGCCGTTGATGGCGTCCAATATCCTGCAGGCGCTGTCGGGCACCATCAACTCGATCTATATCGGGCAGCTGATCGGCGTCGAAGCGCTGGCGGCAACCGCGACCTTTTTTCCCATCCTGTTCTTCCTGATGAGCTTCATCATCGGGCTCTCGGCCGGCTCGACAATCCTCATCGGACAGGCCTGGGGCGCCCGCAATGTCGAAAAGGTCAAGCAGGTGGCCGGCACCACGCTGGCGGCGACGCTGGTGCTCGGCGTGCTCGTCGCCATTGTCGGCGGCATCTGGACCGAACAGATCATGACCGTGCTCGGCGCGCCCGAGAATATCCGGCATCTGGCCGTGGGCTATGCCCGCATCGTTTTGATCGGCATGCCCGGTTTCTTCCTCTTCCTCGTGGTCACCTCAGTGCTGCGCGGCGTGGGCGATACGATTACGCCGCTGCTGTCGCTGATCCTGTCCATGATCGTCTCCATGCTGGTGACGCCGGCCCTGATCCTGGGCTGGTTCGGCCTGCCGCAGCTGGGCGTCGACTCCGCCGCCTGGGCCTTCATTGCCGGCTTCCTGAGCGTACTGACCTTCCTCTTCGTCTATCTGCGCGCCCGCAACATGCCGCTGGCGCCCGACAGAGTGCTGCTCGGCGCCATGCTGAAGCCGGACTTCAAGCTGCTTGGCTTGATCCTCAAGCTGGGCGTACCGGCGGGCCTCCAGATGGTGATCTCCTCGATCGCCGGCATCGTGGTGGTGGGGCTGGTCAACCGCTTCGGCTCCGACGCCACGGCCGCCTATGGCGCGCTGGGCCAGGTGATGAGCTATGTCCAGTTCCCTGCCATGTCGATCGGCATTGCCGCCTCGATCTTTGCGGCACAGGCCATCGGCGCCAGGCAGTTGCAGCAGCTGGGGTCCATCGCCCGGACGGCGCTGGTGCTCAACCTGGTGATCACGGGCGGGTTGATCACCTTGGCTTACCTGTTCAGCCAGCACCTGGTGGCCCTGTTCATCACCGACCCCGCGGTGATCGAGCTGACCGAGACGCTGCTGCATGTGGTGCTGTGGAGCATCCTCTGCTTTGGCTGGAGCGTGGTGTTCTCGGGCATCATGCGCGCCAGCGGCACCGTCTATGCGCCCATGCTGCTGTCGCTGGCCTGCATCCTCTGCATCGAACTGCCCGGGGCCATCCTGCTCAGCCAGACCAGCCTGGGCCTGACGGGCATCTGGATCGCCTATGCCACCAGCTTCACCATGATGCTGGTGCTGCAGGCGAGCTGGTACCAGTTCGTCTGGAAGAAAAAGCAGATCGTCGCGCTGGTCTAACGAAGCGAGGCGGGCCGGGAAACCGGACCCGCCTCGTTGATTTCAACCGCTCGCGTTCAGCTGCGGACGTAGGCGACCTTGCGTGGTTCCGCGGCCGCCACGGCGCTTTCGCGCGCATCATAGACGGCGCGGGCGTCGATGATGGCGGCATGGTGTTCGGCCGACCAGTCCCACAGCTTGCTGATCGGGACCTCGAGCGTCTTGCCCATCTGCGTCAGGCCGTATTCGACGCGTGGCGGCACTTCCGGATAGATGGTGCGGGTGACCAGGCCATCGCGTTCGAGATTGCGCAGCGTCAGCGTCAGCATGCGCTGGCTGACGCCGTTGATCATGCGCTTGAGCTCGTTGAAGCGCAGCGTGCCATTGCGGCCCAGCATGCCCACGACCATCACGCTCCACTTGTCGCCGATGCGATTGAGGACATCGGACATGGCCATGCAATTGGCGGACTTGGTGGTGTCATGCAGTGACATTTCTGGGCCCTCTTGTACGTAACTCAGGCACAAATATAGAGATAGTTCTCTTCTGTGCCTAGGGTGCAGTTGTCGCATGGCTGAGCATTCGACTGATCCATATGCCCAAGTGAATTGACAGCCCCCTTGCCGGGGCTGTCTTTGCTTGGCGGATAAGAAGACGTGCCCGAGGAGACTGCCATGACCGACCGCATCACCCAGCTTGCCGATCAGATGACGCTTGAGGAAAAGGTCTCGATCCTTTCCGGCGAGGATTTCTGGTCCGTCCCGGCAATCCCCCGCCTCGGCATCGGCAAGCTCCGGGTCAGCGACGGCCCTAATGGCGCGCGCGGCGGCGGCTCGTTGATCGGCGGCGTCAAATCGGCCAGCTTTCCCGTTGGCATCGCGCTGGGCGCCACCTGGAATGTCGAGCTGGTCAAACAGATCGGCGCTGCCCTGGCCGACGAGGTCAAGTCCAAGGGCGCGCACATGCTGCTGGCGCCCACCGTCAACATCCACCGCTCGGTGACCAACGGCCGCAATTTCGAGTGCTATTCGGAAGATCCCGTTCTCTCGGGCGAACTGGCGGTGGCCTATATTGTAGGCCTGCAGGAGCAGGGCATCGGGGCCACCATCAAGCATTTCGTCGGCAACGAGAGCGAGATCGAGCGCACCACGATTTCGAGCGAGATCGATGAGCGCAGTCTGCGCGAAATCTACCTCATCCCCTTCGAATGGGCGGTCAAGAAGGCCGACACCTGGGGCGTCATGAGCTCGTATAATCGGCTCAACGGCACCTTTACCTCCGAAAATGAGTGGCTTCTGAGCGACGTCCTGCGCAACGATTGGGGCTATGACGGCATCGTCATGTCGGACTGGTTCGGCAGCCATTCGACGGCCGAAACGGTCAATGCCGGACTCGACCTCGAAATGCCCGGTCCGCCGCGCGATCGCGGCCAGAAACTGATCGATGCGATCAATTCGGGCGCCGTCAGTGAGGCCACCTTGCGCGAGCGGGTGATCAACATGCTGCGGCTGATGCAACGCGTCGGCTCGCTCGATGACCACAGCATCTGGCAGGAGAAGGCCGACGACCGCCCCGAGCATCGCGCCCTGATCCGCCGTGCCGGCGCCGAGGCGGCGGTGCTGCTCAAGAATAATGGCGCCCTGCCGCTGAGGGGCGATGGCAGTATCGCCGTTATCGGACCCAATGCGAAGATCGCCCAGATCATGGGTGGCGGCAGCGCCCAGCTCAACGCGCATTATCGCATCTCGCCCTGGCAGGGTCTGGTGTCGGCCGTAGGCGAAGATCGGTTGCGCTACGCGGCCGGCTGCACCAACCACCGCTTCGAGCCCGTGCTGAAGGGCAATTTCAAGGTCGAATACTTCGCCAACGAAAAGCTCAGCGGCGAGCCGGCGCACGTCGCCAGCCAGGACGAGGCGCAGGCCTTCTGGATTGGCCACATCGCCGATGGCAAGGTCGATCCACTGCACTTCTCGGCTCGCCTCAGCGGCAGCTTCACCCCCGAAACCTCCGGCACCCATCGCGTCGGCGTCTATTCGGCCGGCTTTGCCAAGGTCTATGTCGACGGGAAGTTGATCGCCGACGCCTGGACCAACTGGCAGAAGGGCCGCACCTTCTTCGAGGAGGGCTGCGACGAGGTGGTGGGCACGATCGACCTGGAGGCCGGTCGCGCCTATCAGGTGGTGATCGAATTCGCCACCAAGGCTTTTGCCACGCTGGGCCTGGCCGCCTTTGCCGCCGGTATCGGCAAGCCGCTCGGTGACGACGCCATAGCGGAAGCAGTCCGTGTCGCGCGCAATGCCGATACCGCCATCGTCTTCATCGGCCGCAATGGCGAATGGGACACCGAGGGTTCCGACCTGCCCTCGATCGACCTGCCGGGCCGGCAGAACGAACTGGTGGCCGCCATCGCCAATGCCAACCCCAATACGATTGTGGTCATGCAGACCGGTGGACCGGTGGAAATGCCGTGGATCGGCTCGGTCGCCGCGCTGATCCAAGCCTGGTATCCGGGCCAGGAGGCCGGCAATGCCATCGCCGATGTCTTGACTGGCGCCGCCGAGCCCTCCGGCCGCCTGCCCCAGACCTTCCCGGTGCGCTGGGCCGACAATCCTGCCCATAGCCAGGACCGCGAAGTCTATCCCGGCGTGGAGGGCAAGGTGCGCTATGAGGAGGGCATCTTCGTGGGCTACCGCCACTATGACCGGCTGGGCATGACGCCACTGTTCCCGTTCGGCTTCGGTCTGGGCTATGCCAGCTTCGCAGTCAGCGACCTCACCGTCGACGATACCGAGTTCGAGGCCGAGGGCACTGTGATGGTCGGCGTGACGGTGACCAATACCTCGGAGCGCGACGGGGCCGCGGTGGTGCAGCTTTACGTGTCCGACGACGTGTCGTCCGATCCCCGCCCGGCCAAGGAGCTCAAGGCCTTCCGCAAGGTCCAGCTCAAGGCGGGGGAAAGCCGGCAGGTTACGATGACCCTCGATGCCCGCGCCTTTGCCTTCTATCGGGTCCAGGCCAGGCATTGGCTGTTGGAAAATGGCAGCTTCACCCTGCGGGTCGGGCTGTCGTCGGTCGAGCTGCCGCTCAGCGCCAGGCTGGCGCGGACGACGACCCTGATGCTGCCAGTCTAGTCCCGGCGTAACGAGGCGTTCCCGCGGGTCGGCCGCGGGAACTGCGCGAATGGGTTGGGGCTAGATCAGCCGGTCGACGACGGCGCCGGAATCGATCAACACGGGTTCGGCTTCTCCCGTGGGGCTGGTCAGCGCGGCCTTGGCTTGCTCGGCATCGGCAGCGGCCATCAGGTCGGCGCGCAGCTTGGCGACCTTGGCCAGATGCGGGGTTGCCGTGTCGCCTTCGCGCGCCACGATGCGGTTGATCATGACAGATGGGCTCACTCCCAGGGCGCTCATGGCGGCCCTAGGCTGTCTTGTCGACGCGCGTGCCCTGGCCGGGCGGCGGCGCCGATTGCGATACCTGGATCAGGGTGTTGACCAGGTCCTGCTGCATTTCATGCGCTTTCTTGAACACGGCAATCTGCACGCTGTTCTGCAGCTTGCTGCTGTTCATCTGCATGATCTGCGACGAGAGGTCGGTATTCACGCCGGACTCCTTTTGCTGACAGTCCACCATCGACTCTAGGGATGGGGTATGAACAAAACCTTGGGCAATCATGGCAATTTAGTGAAACTTGCGCGGACCTGCTCGACAGGTCAGCGCCCGCCCAGCAGGGCCACCTCGCGCCGCCGGAAGCCTGCGGCCAGCACCAGTCCGGCGGCAAAACCGCCCAGATGCGCCCACCAGGCGACCGGTTGATCCGAGCCGACCACGACATAGAACAATTGCGTCGCCACCCAGAAGCCGAGCATCCAGAAGGCGGGAACCGGCAGCGGAATGGGGATAACCAGCCGGGCCAGCACGAAGACGCGGGCGTGCGGATAGAGCAGGATATAGGCGCCCATCACCCCCGCCACGGCGCCAGACGCACCGATCAGCGGACCGTTGTCACCCATGTTGAAGGCCAGGTGCGCCAGGGCCGCGCAGACCGCACAGGCGAGGTAGAACAGCAGATATTTGATATGCCCCATGGCATCTTCGATATTGTCGCCGAACACCCAGAGAAACAGCATGTTGCTGAGCAGATGCAGCCAGTCGGCATGCAGGAACGCATAGGTCACCAGCGTCGCCCAATCGGGCAGCCAGGGCACCGGCTGCGGATAGACGTTGCGTACCACGATGGGGATCATGCCGAAATCGATGGTCGCCTGGTCGAACGCCGCCTGCGGCAACACCGATTGCAGCAGGAAGCACAGCGTGGTGACGCCGATCAGCCCGTAATTGACATAGGGGAAGCGGATATGGCGGATGCGATTGGCATCATGCAGCGGCAGGAACATGCGTTTCGTCCGTCATTTGAGAGCCCCGCCATGGTGGCGCACGCACCCTGGAGTTCAGTTCCTTCGCCTCCCTCCCCCTTGAGGGGAGGGATTGAGGGAGGGGGTCCTCCAATGGGCCACATAACCACCCCCACCCCAGCTCTGCTACGGCCCTTCGGGCCGAGCGTCGCTACCCTCCCCTCAAGGGGGAGGGTGGGCAGTGCCAGAACTTACCCGCCCTTCTTCACATCGCCATAGTTGCCCGGCACCCACAGCACGTCCTTGACGCCATTGCTGTTGGCCACGCGGCCCAGCACAAACAGCAGGTCGGACAGGCGATTGAGATAGCGCACGGCCTCGGGGCTCGTATCGGCTTCAGCCGCCGCCAGCTCGACCGTGATTCGCTCGGCTCGCCGGGTCACGGTGCGCGCGACATGCAGGGCCGCCGCCAGCGGTGAACCGCCGGGCAGGATGAAGCTCTTGAGCGGCTCGATATCGCGATTGTAGTGGTCGATCTGCTTTTCGAGAAATTCCGTCTGCACCGGGCGGATGCGCAGCGTCGGATACTCCGCCGCCGGATCGTCGGCGCCAGGTGTCGCCAGATCCGAACCGACATCGAACAGGTCATTCTGGATGCGGGCCAGCAGCATGTCGATCTTGGGCATGGAACTGGTGTGGAGCCGGGCCATGCCGACATTGGCATTGGCCTCGTCCACCGTGCCATAGGCCTCGACGCGCAGGTCGTATTTCGGCCGGCGCGGTCCGCGCACCAGGCCCGTCGTGCCGTCGTCGCCGGTTTTGGTATAGATGCGGTTGAGCTTGACCATGGGGCTAGCCGCGCCCGCCGAAGAAGAACAGTGCGCCCAGCAGCAGGACCAGGGCCACGGCCTGCCCGATGACGCGCAGGCGCATCAGCCGCTGGCTGGTATTGCCCGGCCCGCCCTTGAGCATGTTCCACAGGCCCATCCCCAGCACGATGACGACGAAGAGCAGCGCAAGGGCGATGGCGATATTGAGAGCGGTCTGCATAGGGTCCTGCCGATAGAGATGCTAGGCGTTGATATAGGTCACCAGCCCCTCAGCCAGCGCGTCATAGATGGCACGAATCCGGTGCGACGTGAACAATTCCCTGTGTGTGGTGAGCCACACCTGGAGCGGCGGAATGGCCAGATCGAGCGGCAGCGCCACCATGCCCGGCGTCGACCGCACGAGGCTCGCCTGGGCAAAGCCGATGCCCAGCCCCGCCTTGAGCAATTCCCACATCTGCGTCTGGTCGTCCGTGCGCACGACGAACTGCTCGCGCGTCAGCGGCAGGCCGATGGACCTGGCATGGGCAATGATGAGGTCGGAACGGTCCAGCCCGATCATGTCATGGCCATAGAGCTCGGAAACGTCCCCGGGCGTACCGCGGCGGGCAAGATAGTCCTGATGCGCCGTGGGGATGATGGGCAGGTCGCCCAGATGCCGCGTCACCAGCTCGAGCTGGGTGGGGCGGAACATGCGGATGGCGATATCGGCCTCGCGCAGCAGCAGGTTCTCGGCCGAATCGGAGGGCACGGTCTCGATGGCGATACGGGGATAGAGCTGGCGGATCGGCACCAGCAAGGTGGGCAACACATAGTTGGAGATGACCACGCTGGCCGTGATGCGCACGGTGCCGCCCAGATCGTCCTGCGCGCCCTCGGCCATGATGGCAGCTTCGGCCAGTGAGGCCTGGGCCTGCGCCACCGGCTCATAGATGCGCAAAGCCGTCACATTGGGCTTGAGACCGCTGAGGCTGCGCTCGAACAGCACGAGGCCCAGATCGGCCTCCAGCGTCTCGATATGGCGACCAACGGTCGGCTGGCTGATGCCAAGCTCCCGCGCCGCCGCCGAAAGCGAGCCATTGGCCACCACGGCAGAGAAACTGCGCCACAGCGCCCAATCCGGTTCTCTATTCATAATTGAATATTCGACCTACGAAATCAGCCAATATCGCGACGATAATGAATGGCTGATGTTGTGTCCATCAACAACGGAGTTTCGAGATGAGCAAGGGCAACGTCACCGTTCTGGGCATTAACGGCCATATCGGCCATCACGCCGCAAGCGCCTTCCAGCAGGCGGGTTTCACCGTTACCGGCTTTGGCCGTTCCAATCGCCACCCGCTTGCAGGCGTCGCCTTCCACAAGGGTGATGCCGGCAACCTCGCCGACCTCCAGGCCGCAATCGCCGGCGCCGATATCGTCGTCAATGCGCTCAACCTGCCCTATGACAAGTGGGACAAGGGTCGTGCTGAGGCGCAACTGGCCACCGTCATCGCTGCCATGGGCGACAGCGGCAAGACCCTGATGTTTCCCGGCAATGTCTACAACTACGCCGCCTCCGATCGCCGCATGGCTCCCTCAACCCCGCAGCGCCCGCAGACCCAGCGCGGCGCCATCCGCGTGCGGCAGGAAGACATGCTCGCCGCCGCCAGCAAGGCCGGCAAGTTCCAGACCATTATCGTCAGGGCCGGCGACTTCTACGCCCCTGGCAATAGCGGCGACTGGTACGACCAGGCCATGCTGATGGAAGCCAAGAAGGGCAAGGTCTATCGCATGGCCGCGCCTGAGCTGGGCCATGCCTGGGCCTACCTGCCCGATCTCGGCCGCGCCTTCGCCGTGCTGGGCGAAAAGCGCGGTGAATTCGGCGCCTTCGAGAACTTCCACTTTGCCGGCCACTATGTGACCCATGGCGCGCTGATGGATGCCATCGTCAAGGCGTCGCCGGTGCCGCTCAAGGTGGCGCCGCTGCCCTGGCTTATCCTCCAGGCCATGGGCCTGGCCAATGGCGTGATCCGCGAAGTGATCAAGATGCGCTATCTGTGGAACAACCCGATGGAACTGGTCGATGCCAGGCTCGACGTCATCCTCGGCCCCGATTTCGGCACGCCGTTCGAGGTGGCAGTGGCGGAGACGGTGAAGCCGTTCTTCCTGCAGAAGGCAGCGGCGTAGCACTCGATGCCTCCCCGCCCACCGGCGTTCCCTCGGGCTTGACCCGAGGGTCCTTCGCCACCTGTGCCGGGTTGAGAGTGGCCCTCGGATCAAGTCCGAGGGAACGCGGTGCGCGGGGTTAGCAGAACTAGTGGCAGCCCCACCGCCCTTCGGACATCCTCCGGCGTCCAACCCTGGGCTCGCAGATCCGCCAGGCTCTGCGAGCCTTTCGATTTGGCGAGCTTCTTGCCCGCGTCGTCGAGGATCAGCCGGTGAAAATGGTAGATCGGCGCCGGCAGGCCCAGCAGCATTTGCAAGAGGGCATGGATATCGGTCGCCGCCTCCATGTCGCGGCCACGGGTCACATGCGTTGTGCCCTGTGCCGCGTCATCGACCACCACGCTGAGGTGGTAGCTCGTCGGCGTGCCCTTGCGCTGCAGCACCACATCGCCCCAGCGCTCGGGCCGGGCATAGCGGATTTGCGGCCGGTCGGTTACCAATGGGCCAACCACGGTGAAGGTCAGCATGCCAACGCGCGCCATGGCGCTTTCCGCGTCGAGCCGGAACTGTACCGGATCGCCGCGCTCCAGCCGCGCGATCTGCTCACCGCGATCGAGATGCCGGCAGGTGCCCGGATAAAGCGGCGCGCCATCCGGATCGGTGCCGTCGGCCGCGGCGGCGATCTCGCTGCGCGAACAGAAGCACGGGTAGAGCAGACCCTGGTCGCGCAACCGATTGCCGGCCTCGGCGTAAACCTCCATACGCTGCGATTGCTGCATGACCGGTTCCGGCCAGTTAAGGCCGAGCCAGTGCAGATCCTCAAGGATCGCGGCGCTGAATTCGGGTTTACTGCGTTCGGCATCGATGTCTTCGATCCGCAGCAGGGCCGTGCCGCCAAGCAGGGTGGCGGCGTTCCAGGTGACGAGCGCCGAATAGGCATGGCCCAGATGCAGCCGCCCATTGGGGCTGGGCGCGAAGCGAAGGACAGGACTGGATGACGGCTTTGACACCGGGGTTTTCTACATGAGCGCATTGCCGCCGTCACCGCGTCTCAACAGCGCCGAGGCCATCGCGGCTCATATCGAAATGCTGGTGGCGATCGACCCGCGGCTGCTCGCGGTGCGCGACTTTGCCGGGCCGGTGCTGCCACGCATCAATCCACCGGGTTTTCCTGGTATTGCCAAGGTCATCACCGGGCAGCAGGTATCGGTCGCCAGTGCCAGTGCCATCTGGTCGCGCTTCGAGCAGGTGCCGGGCGCGCTCGATCCGGTCACCTATCTTGCTTTGTCCGAGGAAACCGTGCGCGCAGCCGGTTTTTCCGGCAGCAAGTTCCGCACCGTGCGGGCCATTGCCGAGGCCATGGTCGCCGGCACGCTCGATTTTGCCCATCTGGAGACGCTGCCGGCAGAGGAAGCGGTGCGCTATCTCGTCGCGCACAAGGGCATCGGCCCATGGACGGCGGAGGTCTACCTGATGTTCTGCGCCCAGCATCCCGACGTGTTCCCATCAGGCGATCTGGCCTTGCTCAAGGCCGTTCACCACGGCCTCGGGCTTGACGCTCGTCCCACCATCAAGGACATGATCGGCATCGCCGCCGGCTGGATGCCGCATCGCTCCGCCGCGGCCCTGCTGTTCTGGCGCTATTTCGCGGTCATGCGCGACCGGGAAGGAATCCTTCTGTGACCAAGCTCTCCGGCCCCATGCTGCCCCCAGCCTCCGGCGGCACTCCCAAACAGGCGGTGGTGCTGCTGCATGGCTATGGCAGCGATGGCAATGACCTGATCGGGCTGGCGCCGCATTGGCAGGGCATTCTGCCCGATGCGGTCTTCATTTCGCCCAACGCGCCCGAGCAATGCCGGCAGTTTGCCGTTGGCTTCCAGTGGTTCGACGTCAGCTTCGATGGCGACCGGCTGGCCAAGCGCCAGGAAGGCGTGGTGCAGGCCCGCCCGGTGCTAACAGAATTTCTCGAGGACCTCTGGAGCCAGTCGGGTATAGGGCCCGAAAACACCATTCTTGCTGGCTTCAGCCAGGGCGCGATGATGGCGCTGCATACCGGCCTGTCGCTGGAGCGGCCGCTGATGGGCATCATCGCCTTTTCCGGCGCCTTCCTGCCGCCCGATGGCTTCGGCAGCGCACCGCTCGCCAAAAGCCCGGTCTGCCTGGTGCATGGCGATATGGACAATGTGGTCGATCCCGAGCACAGCGCCGATGCCGATGTCGCGCTGCGCCTCGCCGGCTATGAGGTGAGCTATCACGTGAGTCCCGGCGTGGGCCACGGCATCGCCCCCGACGGCCTGGCCTTTGCGAGCGAGTTCATCGCCCGCGTGGCGACAAAATAAAGCGCGACTGCCCCGCTTCACAGCCCTGACACAAACGGCTTAGTATAAAGGGGCTATGGACTTACTCGATTCCCGTTTCGGGAGACTCTAGTGACCATCCACGTGTCGCCTGAGGCCTGTCCCGCTCTGGTGTTGAACGCCGATTTTCGGCCGCTCAGCTATTATCCGCTCTCGCTCTGGTCTTGGCAGGACGCCATCAAGGCGGTGTGCCTGGATCGCGTCAATATCGTCTCGCTCTACGACACGGTCATCCACTCGCCCAGCTTCGAGATGCGGCTGCCCAGCGTCGTCTCGCTGCGCGATTACGTGAAGCCGGCACGCCACCCCGCCTTCACCCGTTTCAACGTGTTCCTGCGCGATCGCTTCCAGTGCCAGTATTGCGGCAGCAAGGACGACCTGACCTTCGATCACGTCATCCCCCGCTCCAAGGGTGGCCAGACCACCTGGGAAAATGTCGTCGCCGCCTGTGCGCCCTGCAACCTGCGCAAGGCCAACCGCATGCCCAGCGAAATCCGCATGTTCCCGCATCAGAAGCCCTACCATCCCACTGTGCATGACCTGCACAATAACGGCCGCGCCTTCCCGCCCAACCACCTGCACCAGAGCTGGCTGGACTATCTCTACTGGGATATCGAACTGGAGCCGTAACCCTTGCCGAGCACGCAACCAATAACTATTATTGGTTGCAGATTGACAGGAGGCAGGCGCCATGGCCATCAGCGCAGAACTGGGCGAAAACCTCGAAAAGGTCGTGACCGACCTCGTCGAGAACGGTCGCTACAATTCCAAGAGCGAAGTCCTGCGCGAAGGCGTCAGGCTGGTGCAGGAGCGCGAAGCCGCGTTCCGAGAGCTCACAGCTCTCATCAAGGAGGGCGAAGACGACTTCGCGGCCGGCCGTGTTTACTCCGCTGAAGAGGTGTTTGCCGAGCTGCGGGAAATCGTTGCTCAGGCAACCAAGAAAGTCTCCTGATGCCCGTCGTCTACTCGGCGGCCGCTCGAAGAGACTTGGTCGGCATCGCGCGCGCCATAGCGCGCGACAACCCCAGTCGGGCGGCAGGATTTGTCGAGGAACTAGCGGCGGCGTGCGAAGGGCTGGACGATCAGCCCGAACGTTTTGCCGTAGTGCCAGGTTATGAGGCAAAGGGCTATCGCCGGCGGCCTTATGGAAGCTACTCCATAATTTACTACGTCGGCGCCAACAGCGTGAATGTCTATCGCGTGCTGCACGGCGCCCGGAATCTGCACAAAGTGTTGGGCGACTAGCCCCGCTTGCCTCGGCGTGCCTGGGCCCACATGGCCAGACCCAGCAGCGCCACGATAGCCAGCGAGATCAGTGCATTATAGCCGGCCAGCGAAATGCCGAAGAGGCGGAACTGCACCACGTCGCAGCCGATGACCGGGGTCAGGTTGCTGAGCGCGTCGAAATCCATCGGCCCACCGACGCCGGTGCAGGCGGTCGGGCCCGGCCAGAAACCCCATTCGACGCCCGCATGATAGGCGCCCATATAGGCGCCCCACACGAAGATGGCGGTGACCACGGCCATGGCGACGTACCACACCATGAGTGGCAGGCGGTTCCAGGTGACCAGCACAGCCAGCAGGATCGGCAGGCCGTAATAATAGGCCATGCGCTGCTCGAGGCACAGCTCGCAAGGCTGGAGCCCGCCGATGACCTGGGATCCCCAGGCGGCGAGGATGGTCACCAGGCCCAGAACAAAGGCGAGGCCCGCCGATTTCTTGTCGAGCGGGTGGAGTATCGATGCGGCCATGCTGCGGGTCTTTCGGCTGACGCTATGGGCAGTTGGATAGAACGCCATTGCGACGATTTCCAGCGGGAAACGGGCTTGTGATGCCGATAGCGCCGACAGGGCCCGTGGCCGCTCGTCAGAGATCCTGCAGGATTTCCAGCAGTTCGTTCCGCGTCGGCCGCGTCGTAGGACCGGCCGGGGTCAGGGCGACCGGCGTGTCGACAGAGCCCAGCATCAGCATCATGCCGCCAATGGTTCCATCCACCTTGTGCCAGGGACACATGACGCACATCTGCGGCACGATCTTGCCGCTGCCATCCTTCATGTAGGCGCGCGGGCTGTGGATGGTTTCCCCAGCCAGCACGCGCCTGTGCTCGGCCTTGTGATCGGGGCTGATATCAGGGCGCACCACATAGTGGTTCTTGCCGATCAGGTTGCCGCTCACGGCGGTCTTGTGCCCGGCGATCCAATAGTCGCTGACCGCCAGATAATTCATCTGCCGGTCCAGCACGGCGATGGCCGCCGGCACGTTCTTCATCAAGCTGCGAACCAGCAGGCTTCGGCCGACGGCATTGGCGTCCTTCATGGAATGGCCGGTAATATCCTGCATCGTGCCGAAGACTTCTGACACATCGCCGCCCGGGCCGATCCTCACATCGGCCGTACACTCGACCACCTTGATGCCGGCGCCGGTCTCGATGCGAAACTTGGTCTTCTGCGCCCGACGCTCAGAAATGCTGCGCTTGAGCATGGCCACGACAGTCGGCCGATCATAGTCGACGACGTGGCTCATGGCCTCTTCCATGGTCAGCGGCTCGTTCTGCGGCGGCAAGCCATAAATCTCGAAAGCGTGCTCAGACCAGTACATGGCGCCATTGGCCACCAGCATGCGCCAAAATCCCATGCCCAGTTGGCTGGCAAGCACGCCGAGCATGGCGTCGGCATGCACGACAGCGGGCGACTCGTGGTCTTCCTGGGTGGCATTCAGCATAGAAAATGGCCTGTCGAAGCACGATGAAGATGCGTGCGCACTGTGGCGGTCATTGGACCATAATTGCCTTACCGAAGTCTGTCGCCGACGGCAAAAATTGCGGCTTGCGGCGCCGAAGGCACCCATCCAGGTCGGCAAACGCGGCGATCTTGAATCGTGCGATTAGTCCCCGGGCAGCGCGATGCCGGCCGCTTGGCGCAAGGCGATGGCATTGGCCGGGGCGTGCAGCTTGTCCTCATGCACGAAATAGGCAAACACGTCCCTGCCCTCGGCGGCCCAGGCTTTGGCAGTCGCCGCCCATTCGGCGATGTCGGCAGCCTGGTAGCCGTCGCCCCGTGGCGGCCCCTGCAATCGGCAATAGGCGAAATCGGCGGTCAGCGCACGCGATGGGCTTTCAGCCGTATCGGCGATGACGCGGGCCACGTTGTGCTCGCTCAGCAGCGCATTGACCTCGGGCACATCGAAACTGGCATTGCGCATTTCGATGGCGTGGCGGATCGGGCCAACCCCCTCGGCGGCAAGGAATGGCACCGATTTGAGCCGCTCATCGGCCTTGCCCGCCAGGGCGACGTAGTCGTCAGTGCTTGATGGCAGCAGCTTGAGGAAAGTGCTCAGCACGGCTCTGTCATAGCCGACATTGGGCGGCAGTTGCCAGACAAAGGGCCCGAGCTTGGCGCCCAACGCCAGCGGCCCCGAGGCAAAGAAGTTGGCCAGCTCCTGCTCGCAATTCTTGAGCCGCTTGATGTGGGTCACCAGCTGCGGGCCCTTGATCGAGAACACGAAGCCATCGCGCGCCTCGCCGGCCCACTTGGCGAAGCTTTCCGGCTTCTGGTTGGCGCGGAAGGTGGCGTTGATCTCGATCGTGCCCAGCCTGGAGCTGGCATAGGCCAGCTCCTTTTTCTGCACCAGCCCTTCGGGAAAGAAGGTGCCGCGCCAGGGTTCGAACACCCAGCCGGCCGTTCCGGTTCGTATCGCGCCAGTCGCCATGAATGGTAGTCCTCCCCGGGGGCAACCTAACGCAACCGATCTGCGCCCGCATCGAAATATGCGCGGCCTGTCGCAGGCGGCAAGGCCCGTGCGTCATTGGCATGGGGCCGGCAATCGACAGAGTGGTCCCAACCGTGAGAAGAGCAAGGCATCCACGAACGCCTCGCCGTGCTAGGT
>CBFGMY010000022.1:0-29704 GCA_965650055.1 uncultured Devosia sp.
GGCGCCGACCAGGGCCCAATCGTGATCGGCACCCGACGCGAAGAGGTCGTCGAGATAGACGGCCTGATGGGCGCGATGGAAGTTGCCTACACCGAAATGGACAATGCCGGCCGTAAGGGTGCCTCGGTCATAGGCGGGGATGGCGGCGGTGGTGATCGAGGGCAGGGCGGCGGCGGAGAGTTTGGTGGTCATGGGAATGTGCTCGTGCCCGGGGCGGTCGGCTCCCTCCCCCCTTGAGGGGGAGGGTTGGGGTGGGGGGTGGTGCGGGTGGCGTTGTGGCCGAAGCGGGCTGGATAAGCGACCCCCTCCCCAGCTCTGCTAGGGCCCTTCGGGCCCAGCGGCGCTACCCTCCCCTCAAGGGGGAGGGTGGGGCCAGCCGATGGTTCGGTGGTATGCATGGCTAGATTGCCTTGCCGGCCGCGTCGAACTTGTAGATGCGGGCCGGGTCGGGCGTGAGGTAGACGTCGTCGCCATGGCTGAAGGTCTGGTCGCCGTCGGTGCGGATGGTCATCAGGCCCAGGCCTTCGACATGGACGTGGAGGAAGGTGTCGGAGCCGAGCTGTTCGGCGACGCCGACTTTACCCTTCCAGGTTCCAGCGACGTTTTCTCGGCTGAGCTTGAAATGCTCGGGGCGCACGCCGATCGAATGGGCATTATGCTTGCCGGCTTCCGGGCCGTCGACGAAGTTCATGCGCGGGCTGCCGATGAAGCCGGCGACGAAGCGATTGGCGGGCTTCTTGTAGAGATCGAGCGGGCTGCCGAACTGTTCCACATTACCTGCATTGAGCACCACGATGCGGTCGGCCATGGTCATGGCTTCGACCTGGTCGTGGGTCACGTAGATCATGGTGGTCTTGAGCTGCTGATGCAGCTCGGTGATTTCGAGGCGCATGTTGACGCGCAGGGCGGCGTCGAGGTTCGACAGGGGTTCGTCGAAGAGGAACGCCTTGGGCTCGCGCACGATGGCGCGGCCGATGGCGACGCGCTGGCGCTGGCCACCGGAGAGGGCGCGCGGACGGCGATCGAGGTAGGAGCTGAGGTTCAGCGTACGGGCGGCATATTCGACCTTCTGGTCGATCACTTCCTTGGGCGCCTTGGCCATCTTGAGCGGGAAGGCGATGTTGTCGCGCACGCTCATATGCGGATAGAGCGCATAGGATTGGAACACCATGGCGAGGCCGCGACGGGCGGGCGGTGCCTTGGTCATGTCCTCGCCATCGAGCAGGATCTGGCCGGACGTGGTGTCCTCGAGGCCGGCGATGAGGCGCAGCAGGGTGGACTTGCCGCAGCCGGAGGGGCCGACGAAGACGACAAACTCGCCGTCTTTGATATCAAGGGAGATGTCCGGGATGATCTGGACTTCGCCGAAGGACTTCTTGACGTGTTGCAGGGAGATGGAGCCCATTTCAGTAGTCCTTTGCCGGCGAAGAGTTGATGGCTACGTCCTCCCTCCCCCCTTGAGGGGGAGGGTTGGGGTGGGGGGTGGTGCAGTGGTTCACTGAGGGACCCCCACCCTCGGTCCCTCCCCTCAAGGGGGAGGGATGCAATGGAGCCGATGGATCGACGAGCATCATTTCACCGCACCAAAGGTGAGACCGCGGACGAGTTGTTTCTGGCTGAACCAGCCCATGAGCAGGATCGGCGCGATGGCGAGCAGGGAGGCGGCCGAGAGCTTGGCCAGGAACAGGCCCTGCGGGCTTGAGAAAGACGAGATGAAGGCGGTCAGCGTGCCGGCGCGGCCCGAGGTTAGCGTGATGGTCCAGAAGGCTTCGTTCCAGGCGAGGATCACGTTGAGCAGCAGGGTCGAGGCGATGCCGGGCACGGCCATGGGGACGAGGACGTGGACGATCTCGTTCCACAGTTCGGCGCCATCCATGCGGGCGGCTTCGAGGATGTCGACGGGGATTTCCTTGAAGTAGGTGTAGAGCATCCAGATGATGATGGGCAGGTTGATCAAGGTCATGATCAGCGTCAGGCCATGCACGGTATCGAGCAGGCGCAGGTCGCGGAAGATCAGGTAGATCGGGATCAAAACGCCGACGGCGGGCATCATCTTGGTGGAGAGCATCCACATCAGGATGTCCTTGGTGCGTTTGGCCGGCGCGAAGGCCATGGACCAGGCGGCGGGGATGCCGATGATCAGGCCCAGCAGGGTCGAGCCGACCGAGACGAGGATCGAATTGGTCGCGTGCTTGAAATAGTCCGAACGATCCTGCACGGCCGCGAAGTTCTCCAGCGTGAAGTTCTGCGGGAAGAAGGTCGGGGTCGAGGCAATGGCCTCGGCTTCGGTCTTGAAGGCGGTCAGCAGCACCCAGAGGATGGGCGAGAACAGGATGAGGGCGACGGCCCAGGCGGCGATGGTGAAGCCGACTTTGGTTGATGTGGAGACGTTGCGTGCCATGATCGTTTCCCTCAGGCGTCCAGGTTCTTGCCGACGGCGCGCATCAGGAAGAAGGCGACGATGTTGGCGATGACGACGGCGACGACGCCACCGGCGGAACCGGCGCCGATGTCATTGGACAAGATGCCGGTGCGGAAGACGAGGAAGGCGATGTTGGTCGAGGCATAGCCGGGGCCGCCGCCTGTGGTGACGCGGATTTCGGCGAAGATGCCGAGCAGGAAGATGGTCTGGATCAGGATCACGATGGTGATCGAGCGGGCCATGTGCGGCAGGATAATATAGTAGAAGCGGTTGATGGCGTTGGCGCCATCCATCTCGGCGGCCTCGCGCTGCTCTTCGGAGAGCGACTGCAGAGCGGTGAGCAGGATCAGGGTGGCGAAGGGCAGCCACTGCCAGGCGACGATGACAATGACCGAGAACAGCGGATACTGATTGAACCAGTCGACCGGCTGCAGGCCCATGGCCTTCCACAAATGTCCGAGCATGCCATAGCCGGGATGCATGAAGCCATTTTTCCAGATGAGGGCCGCCACCGGTGGCATGACGAAGAAGGGCGAGATGACGATGATGCGGAGGATCCCCTGGCCCCAGATGGGCTGATCGAGCAGCAGCGCCAGGAAGGTGCCGCCGATGACGGTGATCAGCAGGACGCCACCGACCAGGATGAGCGTATTGACCAGCGACTGGGTGAAGCTGGGATCGCCGATGACGTAGAGATAGTTCGCCCAGCCGGCAAAGCCGGTCATCATCGGGTTGATGAGGCTATAGTTCTGGAAAGAGAACCAGAGCGTCATGACCAGGGGCACGATCATCCAGATCAACAGCACGATCACCGATGGTGCCATCATGATGCGGGCGAGTGTGCGGGTTTGTGCGGTGGCCATAGTGTCCTCAACCGAGCGGGGGCGGCAATCTACCAGTAGGCCTCATCCTGAGCCTGTCGAAGGACGACGTCGGGGGAAGATCAGTGTGCCCGCCCTCGTGGTTCGACAGGCTCACCATGGGGTCTCATGGCTGGTCGTTGGTGTCCGCCCGGTCGCCAGAGGGGACCTTTGACCGGGCGGGGTCGTCGTCGGGAGGGAGACTACTTGATATAGCCGGCGCGGGTCATGTCGCGCAGGGTGGCTTCCTGGGCCTGTGCCAGAGCGTCGTCGGCCGACATCTGGCCGGCCAGCGCCGCCGAGAAGAGCTGGCCCACATTGGTGGCGATGCCGGCAAACTCGGGGATGGCGACGAACTGGACGCCGACATAGGGAACCGGGTCGACCGTGGGATGGGTCGGGTCGGCGGCGTAGATGGAACCCAGGGTCATGTCGGCGAAGGGAGCCGCAGCCTTGTAGTCCGCATTCTCATAGAGCGAGATGCGGGTGCCCGGGGGAACGTTGGCCCAGCCGTCCTGCGCTGCGACCATTTCGAGATAGGCCTTGTCGGTTGCCCACTTGATGAAGGAAGCAGCGGCATCCTGCTGCTGGCTGCCCTTGGGGATGGCGAGCGACCAGGCCCACAGCCAGTTGCCGCGCTTGCCCAGGCCGTTATCGGGCGCCAGGGCAAAGCCAACCTTGTCTGCGACGGTGGAGTCGGTCGGGTTGGTGACGAAGGATGCAGCGACGGTGGCGTCGATCCACATGCCGCACTTGCCCTGTTGGAACAGGGTCAGGTTTTCGTTGAAGCCGTTGGAGGAGGCACCAGCCGGGCCGGCATCGGCCATCAGCGACAGGTAGGTGTCGAGCGTCGACTTCCACTGCTCGCTGTCGAACTGGGGCTTCCAGTTTTCATCGAACCAGCGGGCGCCGAAGGAGTTGGACATGGCGGTGAGGAAAGCCATGTTCTCGCCCCAGCCGGCCTTGCCGCGCAGGCAGATGCCGTTGATGTCGTTGGCGCGGTCGGTCATGGCGCGGGCCGCCTGGCCAATGAACTCCCAGGTGGGCGCTTCGGGCATTTCGAGGCCGGCTTTTTCCATCAGGTCCTTGCGGTACATGATGAAGGAGCTCTCGCCATAGAAGGGCGCGGCATAGAGCTTGCCATCGACCGAAAGGCCGTCGCGGATGGGCGGCAGCAGGTCGTCAACGGCGTACTCGGCATCGTTGCTGAGCGCATCGAGCGGCACCAGCCAGCCCTGCTTGGCCCAGATTGGCACTTCGTAGGTGCCGATGGTCATCACGTCATACTGGCCGCCATTGGTGGCGATGTCGGTGGTGACGTTCTGGCGCAGCGTATTTTCTTCGAGCACGACCCAGTTGAGTTCGATGCCGGTCGCTTCGGTGAAGGCCGAGGACAGGCCCTGCATGCGGATCATGTCGCCATTGTTGACGGTGGCGATGGTGAGCGTCTGCGCCGAGGCGGATGCCGCCAGCGCAAGGGTAAACGCGCCCACGAGAATGGGTGTCAGTTTCATATATTCCTCCCAGTAACCGAAACGGGCATTTGTTCCGGCAATGGGCAAATACTCACAATTCGCGCGCCAGAGTCAAGCGTGCTATGCGCCTGTCGCAGGACGCGTGGGCACGGAAATCGATTTCGGTGGAGAGATTGTTTAATCAGATCAACTGATTACGCGACTTGCAGTAAGCCTTCTGCCGTACGTTCGTCAGTGATCAGTCCATTGACCAGACGACGGTTGAGCGTGGCCCGAATGCCGGGCAATTTCCTCTTGCCCATGGCGATTGCCACGACGAGCGAGGTTTCCCGGGATGGAATCGGGGCCGAGGCAACCCGTTCATTGGTCAGGCCCTCGATCATCTTGCCCTCGGCATCGAAGCTCCAGCCGCAGATCTCGCCAACGGCACCGGCCTTCTGCAGGGCCTTGAGTTCGGCATCGGTGATGAAGCCGTCGAGATAGAGCGGGGCATCGGGGCCGATATCGCCAACGCCGACAAAGGTCACGTCGGCCTGGGCGGTGAGCGCCAGGGTCTCGCGGATCATCGGCTGGGCGTGCAGCAGCTCGCGCTCGCGGGCGGAGGAGGCGATGACCGGCAGGGGCATGGGGAAGCTGCGCGCCTTGACCGTATCGGCGACGTTGAAGATGACGTTGTAATAGGCGGCCGAGCCATCGGGCGCGATATTGCCGGTGAGCGAGACGACCTTGTGGTGTGGGCAGGCCATGGGCGTGAGCTGCTCCACGGCGGCCTTGAGCGTGCGGCCGGTGCCGATGGCCATGACGATGGGGTCGGTGCGCTTGAGCCAGCGCTCGATTTCGGCAGCGGTGGCTTCCGCCACGCCGATTGTCGTCGACTCGCTGGCGGGATCGGAGGGCACGACCTCGACCAGGTCGAGGCCGAAGCGCGCGCGCAGGCGGCTGGCCAGATCCATGCAGCGGCCGATGGGGTGATCGAGGCGGACCTTGATCAGGCCCTCGCTGACCGACAGCGACACCAGGCGCTGCGCCGACTGGCGCGAAATGCCGAGCTTGGCGGCAATCTCCTCCTGGGTATTGCCGGCGACATAATAGAGCCAGCCGGCGCGGGCGGCGTCATCCAACCTGTTCATCGAGCTATCAATTCTCTGCGCCATGGCCCGTCTCGCCAATTGTGCGGATTATTCTGCCATGCGCGGCCGGGTCGCAAGGCGATTCTCGGCAAGTGGCCGCAAACTCTATTGCGCCGGAGGGGAGGGGTTGCGGGCAAGCTGGCTCAGGGCAACGCGGATATCGCGCTCGGTATCCTTGAGGTGGATACGCATGGCCTCGGCGGCGGCGCGGCCGTTGCCGGTCTTGATGCAGTCGACGATGCGCTGATGCGCCTCGATGGTGTCGTGCAGCGTGTGGCCGCGCTGTTCGTGGCCACGGCGGCTGATGAAGAAGCCTTCGCGCAGCGGCTGGGCCATGGCCTCGAACAGGAAGCCGAGCACCCGGTTGCCGCTGGCCAGGGCCACGGCCTCGTGGAAGCCGACATCATGGGTGTGAAATTCCAGCTCCTGCTCGGCGCTCATGGCCTGGCCGCGCTCGCCCACCGTGTCGCGCATGCCCTGCAATTCGCCTTCGATGGCAGCAATGCCAGCGCGGGTGGCGCGCTTGGCGGCCAGGGTCGCAGACTGGACTTCGAGCGACAGCCGCACCTCGACCAGATCGAACAGCCCCTTGGGGTCGTAGCGGATGATGGAGGTGAGGAAGTCGGCAAAGGCGGCGCCGTCCGGTTCGCGCACCACGGCCTTGCGGCCGCGGGCGATGACCAGCAGGCCGCGCCCCTCGAGCAGCTTGACCGCCTCGCGTATGGTGAGCCGGCTCACGTCGTAGCGGGCGGCCAGCTCGGCCTCGCTCGGCAAGGTGGAGCCGGGCGCCAGTTCGCTCAGGATGAGATGCGCCAATGCATCCGCCACTGTCTGCGCAGCAGTGGGGTGGTCCGGGCGAAAACGCTCGTCGGATGTCGTCACAGATCCTCCAAGGTATCAGATACCTTTCTAGTTCCCGCGACGCTTTGCGCTCTTTCCGGGTACGTACCTTAACAGGCGACAACATCTTAACGGCCGGATTGGCGCGCCGCAATCGCCGTAAAACATGGGTTACCGTTAATATTCGGTGATCGAAAAAATTCGTGGTGCGCGGGAATCCGGCTTTACACTGGTATCTGATTATCCTAGTTTCCGGCCCGTGGGCTTGGGAGGGCCCGGGCGGTAACCGCCGCCACGCAGGAGGACCTTCATGCACGATAGACTGGCAGCACGCCCGCGGGTGTCGGCTCAGCTTTCGGTCGCTCGCGATTCCCATCTCGATGTGACGCATGAATCGTCCACGGCTTCTCCCCTGACGACCATCCAAAAAGCTTCTGAACTCGAAATACAAAAGGGAGTCGAGACGTGAAGATTATCAAGACGCTTGCCACCGTGCTGGCCGTCGGCGCCATGGCGCTGACCGCTTCCACCGCGGTCTTTGCCCAGGACAAGGGCGCCATCGGCATCGCGATGCCGACGCAGTCCTCGCTGCGCTGGATCTCGGACGGCAACGAACTCAAGGCCGCGCTCGAAGGCAAGGGCTACACTGTCGACCTGCAGTTCGCAGAAGACGACATCCCGAACCAGCTCGCGCAGATCGAAAACATGGTCACCAAGGGCGTCAAGGCTCTCGTGATCGCTTCGATCGACGGCACCACGCTGTCGGCTGTGCTGCAGCAGGCCGCTGACGCAGGCATCAAGGTCATCGCTTATGACCGCCTGATCCGCGACACCGCCAACGTTGACCTCTACACCACCTTCGACAACTTCCAGGTGGGCGTGCTCCAGGCCAATTCGCTCGTGAAGGGCCTCGGCGAACGCTTCCCGACCAAGCCGTGGAACGTTGAACTGTTCGGCGGTTCGCCGGACGACAACAACGCGTTCTTCTTCTACGACGGCGCAATGTCCGTCCTGCAGCCGCTGATCGACTCGGGCGACATCGTCGTCAAGTCGGGCCAGCAGGGCATGGAAACCGTTGGTACCCTGCGTTGGGACGGTGCCGTTGCACAGGCCCGCATGGACAACATCCTGTCGGCCAACTACTCGGACGGCTCGACCGTTCAGGGCGTTCTGGCTCCCTATGATGGCCTGTCGCGCGGTATCATCTCGTCGCTCCGCGGCGTTGGTTATGGCTCGGCCGACCTGCCATGGCCTGTCATCACCGGCCAGGATGCGGAAGCTCCGTCGGTGAAGGCGATCATTGCCGGCGAGCAGTACTCGACCGTCTACAAGGACACCCGTGAACTGGCCAAGGTCACTGCTGACCTGGTTGACACCGTTGTCTCGGGTGGCACGCCGGAAGGCCTCGACACCACCACCTATGACAATGGCGTCAAGGTTGTGCCGTCGATCCTGCTGACCCCGCATGACGTTGACCTGACCAACTACCAGGCTCTGGTTGTTGACTCGGGCTACATCAAGGCCGAAGACCTGCAGTAAGCCTCGGCTTTAGCTAATGAGGGCCCCGCGCTAGCGCGGGGCCCTTTCCCGTACACGGGCCCAGGCGCTATGATATGGGCGACGGTCCGACGAGAAAGCACCCAATGACCAACACCATTCTGGAGATGCGCAGCATCACCAAGACCTTCCCCGGCGTGAAGGCGCTGTCGGATGTGAACCTCGATGTTCGCGAGGCGGAAATTCACGCCATCGTGGGCGAGAACGGGGCCGGCAAATCCACCCTGATGAAGGTGCTGAGCGGGGTGTATCCCTCCGGCAGCTATGACGGCCAGATCGTCTACAAGGGCGAAGAACAGCACTTCAAGTCGATCCGCGACAGCGAGCACAAGGGCATCGTCATCATCCATCAGGAGCTGGCACTGGTGCCGCTGCTGTCGATTGCCGAGAACATCTTCCTGGGCAACGAGCAGGCCAAGGCCGGCGTGATCGACTGGGACGAGACCCGCGACGGCGCGCGCAAGCTTCTGGGCATGGTCGGGCTCGACGAAGATCCCGATACGCTGATCACCAATATTGGCGTGGGCAAGCAGCAGCTGGTGGAAATCGCCAAGGCGCTGAGCAAGGAAGTCAAACTCCTCATTCTCGACGAGCCGACCGCATCGCTCTCCGAAAAGGACAGCGCGGCCTTGCTCGACCTGCTGATGGAATTCCGCAAGCAGGGCATTACCTCGATCCTGATCAGCCACAAGCTCAATGAAGTGAGCAAGGTGGCCGACCGCATCACCGTCATCCGCGACGGCCGCAGCATCGAGACGCTCAACAAGGAAGACATTACCGAGGACCGCATCATCACTCTGATGGTGGGTCGTTCGCTGGAAGACCGCTACCCGGCCAGGGTGCCCCAGATCGGGGAAGTGGTGTTCGAGGTCAAGAACTGGAGCGTCTACCATCAGCTGCACCGCGAGCGGCAGGTGATCAAGAATATCGGCATCAATATCCGCAAGGGCGAAGTCGTCGGCATTGCCGGCTTGATGGGCTCGGGCCGTACCGAATTCGCGATGAGCCTGTTCGGCAAATCCTATGGCCAGAAGATCACGGGCGAAGTGTACTTGCATGGCAAGCAGATCGACACCTCGTCGGTCGAGAAGGCCGTGTCGCATGGCCTGGCCTATGCCACCGAGGATCGCAAGACCTATGGCCTCAACCTGATCGACCATATCAAGCACAATACGACGATCGCCAACCTGGCCGGCATTTCGCGGGTCGGCGTGATCGACGACATGACCGAGATGGATGTCGCCAACGAGTATCGCAAGAAGACCAATATCCGCTCGTCAAGCGTCTATCAGGTCACCGGCAATCTCTCGGGTGGCAATCAGCAGAAGGTGGTGCTCAGCAAGTGGCTGTTCTCCAACCCCGAAGTGCTGATCCTGGACGAACCGACGCGCGGTATCGACGTCGGCGCCAAGTATGAAATCTACACCATCATCAACCAGCTTGCGGCACAGGGCAAAGCGATCCTGGTCATCTCCTCGGAGATGCCCGAACTGCTTGGCATCACCGACCGCGTCTATGTAATGAACGAAGGCCGCATCGTTGGCGAAATGCCGACCAGCGAAGCCAGCCAGGAAAAGATCATGCGCTCGATCGTGCGCGCTGAAGGGAAAGCATCATGACCACCGAAACCGCCCAGCCGGGCATCACGTCGACCGGCGAACCGGTCAAGGTCCAGGAACTGACCGTGTGGGGCGCATTGCAGGCCAATCTGCGCGACTACGGCCTGTTGCTGGCGCTGATCCTGATCATGCTGTTCTTCCAGTATTTCACCGCTGGCGTGCTGTTCAAGCCGGTGAACCTGACCAATATCATCCTGCAGAACAGCTACATCATCGTGATGGCGCTGGGCATGCTGCTGGTGATCGTGGCCGGCCATATCGACCTCAGCGTCGGCTCGATTTCGGGCTTCGTGGGCGCGCTCGCGGCCATGCTGATGATCGGCTGGCGGTTCCCGCCGGAGCTGGCCTTCCTCGCCAATCCCTTCGTCGCCGGCGCGATCTGTCTGGTCGTCGGGGCGGCTATCGGGGCGCTGCAGGGCTACCTGATCGCCTATCACAAGATTCCCAGCTTCATCGTGACGCTGGCCGGCATGCTGATCTTCAAGGGCCTGTCGCTGGCCATTCTGGCCGGCAAATCGGTGGGTCCGTTCCCGGCCGAATTCCAGCTGCTCTCGGCCGGCTTTATCCCCGACCTGATCGGGCCGACGACGCTGGTCGCCGCCAGCGAAGGCGTTCAGCCGGTTGTGCTGCACACCACGACCATGGTCATCGCCATCGTGGCGATCGTCGCCATGATATTCTTCGCCATTCGTGGCCGTGCCCGTCGCAAGACGCGCGGCTATGAGAGCGAGCCCTTCGGCCTGTTCGTGGTCAAGAACCTGGTGATCGCGGCGCTGGTGCTGTTCTTCGCCTATATGCTGGCCTCCTATCGCGGCCTGCCCAACGTGCTGGTCGTGATGGGCATCCTGATCGCGCTCTTCGTGTTCATCACCAAGCGCATGACCTTTGGCCGCCGCATCTATGCACTGGGTGGCAACCTTAAGGCCGCGGCGCTGTCGGGCATCAAGACCGAGCGGATGACCTTCTACGTCTTCGCCATCATGGGTGCGCTGGCGGCTTTGGCCGGCATGATCTATGCGGCCCGCCTCAACTCGGCGACGCCCAAGGCAGGACAGGGTCTCGAACTCGACGTGATCGCGGCCGTGTTCATCGGCGGCGCCTCGGCGCTGGGCGGCGTGGGTGCCGTGGCCGGTGCTGTCATCGGCGCCTTCATCATGGGCGTGATGAACAACGGCATGTCGATCATGGGCGTCAACATCGACTGGCAGCAGATGATCAAGGGCGTGGTGCTGCTGGCCGCCGTGTTCTTCGATCTCTACAACAAGAACCGCTCGGCCTAAGCCGCCGTTCTGGAAATGACGAGGCCGCCGGGGAGACCCGGCGGCCTTTCTTGTTGACGTCCCGGCGGTGTCAGTCGGGGCGAGCCTGACTCGGCCTTTGCGACTCGCTACAGTCGGGGCGGCTGTCACCTACCGATTGGCGAGCGATGCTGACTTTCCTCTCCGAAATCATCTCGCCCTATTGGGGACCGGCGCGGCTTTTTGCCTTCTATCCGGTGCTGGCGACTGTGGGCGCGTTGCTGTCGGCAATGCTGTCGCTGCTGGTGCTGCCGCGGGTGTGGCATGTGCTGACGACCGACAAGGGCCGCGCACATGCCGTCAAGGCCGAAGAGAGCGTCGGCAAGCCAGTGGGCGTAGGGCTCTTCGTCGTGCTCATCACGGTAGGCGTGCTGCTAATCTGCCTGCCATACGATCCGCAGCTGTATTTCTGCCTTGGCGCGATGCTGATCGCCTCCTGTGTGGGTTATCTCGACGACAGGAAGCCTGGTGGCCTGAGTGAGCTGACGCTGGGCCTTACCGACCTGGCGATATCACTCTTCGTCTGCATCGTGCTGATGAATGGTGAGAATGCCCATGTATGGCTGCCTTTCACCTCGGCGCAACTGACCCTGCCGTGGTGGGGTGGTGTGTTGCTCTATACGCCAGTGATGTGGTTGTGCATTAACGCGGTCAATTGTAACGACGGCGTCGACGGTGTCTCGGGTACGCTGTCGTCATTCACCATTTGCGTACTGGGCTTCATCCTCTATTTCGTCGTCGGTGACGTCGCCAACGCGCGATATCTGCTGATCCCCTACAATCCGGACGCCGTGAGCTGGGCGCTGGCGGCGGCGGTGTTCTGCGGCGCCATCCTTGGCTATCTGTGGCACAATGCACCACCCAGCGCGGCGTTGATGGGGGATGCCGGGTCACGCCCGATTGGTCTGTTCGTGGGCATGTGCGTGGTGGCTACCGGTAATCCGGCCATGGTCTTCTTCGTCGGTGCGCTGCTGCTGTTCAACGGTGCGACAGGGCTGGTCAAGGTTGCGCTGATGCGGCTGTTCGGCTGGCGGGTTCTCAGCTCGATTCGCTTTCCGTTCCACGACCATGCGCGCAAAAATCTCAACTGGTCGAACTCACAGGTGCTGCTGCGCTTCCTGCTCATCCACGTGGCCAGCATCTGGGTATTGGTGATCCTGCTGATCAAGGTGCGCTAGGTAGGATCGGCTGCCCTACTCTGGAGTCTCGGCGACGACGGTGCTCGGCCTCAATCTCGTCCCGCGTCAATTTCACCACGGCGGCCCCTAGTCTCGGCCAACCTAGCTGGGGTTGCCGGGGAATTTCTTGTCGGTCTGGTTCGGGTCGTTCCGCGGCGATTTCTGCCCTCGATCGTCAGAACACGAACTTGCCGTTCCGGTTCTTTCAGTCACTCGGCTGAGGCTGTCCGGTCTGGCTGGCGACCGCGTAGCTGAAGCGACCGAAATCCGCGTAGCCTTCGCCTGCCGACGTGCCCCCGCAGGTGAACAGGCCAACCCGATCACCTCGATAGTGTCCCCATTTGAGCTGGAAGGCGCTGCCCGCTGGAGCAAACGCCTGGCCATCGACACTGTAAGCAAAGCTAGCGGTTCCCGCATCAGTCCAGCTCGATGAGAGCCAGATTTTCCTGTTGCCGTCGGACGGCAAGGCGAGTGTCGCGGCCGGTTCCTCGCCTGTCCGAACGATCAAGCGCTGGCCGCTCCGATAGGTCTCGACCTCGATAGAGGCGAACTCGCGCGACGCATGGCACAATCCGGCGCGCTGCCCCTGAACCATCCCGTCGTATTGGAGGCACACCCGGACCTCGTTGCGTGCTGTGCGCCAGGCCCGCTGGCTGAGGACGTTGCTGATGCCCGTGAAGTCCGGCCTCGCCGGCGGAGACGAGCGTAGGCGCAACCAGCCGGGTCGAGCCGACAGACTCCATGCTTCGGCACGCGGGGCATGGTTCCACTCCCATTCGGGACGCAGCGTGGGGTGCGTGAAATCGTCGGGCATCTCGGGAGGTTGGGCGCCCAGGGCGTTGGCGGGTTCCCTGGACCGCCAGACCATGTTGCCGATCCCGTCGGGGCCAGGCTGGCCAATAATCGGCCATTTGTCGCGCCACGAGACCGGCAACAGGCACAGCGCTCGACCTTCCCAATCTCCGGTGCCCTGGTGCGTCAGGAACCACCAGTCCCCGTCGCCGTCGGTAAGAAAGGCACCCTGGTTCGGCTCCTTGTCGCGCCTGGGATCGACGTGGTTCAGTTGCGCCTTCTCCGCCTCCGCGAGTTCCGGCAGGGTCGCAGCGCGCTTGCACATCGCTACGCGGCCTTCTGCCTTCACTTCGCTGAAGAAGAGATAGAAGAGGCCCCCTATCCGATAGAGCTTGCTCGCTTCCGCGCCGGGCCCCCGTTCTATCGGAATGGCGGATTCGAGGTCGATCGACCGGCCGTCGGATGACATGCGGTACAGGAAGATCGTGTACATCCGCGGATCGTCAGGATCGCCCGCGAAACGAGTCATTACCAACCAAGACTGGCCCTCCTCCCAGAAGGGGCAGGGATCGTCGTGACCTGGCACGCCCCAAAGGCAATGCGGCTCGTCCCATGGCCCCTCCGCCGTTGCCGACGAGGTCATGAACAGCCCGGTATCGGGGGTCGTGAAGAAGACATAGAGACGGCCGCCGTGCTGCCGAAGCGCGCCGGCCCACACGCCGCGACCATACCGCGCCATCGCCTGCCCGCCCAGCAATGGATCCAATGTGGACACGTCCGCGATTGCATGTCCAACCACGCGCCAATTGACTAGGTCACCGGAGCGCAGAATCGCCATGCCCGGCGACCCATGGAGCGTGGAACTGATCGCGACATACTCCGCACCGACCTGAATGGCGTCGATATCGGAGAAGTCGGCGGGAACGATCGGGTTAACGAAAGTGCCGTCGCCCTGACTGCCCCATAACCCGTTAAGTTCATTAGGCCTGATGGGAATGGCCGAAGTGGTGGGCGTCATGGACGAATACCTGCAACTGCGTCTTTATCGGACGTATGCTGCCTTAGGAAACTCCGTCGGCAATCGGTCCAGTTCGCTCCTAAGGCTGACGTTAGGAAGCATACCCTTGGACGTCAATCCGCCTGATCCTGCCGCATGGGGACGCTTCCTCAATCGCCTGGTGGTTGGGTCCAGCCGATGCGGGTCGCCCATTCCTCGGCGCCATCCATGATGATGTCGAAGACCGGGTCCTTGATGTCGTAATAGGCCTCGACATCGTCGGGAAAGCGTAGCGCCAGCTGGCGCTTGACCTGGGCATAGGCCTGGGCGGCGACCGGGTGGGCGCGCAGGAAGTCGCGGCAGAGCAGGGGATAGCGCTGGTTGAAGCGGCCTTTCTCTCTGACATGGATATGGGCGGCCCGGCCGGTGCTCTTGAAGAACAGCTTGGTCAGGTCGGCATCGGGCAGGTCCATGCCCGGCGGACAATGATCGCCGGTGCCGGTCATGATGCGCTGGATGAAGCCGAGCGCGACGATGCCGGCGGCGTCGACCAGGCCGAGGCTGTCGACGCTGACCTGGACGTCGATCACATCCTTGGCGGCGAGGCCGGGAACGGCGGTGGAGCCGATGTGATGGACGACCGAACCCGCGGGCACGACCGGGGCAAGGCGCGCCCTGAGCGCCCGGTAGTCATCCGGCCAGGCAGGATTGGGGGGATGAATCTCGATCTTGCTCATGATGGGGCCCGCTGACGGCGCTCAGGTCTCGACCTCGGCATCCTTGCGGGCGCCCCATTCGGCCCAGGAGCCGTCATAGACCGCGACCTTTTCGGCGCCGGCCAGTTCGGCCGCCAGGGCAAGGGTCGCGGCGGTGATGCCGGACCCGCAGGAGGTGATCAGGGGCTTGGCCAGGTCGATACCGCGATCGGCAAACAGCTGGGCGAGTTCGGCCGGCGGACGCATCTGTCCGTTGTCGGTCAGCAGGCTCACCGGCAGGTTGGCACTATTGGGAATGTGGCCGCCGCGCAGGCCCGGACGGGGCTCGGGCGCCTCGGCATGGAAGCGCGGGGCGGGGCGGGCATCGGCGATCTGGGCGGCGCCATCGTGGCTGCGGTCGCGGACCAGTTCGAAGCTGGCGACGCGGCTCGGGTCGAAATGGGTGTGAAAGGTCTGGCGCGGTCGGGTGACGAGACCGATCTCGGTGGCGCGGCGCTCGGCGCGCCATTTGGGGCCGCCGCCGGCGAGGATGCGGACGTCGGTGGCGCCCATGGTGCGGAACGTCCACCAGACGCGCGGTGCCGAGAAAAGACCGAGTTCGTCATAGACGACTGTCGTCATGGTCTCCGAAATGCCCAGGGCGCCCACCATGCGGGCGAAATCATTGGGGGCGGGCAGCATGTGCGGCAGGTTGGTGCCGGTATCGGCCACGCCGTCGATATCGAAGAATACGGCGCCGGGAATGTGGCCGGCGAGGTATTCCGCCTGGGCGTTGCGGGCCGCGTTGGGCATGTGCCAGCTGCCGTCGAGCACAACCAGGTTGGGGTCGCTCAGGTGGGCCGCCAGCCAGTCGGTCGAGACGAAGGGGGATTCCATTCTGGTGTCGACTCCTTCGATACCGGCCAGTCGTACCGCCCTCCCATCGTCCCCCGCAAGAGGGGAGGTGTTCGCCCAGCGAAACCGGGCGGCCGACATGGGTATCGCTAGAGCACCAGCAGGTCCTTGCCGGCCAGGCTGACGGTGACGGGTTCGCCGCGGCTGGGCGGGGCCGTCCGCTGATCGTTGAACGTGTCGAGGCTCAGGATGTTCCGTCCCAGAGCGACGCGAAGGCGGATCACCGAGCCGAGGAAGGTGACGTCGGCAATGGTGCCCGACAGTGTGATATCATTGCCCTCACGCGCGCCGACGGACAGCACTTCGGGACGAAGGGTGAGCGAGATGGGTGCGCCGGGGGCCGCCGTTGCGGGCAGGGTGGGCACGTTGGCGGTCTGGCCATCGATATCAACGCGGCCAGTGGCCGGATCGACGATCGTCGCCTCGATGGTGTTGAGGTGGCCGACGAAGGTGGCGACGAAGCGGGTGGCGGGCTTGTTGTAGATTTCGTGCGGGGCGCCGAGCTGCTCGATATTGCCCGCATGCATCACCACGATGCGATCCGAGATCGAAAGCGCTTCTTCCTGATCGTGGGTGACGAAGACGGTGGTGATGCCCAGGTCGAGCTGGATGGCGCGGATTTCCTCGCGCAGGGAGACGCGGATCTTGGCGTCGAGTGCCGAGAGCGGCTCGTCGAGCAGCAGCATGCGCGGACGCGGGGCGATGGCGCGGGCGAGGGCAACGCGCTGCTGCTGGCCGCCACTCATTTCGTAGGGGTAGCGCTTCTCGTAGCCGGGCAGGCCGATGAGCTTGAGCATCTCCTCGACGCGGGCGCGGCGTTCCTCGGCCCCCATGCCGGCGATCTTGAGGCCGAAGCCGATATTGTCGCCGACATTGAGATTGGGGAACAGCGCATAGGCCTGGAACACCATGCCGAGCTGGCGCTGATTGGGCTTGAAGCTGGTAATGTCCTGGCCGTCGACCTTGATGGAGCCCGAGGTCGGGTTCTCGAAGCCGGCAATCATGCGCAGGATGGTGGTCTTGCCGCAGCCCGAGGGGCCGAGCAGCGAGATGAACTCACCCTTGTCGAAGGCGAAGCTGACGTCCTTCACCACCGTGGTGGTGCCGAAAGTCTTGGTAAGGTTCTGGACGTTGAGAAAGGCTGCCATGGGTCAGGGGCTCAGTCAGTTCTGGCGGAGGTGCGGGGGGCGAAGCGGCCAAGCACGTTGATCATGCCCATGGCACCCCAGGTGATGATGAAGGAAATGACGGCCAGAGCCGCCGGCTCATAGGCGCGGTTGGCGCCGATATTCTGAAGATACGGGCCGAAGGCGGGCCGGTTGAGCAGGCTGGCAATGGTGAACTCGCCAATGACGATGGCGAAGGTGAGGAAGGCGCCCGAAAGCACCGCCACCAGGATATTGGGCAGGATGATGCGGGCGATGATCTGCGCGGTATTGGCGCCGGCGATCTGGGCCGCCTCGGTCAGGGTCTGCACGTCGATGGTGCGCATGCCGGTATCGACGGCCCGATACATGTAGGGCAGCGCAAGCGTGACATAGCCGCAGATCAGCAGGATGTCGGTGCCGATGGCGCTGCCGGTGAACGGGATGATCGAGGACGAGTTGTAGAGCCGGATATAGCCATAGACCAGAATGATGGCCGGGATGATCAGCGGTAGCAGGGTGACGAATTCGACGAAGGGGCGCAGCTTGGGCAGGCGCAGGCGGACGAAGTAGACCGCGGGGACGACGACCAGGATGCCCACGATGATGGCGAAGATGCCGATGACGGCGGAGTAGCTGAAGGTGCGCTGGAAGTTGGGGTCCGAGAAGACCGACGCATAGCTGTCGAAACTGTAGTAGCCGCGGCGCATCTTGAGCGAGAACTCGAAGGTGGCGATCAGCGGGACCAGAAAATAGGCGAGGCCGACAAGGAAGACGAGCCAGGCCCAGAAGCGCGATTGCTTCATTTCATCCACCTCTCGGCGCGTGCGGAAATGACGAGATAGATGATGTTGGCACAGGCAGTGATCAGGATCATGCCAAGCGCCAGGGCGGCGCCGAGGCCGGGATTTTGCAGGGCATCGCCGCGTATCTGCGCGTAGAGCAGGATGGGGACGATATTGAGCGAGGACCCGGTGAGCGCGTAAGCGGTGGCGATGGCGCCGAACGCATTGGCGAACAGCAGGCTCAGCGTGCCCAGGAAGCTGGGCCACAGGATCGGCATGCCGACATAGCGCCAGAACTGCCACGGGCTGGCGCCCAGGATTTGTGCGGCCTCGCTCCACTCCTTCTTCAGCCCGTCGATGGCCGGCGCGATGATCAGGATCATCAGCGGGATCTGGAAATAGAGGTAGGTGAGCGTCAGGCCCCAGAAGCTCAGCAGGTTGAAACCGGACTTGTAGAGGTCAAGGCCGAAGACCGTCTTGAGGACGATGGTGACGAGGCCAAGGCGACCCAGCGTGGCAATGAAGGCGAAGGCCAGCGGTACGCCGGCGAAATTGGAGGCGACGCCGGAAAAGGTCATGACGGCGGAGCGCAGGCCCGCCGGCAGTCTGCCACGGATGAGGGCGAGGGCGATGGCAAGGCCGATAAGGGCGCCCAGGATGGCGGAGGCGCCGGAAATGCGGATCGAGATCAGATAGGCGGCCATGATCTGATCGGTGAAAAGGCCGGTGATATTGTCGAAGGTCAGCTGTCCCTCGCGGCCGACAAAGGCGGCGCCGATGAGGTAGAGCGTAGGCAGGATGAGGAACATCACCGCGAAGATGATGAAGGGCGCCACGCCCAGCCACTCCAGGGAGAGGCGGCGGCGGGCGGGTGGTGATGCGGTTACGTCGGTCATCGAGGCGCCCCAGTAGACCTCATGGTGAGCCTGTCGAACCACGACGTCGTGGCAGAAAGGCCGAATATCCAGCCACGACCTCGTTCTTCGACAGGCTCAGAATGAGGTCTGTTGAAGCGGTCGTGGCTGGCTTAGTCATGCGAAGACGTTACTCGACGTTGGCGCCGACGACGGCGTCCCACTGGCCGGTGATCGTGGCCTTGGCCGCATTCTGCTGGTCGATGCTCGGGAACACGGCAGCTTCATAGGCAGCGGCCGGCGGGAGCGCGTCGAGCAGTTCCTGCGGGATCTTGCCGTTGGCAGCCAGATCGTTGAAGCGGATCGGGTGGCAATAGCCCTTCAGCCAGCCCAGCTGACCTTCGTCGGAGTAGAGGTATTCCATCCAGAGCTTGGCAGCGTTCGGATGGGGCGCGTAGGCCGAGATGGCCTGGATGTAGACGCCGGCAACGACGCCGGTGGCCGGGACGACGATCTCGGTTTCCGGGTTGCCGGCAAAGCCGTCGCGGAAGGCGAGCAGGTTATAGTCCCAGGCGAGCAGGATCGGGGTCGTGCCCTGGGCGACCGAAGCGGCCTTGCCGATGACCGGGACGAAGTTGCCGGCAGCATTGAGGTCGGCGAAGAACTTGAGGCCGGCATCGGCGGCACCTGCATCGGCACCGGTCGAGGAGAGGCCAGCGCCATAGACGGCCTGGATGGCCTGGTTGGAGGCGCGCGGATCGCCGGCGAGGCCGACGCTGGCGCTGTATTCCGGCTTCAGCAGGTCAGCCCAGTCGGCGGGAACGGTGGATACGAGATCCTTGTTCACCAGCATGGCCATCACGCCGTAGTAGTCGCCGTACCAGTAGCCTTCTTCGTCCTTGGCTTCGGCCGGGATGGAGTCCCAGGTCGCGACCTTGTACGGCTGGATCAGGCCATCGGCCTTGGCCGAGGGGCCGAAGCTGAGGCCGACGTCGATCACGTCGGGAGCCTGCGGGCCGGTATTGCCCTTGTTGGCCTTGACGGCTTCGATTTCGTCGGCCGAGCCGGCATCGGGGTTGAGCTCGTTGACGGTGATGCCCGGATACTTGGCCTTGAAGCCGTCGATCACGGCGCCATAGCCGCACCAGGAGTGGGGCAGGGCGATCGTGGTGAGCTGGCCTTCGGTCTTGGCGGCTTCGTAGAGCGCGTCAATATCGGTCTGGGCGAAAGCGGGTGCAGAAACGGCGAGGATGGCGAGCATCGAGACGGATGCGCCGAGGGTCTTCTTGATGGACATGTCAGTCTCCCTGAAGGTCGTTCGTGATCGCCCGTTGGGGGACGATCCGGCGAACTCAGGAGGCCAGTAGTGTGGTGGTATGACAGCGCGATGACGGCATCAGGAAGCGTACATGACAGCCGCCCGGCGGCCGATGACGCCCGCTATTCAACCGTTTGCGTGAAATCCCCGTCCAAGCCCGAGCCTCCCAGCTGCAATTGTGACAGTGCCCGTTTGTGACAGTTTCGTCCAGATGGTCAAAAATTTTCGAAGACGGTGGAAAAAGACAAGCGCCGGAAGGGATTGGCATCTTCGCCGTTTTAGGGAAATCGGGTGGTACCAGTACTTTAGACTTCTTCTAAACTATTGAAATTTCATTGCTTTCTGAAGGTGACCGGCGTAGTCCACTTGGCAAAACTATCTGGAGGATCGTTGATGATCTCGGTCAAGCGCGTCATGCGCGGATTCGCTCTTGCTCTTACCCTGTCCGTAGCGCCGACAGCCGTCTTCGCGCAGGCCCCTGCTGATGCCGATGTGCTGGCGGCCTATGCCGACCTGGCGCTGGCCGGTTACGAGGATGCGCTGGCAACGGCCAAGGCGCTTGACGTCGCCGTCGATGCACTGATCGCCAATCCGAGCGAGGCTACGCTGCAGGCGGCCAAGGATGCCTGGAAGGCCGCGCGCATTCCCTACCAGCAGACCGAGGCCTTCCGTTTTGGCAGCCCAATCGTCGACGAGTGGGAAGGACGGGTGAATGCCTGGCCGCTCGACGAGGGCCTGATCGACTATGTCGATGCCAGCTATGGCAGCGAGAGCGACAGCAATGCGCTCTACGTCGCCAATGTCATCGCCAACCCGAAGATCACCATCGACGGGGTCGAACTGGACGCTACCGAGATCACGCCGGCGCTGCTGCAGGACAGTCTGCAGGAAGCTGCCGGCGTCGAATCCAATGTGGCGACGGGCTACCATGCCATCGAGTTCCTGCTGTGGGGGCAGGATCTGAACGGGACCGGACCTGGCGCCGGCGCGCGGCCGTTCACCGACTATTCGACCGCCGAGCATGCCGATCGCCGCGCCGCCTATCTCAAGGCCGCATCGACGCTGCTGGTCAGCGATCTCGAGGAAATGGTTGCCAACTGGACCGCCGATGGCGCCGCCCGCGCGGCGCTACCGGATCTGGGGATTTCGGCAATCCTGACCGGCATGGGTTCGCTGAGCTTTGGCGAAGTGGCCGGTGAGCGCATGAAGCTGGGGCTGCTGCTGCACGATCCGGAAGAGGAGCACGACTGCTTCTCCGACAATACGCATGTGTCCCATCTCAACGACGCCATCGGCGTGCAGAATGTCTATCTTGGCAAGTACACGCGGACCGATGGTTCGGTGGTGGAAGGACCGTCGCTGTCGGACGTGATTGCCAGCAAGGATGCGACGCTCGACACCGAGATCAAGGCGTTGCTCGACGACACGATCGCCAAGATGAATGTGATGGCCGACCGCGCCATTGGCGGCGAGGCCTATGACCAGCAGATCGGCGAAGGCAATGCAGAAGGCAATGCGGTTGTGCAGGCAGCGATCGACGGGCTGATCGCGCAGACGCGCGGCATCGAACGGGCCGTGGCATTGCTCGAGCTCGAAGACGCGGTGACGATCGAAAACAGCGACAGCCTGAGCAATCCGGACGCCGTGTTCCAGTAAGGCCTCGGCGGCGACTAAGCACGGCGTCATTCCCGCGAAAGCGGGTATCTCCCTGTCACTTTGAGGATGACGAAGGGGATTCCCGCTTTCGCGGCAATGACGCCGTGGATAGAGATGTTCGGCGCCAATCCGGCAGAGCAGATCGACTTAAGATTATTCCATGAAAACTCAGCTCACCATTGCCCTTGCCACCCTGCTCGCGGGAGGACTCGCTTTTGCGCAGGACCATGGGGTGCGGGGTGACCTGACGCCGGAGGACCTGGCGCGCGTTGCGGCGGTGACGGCGCCCACGACCGATTTCTCCAAGCCGGAGAATTTCGAGAGTAAACCCGCCGGAGCGGGGACGACGACATTCGACCCCAATGCGGATTCGTTCAGCCACTTCCTCGACAATCTCAGCTTCGAGCAGGAAGAACAGTTCAAGCTGGGCAATGCACTGTTCCGCAAGATCTGGGTCTCGTCGCCGAGCTCGACCCAGGCGTCGGACGGGCTGGGGCCGCTGTTCAACGCGCGCGGCTGCCAGAGCTGCCATGTCAAGGACGGGCGCGGCCATCCGCCCTTCGAGGGGCAGGCCGAGAATGTGTCGATGTTCCTGCGGCTGTCGGTGCCCCCTGGCGCGGACGACAAGCGATTGGCCATGGACGGGGTGATTGCCGGCGAGGTGGGTGACCCGACCTATGGCACGCAGCTGCAGGATTTTGCCGTGCCGGGCCTCAAGGCCGAGGGGCGGATGGTGATCGACTATGTCGACCTGCCGGTAACGCTGGGCGATGGCACCGAAGTGACGTTGCGCGAGCCGCATTATTCGGTGGCGGACCTGGCTTACGGCCCCCTGGCAGACGATGTCAGGCTATCGCCGCGGCTGGCCAATCCGATGATCGGCCTGGGACTGGTGGAGCAGGTTCCGGCCGAGGATATCCTGGCCCTGGCCGACCCGGAGGATCTGGATGGCGACGGCATTTCGGGCCGGCCGAACTGGACCATCGAGCCGGTGAGCCAGAGCGTCATGCTCGGCCGGTTCGGCTGGAAGGCGGGGATGGCCAGCATCCGCAGCCAGTCGGCGGGGGCCTTTGCCGGCGATATCGGCATCGCGACGCCGCTGGTGGACCTGCCACATGGCGACTGCACCGAGCGGCAGACCGAGTGCCTCGCCATGCCAACCGGGGTGCAGGAGCGGCTGGGGCCGAGTGAAGCACCCGACCCGGTGCTCGACCTCGTGACATTCTACGCGCAGACGCTGGGCGTGCCGGAGCGGCGCGACGTGGGGGACGCGGCGGTGTTGCGCGGCAAGGCGGCATTTTACGGCGCCGGTTGCGCCAGTTGCCATGCGCCGAAATTCGTCACCAGCCGCGATGCTGAAAATCCGGCGCACCGGTTCCAGCTGATCTGGCCATATTCGGATTTCCTGCTGCATGACATGGGCGCGGGCCTTGCCGATAACCGGCCGGAGGGGCAGGCGGATGGTCAGGAATGGCGGACCACGCCGCTCTGGGGCATCGGGCTCACCGAGACCGTATCGGGGCACACGTTTTTCCTCCATGATGGGCGCGCCCGCAATCTCGTCGAGGCCATTCTGTGGCATGGGGGAGAGGCGCAGGCGGCGCGCGACGCCTTCGCGCAGATGTCTCAAGCCACGCGCGATGATGTCATCGCCTTTCTGGAATCGCTGTGATGCGCCTGCTGCTCGCCGCTCTGATGCTGTTCTGCGCCGGGCCGGCGCTGGCGCAGACTGTTACGCCGACGCAGGTGCTGGATGCGGCGGTGAATGAGGTGATCCGCCCCGGCGTAGCCGCGTTCAAGACACGGGCCAGCGGGCTGGAAAGCGCCATGGGCGGGCTCTGCGCGGTGCCGTCGGAAGGCGCGCTGGCCATTGCCCGGCAGCAGTTTGGCCTTGCGGCACAGGCTTATGGTCGGATCGAATTTCTGCGGATCGGGCCGCTGATGGAGGACAATCGCGCCGATCGGCTGCTGTTCTGGCCAGACCGGCGCGGCATCGGGCTGCGGCAGGTACAGGCCATCATCGCCGAAGCGGATACCAGCGCCGGCGACGTGACCGGGCTGCGCCAGAAAAGCGTGGCGGTGCAGGGGTTCGGGGCGCTGGAATATGTGCTGTTCGGCACCGATGCCGAGGGACTCGCGGGATCCGACGCCGCCTTCCGCTGCCGCTATGGACAGGCGATCGCCGCCAATATCAGCGGTATTGCCGACCAGGTGGCGATGGGCTGGTACCGCTATGACGGGGTGGCCTCGCACCTGACGCGGCCGGTCCCTGAAAATACCGACTATCGCACCGAGACCGAGGCGCTTGAAGCACTGGTGGGCCTGGTGGCCCATGGCATCGAGGGGCTGCGCGATACCAGGATCAATCCGTTCGTCGCGCAGGGCGATGCGGCGGCCAAGCCCAAGCAGGCGCTGTTCTGGCGCGCTGGCCTCACCATGGCGATGATCGAGGCCGATATCGAGGGCATGGAGGCGCTGGTGGCCGGGTCGGACATGGCGCGGGCCGTCGGGCCCGACGACGCCGGACTGGATAATTCCATCGCCTTCGAATTCCGCAATGCCCATCGGGCGATCGGGCTGGTGACGCTGCCGCTGGAGCAGGCGGTGGCAGATGAGAAGCAGGCCCATGCGCTCGACTACCTGATCATCGTCACGCAATCGCTGCAGGCGATGATCGGCGAGCAGCTGTCGGCGGCGCTGGAGCTGTCGGTGGGCTTTTCCTCGCTGGACGGGGACTGACCATGTGGCAGAGGCGAGCCTTCCTCAAGGCGGCCGGAGCGGGCTTTGCCGCCGGTCTGCTGCCGCGGCAGGTTCATGCGCTGGAGCGCAACGAGCTGGTCTTTGCCAGTTCAGTGCAGACGGCCGGTGGCGGCTATGGCGCGGTGCTGCTGGGAGAGCGCGGCGATCTCATCGCCACGATCGACCTGCCCGACCGCGGGCACGACATCACCATCAGCCGGGAAGCGGGGCGCGGCGTGGTGTTCGCGCGGCAACCGGGGACGTTTGCGCTGGTGTTCGACCCCTTTGGCCGCGAAGCGCCGGTGACGCTGACCAGTATCGAAGGGCGGCACTTCTACGGGCACGGTGTGTTCTCGCCCGATGGTCGGCTGCTCTACGCCACCGAGAGCGACTTCGAGGCAGCACAAGGCGTTGTCGGCATCTATGACGCGACGGATGGCTACCGGCGGATCGGGGAATTCCCGACGTTTGGCACCGGCCCGCATGAAATGCTGCTGATGCCCGATGGCGTCACGTTCGTGGTCGCCAATGGCGGGATCGAAACCCACCCCGATTTCGGGCGGACCGAGCTTAACCTCGAGACGATGGACCCTTCTGTGGTGTTCATCGACCGGCGGGACGGCCGGTTGGTGGGGCAGTTGCGGCTCGATGCGGGCCTGCACCAGCTTTCGATCCGTCATATGGCCATCGATGGACGCGGGCGGGTGTGGTTTGGCTGCCAGTACAAGGGCGCCCCGGCGGACAAGCCGCAACTGGTGGGCTATGCGACCATGGACGGCGAGATCAACCTGGTCGAACTCCCGCCGGGCACGCTGGCCGACTTGCGCAATTATGTGGGCTCGGTGGCCATGTCGGCCGATGGGGGCACCGTCGCGGTTTCCTCGCCCGAAGGCGACCTGCTGGTGGCGATCGATGTCGAGGGCAAGCGCCCGGTGCTGGTGGAAACGCTGCGCAATGGCTGCGGCCTGGCGGCCGATGGCGGCGGGTTCGTGGCGACGAGCGGCGAAGGCGAGATGGTGGGCATGGCCGGGGCCGGGCGCGAGCCGCGACGGTTCGACTTCCTGTTCGACAACCACGTCCTGCGGGTGGGCTAGGTCAATCCGGCCGGCGGGCGGTGTAGATCGCCGTCGTCATGTTGCGCACGACGCGGCCACCAAATCGTTCGGTCGCGATGGCGGTGAGTGCGTCGAGCAAGGTCTCACGTTCGTCGTCGGGCAAGGCCGTGACGTTGGAATAGGTGCTGTAGAGGGCGCGCATTCCGGCTGGGTCCAGGATCAGCTCCCAGTCCGTGGTTTCCGGCGGGTCTGCGAGGAAGCCCGCGGCAGCGAAATCGGCGAGGCGTGCCCGGCGATCGAGCGCATGCGGGGGACGGTCGGGAATGTTCGAGCGGCTCGTTTGATGGCCGGCAAACAGGTGGGCGGTGGCCAGGTGGAATGGGTCGGGGCGAATGTGGTCGCCAAAGACATGCCACCACAGCGCGACATGCCCGCCGGGCCGCAGCATATCCGCCAGGCGGCGGAGGGCCGGTACGGCGTCCAGCCAGTGGAACGCGGTCGCGCTGACCGCCAGGTCGAACCCGGCAGCCGGCAGCGTGGCGTACTCGAAGGGTTCGATCAGAACCTGTAGCCGCGGATCGGACAGGGTTTCGCGCAAAAAGCCGGCAAGCCGTGGGTCGGGTTCGATTGCCAGCAAGCCGGCAGGCTCGTGCTCGAGCAATTGCGCAGTTGCCATGCCGGTGCCGGCGCCGATTTCGAGGATATCGATGCCCGGGCGAAGCCCAGCACGCTGTCGCAGGGCCGACCAGACTTCATCGCGATAGGCGGGGCGGGCGGCGTGGTAACCCGCCGCGTTATCGCCAAAGGCGCGACGCCCGAAACTGCGCTCGATGATGGACATAAGGGGAAGCTAACCGGGACGGGCGCCGGAGTCAGTAGCGCTTATTGCAGCAGCGGGCCTGAGCTTTCGCGGAGGACCAGCTCCACCGGCCACAACTCATGGATATCTTCCACCGCCTTGCCGCCGAGGACCTGCAGCAGCAGTTCGGCAATGCGGGCACCGGCCTGGCGGATGGAGGAGCGGGTGGTCGACATGGATGGGTACATGTTGTCGGCGTTGAGATAGGGGAAGACGTCGTCATGGGCGATCATGGAGACATCCTTGCCCAGCACGAGCCCCGCCTGGCGGATGGCGCGGAAGACGCCCAGGGCGGTCATCATCGAGCCAGCGAGGAAAGCGGTGGGGCGGGGGCGCAGTTCCAGCATGGCCTGAGCGAGGCGAAACGCGACTTCATCGGTGAATATCGCATTGCTCATCAGCGCCGCGTCGAACGGAACGCCCCGGGCCGAGAGGGCGGCGAGGTAACCGATCTCGCGATGCTCGGCAAAGGTGCGGCCCTTGACGCCGTTGAGCAGGGCGATGCGGCGATGGCCGAGATCGAGCAGATGGCTGGTGGCGCGCTCGACGGCACCGGTATTGTCGATGTCCATCCAGGCAACCGGCTTGCCGATATTGGTGCGACCATGCAGCACGAAGGGGATCTTCAGCTCGAGCAGCAGTTCGGCCCGGGCGTCGTTGAGCGAGGGTGACTGCAGCACGATGCCGTCCACCTTCTGGCTGGCGGCGAGCCGGCGATAGGCGCTCATTTCATCCTGGAAACTGTCCACGGTGATGAGAAGAATATCAATCTCTTCGCTGCCCATGCGCCCGCTCATGCCGGCCATGAACTCGCTCATGTGCGGGCCCAGTTCTCCAGCGCCGCGCAATACCAGGCCGACGGCGCCCGAGCGGCCGGTGGCCAGGCGCAGGGCGCTGGCATTGGGACGATAGCCCAGGCGGGCCGCGGTTTCGGCGACGCGCAGGCGCGTGGCCTCATTGACTTCAGGATAGCCATTGAGAGCGCGACTGACCGTGGTTTGCGACAGGCCGAGATGCTCGGCCAGATCCTTCAGTCTCATTACTGCAACTGGCCCCCACGGCGCGGCATGACCATCGGCGCCATCGATGGCGCGCACCCGGTTACCTTGCCTTTAGGGCAGGCAGGCCGCCTTGAACAGCGGTTCCTGCTTCCTCCTCCATTGATCATTCAAAGCGATTTCAAATTTTGATGCAAGAGCCCAAATTGTGACCCATCCAGCTGAGGTGCGTACATCAGGCAAAATGGCCGCGGCATTTACCAATGGGTTCCGCTGATCAAAATAAACTTCTGACAATAAACGAAAAAATGTTCGTTGATCGAAGATTCATTAAAATTTCGGCGCGTGAGTGCTTGACAGAAATTCGGCGCTCTGGTTCTTTTTCGTTCAAAGCGCTTTGGAAATGTAGGCGGAACAGCCGCCGAAACGGAGCGCTTTTGTAGGGAGGAGAATTGATCGGGCCGGCGCCAAGATGCGCAGGGCCGGATTGGTGTGCCTCCCTGACAGTTGGTTCATTCGGGAGGAAATCTAATGAAAATCAACAAGTTGCTCGTCGGTCTGTTGACGAGCGTGACGCTGGTGGCCGGTGCGGCCCAGGCCGCTGAGCTGTCGATCGTTTCGGGTGACACCGGCAATGGCCTCGCATTCCTGCGCAGCCAGCTCGACAAGTTCGAAGCCGAGACCGGCAACACGGTGACCGTGGTGCCGATGCCGTCGTCGACCTCCGACCAGTTTGGCCAGTACAAGCTGTGGCTCGCTGCCGGCAATACCGATATCGACGTTTACCAGACGGACGTGATCTGGGCTCCCCAGCTGGCTGACCAGTTCCTCGACCTGACCGATGCCGCCAAGGATGTCGTGGGCAACCACTTCCCCTCGATCATCGAGTCGCAGACCGTTGACGGCAAGCTCGTGGCCCTGCCGGCCTTCACCGATGCTCCGGCCCTGTTCTACCGCAAGGACCTGCTCGAGAAGTACAGCAAGCCCGTTCCGACGACCTGGGACGAAATGGCTGCCACTGCCAAGGAAATCATGGATGCGGAACGTGCAGCCGGTAATGCGGAAATGTACGGCTTCGTGTTCCAGGGCAATGCCTATGAAGGCCTGACCTGCGATGCCCTGGAATGGGTGAAGTCGAACGGCGGCGGCCAGATCGTGGAAGCTGATGGCACGATTTCGATCAACAACCCGCAGGCTGCTGCCGCTATCGATCGCGCTGCAACCTGGATCGGCACGATCTCGCCGGAAGGCAACCTGGCTTACCAGGAAGAAGAGAGCCGTGGCGTCTGGCAGCTGGGCAACTCGGTGTTCATGCGCAACTGGCCCTATGCCTACGCGCTGGGCAATGGCGATGACTCTGCCGTCAAGGGCAAGTTCGACGTGGCTCCGCTCCCCGCCGGTGACGGCGAAGGCGCTGGCTCGGCGGCAACGCTGGGCGGCTGGAACGTTGCGGTTTCCAAGTACTCCCCCGATCCGGAAGAGGCGATCAAGCTCGCTCTGTTCCTGAGCTCGACGGACGTGCAGAAGGAACGCGCGATCAACCAGTCCAACCTGCCCACCATCCCGTCGCTCTATGAAGATGCCGACGTGCTGGCGGCATCGCCCTTCATGGCCAACTGGAAGGCCATCTTTGAACAGGCCGTGCCGCGTCCGTCCGCTCCGACCAAGATCAAGTACAACGAAGTGTCTTCGCTGTTCTGGAGCGCCGTGCACAACACGCTGTCGGGTAACGGCACTGCCGCCGAGAACCTGGAAGGCCTCGAGGCCGACCTGACCGATCTGAAGGGCGACGCCTGGTAAGTCCTCCCAGCGCCCAATCCAGAGCGGGCGGCGGCTAGCCCCGCCGCCCGCTTTGCGTAATGATGGATAAAACGGGGAGGAGGCCAAAATGGCCACAGATGTGATGGCTGCTCCCGTCGGAGCGACTGGCGCCAAGATCAAATCGGAACTGATGCAGCAGCGCGTCCGCGCCGCCCGATGGTTCCTGCTGCCGATGCTCATAGCGCTGGCCGTCGTTGCCGGCTGGCCACTCCTCCGCTCGATCTATTTCTCGTTCACCGATGCGTCGCTGAACGATCTCAACGGGGCCGAGTGGATCGGCTTCGGCAACTATCTCCGTGTGCAGGTGCTCGATAGCGGCGCCGTTCGCTACCGTGGTCTGCTGGCGGACCCCGCCTGGTGGAATGCGGTGTGGAACACGCTGCGTTTCGCGGTCGTCTCGGTGAGCCTCGAGGCCGTGCTCGGCATGCTCGTGGCCCTGGTGCTCAACGCCGAGTTCCGAGGCCGCGGCATCGTGCGCGCCGCCATCCTGATCCCCTGGGCGATCCCGACCATCGTCTCGGCCAAGATGTGGAGCTGGATGCTGAACGACCAGTTCGGCATTCTCAATGACCTGGGCCTGCGCCTGGGCCTGCTCAGCCAGAAGGTGGCGTGGACCGCGACGGCCGAAACGGCCATGCAGGCGGTGCTGATCGTCGATATCTGGAAGACGACGCCGTTCATGGCGCTGCTGATCCT
>CBFGMY010000023.1:0-29291 GCA_965650055.1 uncultured Devosia sp.
AAAGCGGCGACGGGGCCAAAACCGAACAGCACGAGCACCGGGACGAGGTAGCTGAAGGGCGGAATGGTCTGCATGACGTCGAAGATCGGATTGGCCACGACCTGCAGGCCCGGGAACCGCCACAAGACGACGCCCAGGGCAATGCCGACAGCCATGCCGACCGTAATCGTGACGGAAACGGAGGCCAGGGTCAGCATGGCCTCGTTCCACAGTCCAAAAACGGCGAAGTAAGCAAAAGTGGCGAGGGCGAAAAGCCCCAGTCTACGGCCCGCAACCAGCCAGGCAAGGCAGGCGGTGCCGACGGAAACGGCGAGCCAGGGCACCGGAGGGATGCGGGTGACCGCGCCTGTCTGGTTGTCCGCTATACTCCAGCCGGAGGCCAGCAGGCTCTGGACGAAGCGCATCGGCACGCCCAGGATTTCACTATAGCTCCGGGTCCACTTGCGCATCGGCTCGCCGAAGATTTCGGTTTGCTTCAGCAACTGGTCGAGCCAGGCATCGGCGGCACTCTGCAGCGGTATCTTGGAGCTGGCCGGCCAGTTGTAGAAGGCTTCTGGCAGCAGGGCGTGGCCGAGCAGGCTCACGATCAAGATCGCAAGCCCTGCTAGGCCGAACAGCGTGCCGTGGCCGATCCACCGCCTACCGGCAGGACGAAAATCGCCAGAGCTCAGCTCGTTTAGGGCAACCATTTGGACCAGGTTCCCTCATTGGCGTCGATCCATTCCTTGGCTGCCTGTTCCGGCGTGGCCCCGTCCAGGTCCTGCCGCGAAATGCCGGTCGCAACGTCGTCGGTGGAAACCTGGAACTGCTTCAGGATATCGATGACATCGGGCGCCCGTTCGGCAAAGTCGGTGTTGTAGAGCTTGACCACCTGGCCAACAGAAAGCGCACAGTCCCAGATCGCGTCGGGATTTTCGCCCCAGGCTGGGTCCGCCGGGCACTTGTCGTCAAAGAGCGGAAACTCCACGAACTGGCCTTCACCCGAGCCATAGAGCCAATGCGGGGTCATGCCCCAGCCGATGATCGGCTCCTTCTTCTGCATAGCGCCCTGCATGGTGGCGACCATGGCGCCTACAGTTCCGGGCAGGGTGATATGAATGTCCAATCCCAACGCCGCGATCCGCTCGACGTCATAGGTGCCAAAGTCGGGTGGGGCACCGAGATAGTTGATCTTGCCGTCGGACTCGGCGGTTGCCAGGGCACTAATGCAGGCGGGGTCCTTGAGGGCGTGCCAATCGGGCAGACCCGGGCACAGCTCGCCGACATAGTTGGGATACCACCAGGATTCGCGGGTATCGACGCCGGCGCTGCCAGCGTTCTGGACGTCGCCGGACTCGATCGACTTGTCGATGAGATCCTTGGTGGTGCCCCAGACCGCCGGCGAGACGTCAATGTCCCCGAACTCGAGGGCGGTGAAGTGCGCGATATAGTCGATCTTCAGGAACTCGACGCGGTAGCCAGCCTTCTCCAGCAGCTGACCGAAAGTGTAATCGATGAAGTCGGAATCCGGCACGTTGTAAACGGGGATACGCACCACGTCCTGGTAGCGCGGTCCGTCCTGCGCCACGACTAGGCCGCTGAAAAGCATGGACGATCCGACAATTGCCGTGGTCGCTGCGAGCGTCCGCAAGGTCCTGTTCAGTCCCATATTCGTTCCCTTCCTGAGCGTTTGTTATTGCCAAGACCGTATCACCAGCTGTATCAACGTCAATCACAAAAATATCTCAGAATGGCGCTACGACTTGCAGAATGCCGGACAGCTTGGCGACAATCCGCAATTGTGTGATTTTTTTGTGCTTGAAATGCTCACGTAACGAGCGTCGTGATGATTAAGGCGCCACAAAGCCCGCAGCCAGATAAGGAGACATGGTCTTGGCTCTAGAAGGTATACCCATTGCCCTCGTCACTGGCGCGTCCAGAGGCATCGGGCGGGCCACTGCGGAACTCTTGCTCGAGCAGGGGTTCGACGTGCATGCGACCTATCGGACGAGAGTTGACGAAGCCGAGGCTTTGCAGGAATTGGCGGCGCGACACGGCCGGACCGTCACCCTGCACAAGTATGACGCATCTTCGCGCGACGATCACGACCGCCTCGCAACGGCGCTGGCCGGCGTGCGGTTCACCGCTTTGGTTTTCAACGCGGGCATGATCGAATTCGAACGGTTCGCCAATTTCGAAGAGTCGATCTGGGACAGGACGCTGGAGACCAACCTGAACGCCGTCCTCCGTATGACCGTGCGGCTGCAGTCACACATCGTGGCAGGTGGCTCGATCGTCATTGTGGCCTCGACGGACGGCTATATCGGGTCCTATGCGAGCATGGCCTATGCCGCTTCCAAGGCCGCGTTGATTAACCTGACCAAGAGCCTTGCCTGCAATCTGGGCGCGAGGAACATCCGGGCGAATGCGGTGGCGCCGGGTTGGATCACGACAGATATGACAACCGAAGGATCGTCGGCGTCTGCGACAGTAACGCCGCTCGGGCGAGATGGGACCCCGGCGGAAGTGGCTGAGGTGATTTGCTTCCTCGCATCCAGGAAGGCCAGTTTCGTAACCGGAGCGACCGTGGTCGTTGACGGGGGCTACACATCATCGGACCAGATCATGCTGAACGAGGCATCGCTCGTTTCTGCAAAGAGCTGAGGGAGTAGGCAGATGTTCGTTGAATGCCGGAATGTATTGAAGGTCTTCGGCCCAGGCGCTGGCTCCAAAAAGCTGCGCGACGCTGCCGGGACAACGGCGGAGGGCATGGCGTCCGCCGGTCTATTTGCGGCTCTCGCGGATATTACGCTGGGCGTGGACAAGGGCGAAACCCTGGTGATCATGGGTCTTTCCGGCTCCGGAAAATCGACCCTGCTACGCTGCCTGACCCGCCTGATCGAACCGACCAGCGGCGAGATCTACTTCGACGGTCAGAACATCATGTTGATGGAAAGGTCGCAGTTGCTGGCGCTCCGCCGGCGACACATGAGCATGGTGTTCCAGAATTTTGCCCTGCTGCCCAACCGGACAGTCCTGGGTAATGTGGAACTTCCTCTGGAGATACAGCGCACAAGTTCGGGCGAACGCCGCAAGACTGCTCTGGAGATGATTGAACTGGTTGGCCTGCAGGGCAAGGAAGATCACTATCCGCATGAGCTCTCCGGTGGACAACAGCAGCGGGTTGGCATTGCGCGGAGTCTGAGCAGCAACCCCTCCCTCTGGCTGCTGGATGAGCCGTTCTCGGCTCTCGATCCGCTCATTCGCAAAGAGATGCAGGACGAGGTCATTCGCCTCAAGTCATCGCTTGCCAAGACCGTTGTCTTCGTCACCCATGATTTTGACGAAGCGGCGCGTATCGGCGACAGAATTGCCATTTTGCGCAATGGACGGCTGGTGCAATGCGGCACGGCTGAAGACCTCGTCTTCTCGCCAGCCGATGATTATGTGCGGGCCTTTACCGCCGACGTGGACCGCAGCCGGATCGTGCGGGCGGCGCGTTTCATGAAGCCAGGTGCCGTGGACCAGGTGGATGCTCGCCTGTCGGTCGCCGCAACGCTCAAGGAAGCCTCGCAGGCGTTTGGCGCAGGAGCGCAGCTCATCGGTTTCTTTGACAAGAACCAGGCGATTGTCGGCTCTATGCATCGGAGCGATTTGGCAGCCGCCTTGTTTGACGCCACGATGCCGTGAAATTGCGAACCGCAGCGCCAGACAAAGGCCGATACGGCAAGACCTGCGGTCAGAAGTAGTTCAGAACAGAGTTGACCATGACCAAACAGATGGGGGCCAAAATCGGTAACGAACCTGTCCGTGCGCCAGCGATCGCATTCTCCGCGAACGCCGCCAGCGAAAAGGATACGATCGCGGACCGGGTGTACAAAACCATCAGAAGAGACCTGATGGAATGCCGCTGGCCAGCTGGTCATTCCTTGAAAATCAGGGCTTTGGCGGCCGAGTTCGGGGTCAGCCCGATGCCGGTGCGAATGGCGTTGAAGCGCCTTGGAGATGAAGGCGCACTCGATGTCGAGGAAAACCGCTCTGCGCGCGTTCCGACGATCTCGCAGCAGCGCTTCTCGGAATTTTTCGAAGTAAGCGTTGCCCTGGAGGCCCTGGCGCTCGAAAAAGCAACAGCCCGCATTGGCAGTGATCACCTGGATGAACTGATCGAACGAGCCGACCATATCCGTTCAGCGATCGAGGCGGGGAGCGTTTCCGGCTACGCTCAAAGCTTCAATTCGATCCTGATGGACATCTATCGGCACAGCGGCTCAAGCGCCCTCATTGAGATGATCGAGTATGCCTGGGTCAACGTTGCGCCGCCCGCCAATGCGGTTTTCGAGGCCCCGATCTTTGTGGCCAAGATTCACGACCATCTCGTGGAAATCCTACAGGCCGTGAAGAGAAACGACGCTCAAGCGGCCAGAACAGCACTCATAGCGGCGCTCAGCTATTCCGAACGCGCCATGACCCTGTTGATGGATATGGATCGCACACGCGCCGGCACGAAGAAGTAATTCGGCGGATGGTCGATGAAGAGGGCCGAGCGGGGGCGCACCTTGGTCGCCGCGATTGCCAGCGGCAGGGGCGTGGCCCTGCCGCCAACGCCGTCAGATGGACAGATCCTGGAAGGACCACTTGTCGAGTATCTCTTTATAAGTGCCGTTGGCTTTGATGTTCTCGAAGGCCTGGGCCATCGCATCATGCAGTGCGGCATTCGCCTTCAGCGTGGCGATCCCGACATTGTAGCTGTTCAGCGCCTCGCCGCCGAGCTTTACGGAGTTTGGGGTCACGTTGTTGAAGTACGCGGCCTGGTCGGTGGCGCCCATGTAGGCTTCGACCAAACCGGCCATCAGCTGCTGAAACGCTTCATTGCTGGTCTGCAGGACCACGACCTCGATCGGAGGTTTCCCCTTCGCGGCGAGCGAAGCGTTTGCCTCCGCCAGCAGGTTCTCGCCGGTCGACCCGATACCCACGCTGACCTTCTTTCCCGAAAAGTCTTCGAGCGACGAAATCTTGAGCGTGCTGTCCGCGCGAAGGATGGGGGATGTGCCGGTGATCGCATAGTTGACGAAGTCGACGATTTCCCGGCGCTCGGGCTTGTCGTACATGCACGAGATCACGGCATCACACTGACTGGCCTGCAATGCGGGAATAAGTCCATCAAAGGTGATGTTCTTGTGCTCGGAGGTGACGCCCATCTCGGTCGCCAGGGCCGCCGCGATGTCGATATCAAAACCCGCCGGTTGCTGGCTGGCGGGGTCCAGCATATCCCAGGGCGGGGAAGCGAGTTCGGTGCAGAAGACAAGCTTGCCGGCGGAAGCGACGCTGGATGGAGCCCGGACTTCTGCAGCGCTCGCCGTAACGAAGGCAGAAGGTGCCAGGAGCAGCAAGGCTATGGTCGGGGGCAGGCGCCCGCTAAGAAACATCTCATTCTCCCAAGGCGGTCGTTGCTTTTTAGACACCTTTTCACGAGTGCCGAAACAATAGGCACCACAGCGTTGCCATCGCGTACATCACCCCGTTCCAAACGATTCTTCGATCCTGTCCAAACTATTTGGATGGCGCGCGGTACTTAACGCCGGGCAGGACGCAGAGCATTTCGAACAGCAGATTGGCGGCGGTGATTGCGGTGGTTCCGGTGGTGTCGAACGGTGGCGACACCTCCACGAGGTCTGCGCCGACGAGGTTGAGGCCATGGCAGCCGCGGATCAGTTCGATGGCCTGATGTGAGGTAAGGCCGCCGATTTCGGGCGTGCCGGTGCCGGGCGCGTAAGCTGGGTCGAGGCTATCGATATCGAAGGTGAGATAGGTCTTGATGTCGCCAATCTTCTCGCGGATGGAGGCAATCAGCGGGGTCAGCGATTTGTGCCAGCAGTCTTCTGCGGGAACAACCGTGAACCCCTGATCGCGCGCCCAGTCGAAGTCCTCGGCGGTATATCCCGTCCCGCGCAGGCCGATCTGGAAAACGAGTTCGGGCCGCAGGCAATTGTCCTCGAAGGCGCGGCGGAACGGCGTACCATGGGCAATTTTTTCGCCGAACATGGTGTCATTGACGTCGGCGTGAGCATCGATATGGATCAGTGCCACCGGGCCATGCTTTTCCGCGATCGCCTTGAGGATCGGGTAGGAGATGGTGTGATCCCCGCCCAAAGTCAGGGGGATGCAATCATGAGCCAGCACGCGGGCAATGCCCCGCTGGATGATCTCCACATTGGCAGGCAAGTTGAAGGTATTGATAGCGATGTCGCCCAGGTCCGCCACCTGCAGGCTGTCGAATGGCGCGGCTCGCGTCGCCATGTTGTAGGGGCGGATCATCACGGACTCGGCTCGTATCTGGCGTGGTCCATAGCGGGTACCGGAGCGGTTCGAGGCTCCAATATCCATCGGAATCCCGATGAAACATGCGTCCAGACCTTCGGCTGTCGCTGCGGAAGGCAGGCGCATCATCGTCCCTGGCCCGCCGAACCTGGGCATGTCATTGCCGCCGAGCGGCTGGTTAAGGGTCGAAGCCATCTGAGGATTTCCGATCGGTTTGGTCAGCCGAACCCTAGACGCAGCCTTCCGGCAGGAAATTCAGAAAAATCAGAACGTCGCTTCGAGAAACCTCCAACAATAGCGGGGGTAGTCTTCCCCTAGCCAAAGGGAGTGTTGACCTGGCATCGGTCCTGCCCCTTTCTGAACGGCGCATTCGATTGCCCAGGAGATCCGGGATGCCCGAGACGCTGCCCCGCACACTGTCCACGTGCCTCGCCACGGCCGCCGCCTTCGTCCTGTCCGGAGGAATAGCGCAAGCAGAACAACTGTTTGTCTATAATTTCTCCGATTATTTCGCCGAAGACACCATCAGTAATTTCGCGGCGCAGACGGGCATCGATGCGCGCGTCGACTACTTCGATTCCCTCGAGGTGCTCGAAACCCGCATGCTGGCCGGGGGCAGCGGTTTCGATGTCGTATTCCCAAGCGCGACAGTGGGGGAGCGTCTGATTGCGTCTGGCGCCGTGCAACCGATCGATAAGGGCAAGCTGGGCAATTACGGCAATCTCGACCCGGCCTTACTTGAACTGCTCCGAGAGTATGACCCGGGCAACCAGTATCTTGTGCCCTATATGTGGCTGACGACCGGCATTGCGCATAACAAGGCGATGACCAGCGAGCGGATGCCGGACGCGCCGCTGGATAGCCTGGCCCTGCTATTTGATCCGGCCATTGCAGCCAAATTCGCTGATTGCGGCATCGGCATCGTCGACGCGCCGAACGAAATCATCCCGATGGCGCTCAACTATCTGGGCCTTGATCCCTATTCGACCGAACAGGGCGATCTGCAGCAGGCACAGGACCTGCTGATGGGCCTGCGCCCCTATATCCGCCACATGCAAAGCGGGCAGATGATTGCCGATATGGCATCGGGCCAGCTCTGCGTGGCCATCATGTGGAGCGGCGACGCGGGCATTGCCGCGGCGCGGGCGGAGGAGGCTGGGACCGGGCATCAGATCGGCTTTGCCATCCCCAAGGAGGGCACGATCATTTCCTTTGATACTCTCGCTATTCCCGCCGGAGCGGCCAATGTCGACCAGGCGCTCCGGTTCATCGACTACATTCTGGAACCCAAGGTGATCGCCGATATCTCCAATGCGGTCTTTTCCGCCAATGCAAATGCAGCCGCGATGGAGTTCGTTGACCCGGCGATCGCAAGCGACCCCAGCGTCTATCCGCCTGACGAAATTCGCCGCAAACTGTTTGTCGACAAGTCCCTGCCGCCCCGGCAGAACCGCGATCGTATCCGGGTCTGGACGACGTTCCGCGCCGGCAACTGAACTAGGGGCGAGGGCCTGCGAGTGCAACAATCGTATTTGGCCATTGACGGCCTGAGCAAGGCCTACGCCAGCTTCATGGCGGTCAATGATGTGTCGATCGATATCGAGAAGGGTGAGTTCTTCTCCCTGCTCGGCCCCTCGGGCTGCGGGAAATCGACCCTGCTGCGCATGATAGCCGGTTTCGAGGAGCCGACGGCGGGCCGCATTACGCTCGACGGAGCCGATATCACGGCGCTGCCAGCGCATAAGCGCCCGACCAACATGATGTTCCAGTCTTATGCGCTGTTCCCGCATCTGACCGTGGCGAAGAACATCGCCTTTGGCCTCGAGCAGGATTGCTTGCCGCGGTCGGAGATCAACAGCCGTGTTGCCGAGGTGGCGCAGAAACTGCAGCTTGAACTGCTGCTGGAGCGAAAGCCCTCGCAACTTTCGGGTGGCCAGAGGCAGCGCGTGGCGCTTGGTCGGGCACTGGTCAAGCGGCCCAAGGTGCTGCTCCTCGACGAGCCATTGGGCGCGCTCGACAAGAATCTGCGGACCGAAACCCAGCGCGAACTGGTGCGCCTGCAAAAGGAACTCGGCCTGACCTTCATCATCGTGACCCATGATCAGCATGAAGCCATGACCGTGTCGTCACGCATCGCCATCATGCAGTCGGGCCGGGTGCTGCAAGTCGGCGCGCCTGGCACCGTCTACGAAACGCCCATTTCCCGCTACGTCGCCAAATTCCTTGGCGAGGCCAACATCTTCGACGTCGCCACCGCTATGCATGACGGCGACCTGGTGCGGTTGACCCTGGCGGGCCTGGACGGCCAGTTTGGCGCGAGGCTTCCTGCGGGTGTGTCCCCCGACGGCAAGCTCTGGCTGTCGGTTCGTCCGGAACGTGTCGAACTGGCCCGCAGCGGCGAGGGCCTTGCGGGGACCGTTGAAGACATCACCTATACCGGCGTGCAGCGCGCCTATCGCGTTCGCCTCGCCAATGGCGCGACAATCGATGCGCTCAAGGTCAATCTGGGTAGCGGCGATGACGTCGCGGTTGGCGACCAGGTCGTGGCACGGTGGGCGGTGGACGCTGCGCACCTGCTGGACGAGTAGCGGCCATGGCATCGCCCCGCACCGGAGCCTGGGGCCAGAGGCTCTTGATCCTGCCGCCATTCGCCTGGCTGGCCATCATGTTCCTGCTGCCCTTCGTGCTTGTGCTGGCTATCGCCCTGTCGTCGGTGCGCATGGGCATGCCGCCCTACGAGCCGCTGTTCAGCTGGGATGGGGCATTTCTCACCATCCAGCTCAACTTCGAGAACTTCCAGTTCGTGCTGGGCGATCTTCTTTATCCGCGAGCCTATCTCAACAGCCTGAAGGTAGCGGCGATATCGACTGCCCTCGCGCTGCTGGTGGCCTACCCACTGGCCTATGGCATTTCGCGGTGCAGCGAGCGCTGGCGCTCGGTGCTGGTATTCCTCGTCATCGTGCCGTTCTGGAGTTCGCTGCTGATCCGCGTCTATGCCTGGATGGCGATCCTGCGCAACGACGGCCTGCTCAATTCAGCACTGCTGCACCTGGGGCTGATCAGCCACCCGCTGCAGATCATGAACACCGAGACGGCGATCTATATCGGCATCGTCTATACCTACCTGCCATTCATGGTATTGCCGATCTATGCCAACCTGGCCAGCGCCGATCGGACGCTGATCGAGGCGGCCCGCGATCTCGGCTGCTCGGCCTTTTCGGCCTTCTGGCGGGTGACATTCCCCCTCAGCCTGGCCGGCGTGGCCGCTGGCTTTGCCCTGGTCTTCATCCCTGTCGTCGGTGAGTTCGTGGTTCCCGACCTGCTTGGTGGCGCCGACACGCAGATGATCGGCCGGACGATCTGGGTCGAGTTTTTCAACAACCGCGACTGGCCGGTTGCTGCGACCGTCACGGTGCTGCTGCTGGCGCTACTGGTGATACCAATCGTGCTGCTGCAATCCCGGCTGTCGCGGGCGAGGGTCTGATCATGGCGTCGTTCAACAGACCTTCCTGGTTCAACCGGCTGTCGATCGCCGTCGTCATGGCCTTCCTTTATCTGCCCATCGCGATCCTGGTGGTGTTCAGCTTCAACGCATCGCGCCTGGTGACCGTGTGGGGCGGTTTCTCGACGCAGTGGTACGCCTCGGCATTGTCCAATGCCGCATTGCTCGATGGCGCCAAGGTCAGCTTTTCGGTTGCGGCGATCTCGGCAACCATCGCGACCCTGCTTGGGCTGCTGGCAGCCCTGGTCATGGTGCGCATCCGGCGCTTCCGCGGCAGGCAGCTATTTTCCGGCATGCTGGCAGCACCCATGGTGATGCCGGAAGTCGTGCTGGGCGTCTCGATGCTGCTGATGTTCGTGACGCTGGGTATTGATCGCGGCCCGCTGACGATTACCCTGGCGCATGCAACCTTCACCATGTGCTTTGCCGCGGTGGTGCTGCAGTCGCGGCTGACCGAGCTCGATCCGTCACTGGAGGAGGCTGCCCGGGACCTCGGCTGCCCGCCAGCGACCGCCTTCCTCAAGGTGGCGCTGCCCAACATCATGCCGGCGGTGGTCTCGGCGTGGTTGCTTTCCTTCACGCTGTCGCTGGACGATCTGGTCATCTCCAGCTTCACCACCGGACCCGGCGCCTCGACCTTGCCGATGAAAATCTATTCGCAGATCAAGTTCGGCGTGACCCCCGAGATCAACGCCGTGTCGACGATGATCCTCGGTGTCGTGGCGAGCGGGCTATTGGTCGTCGCCGTGGTGACGCGCCAGTCCAACGGCAACAAGGCACGGGCCGGTTAGGCCGGCATTAAGGTGCCGGTCAGCGTGCCCCGCCGCGACACATAGCTGGCGAGCGGGTCCTCGTAGTGGTTGGTGGCCGAAGACACTGCGTCGATGAACAGGGAGAACAGTTCGGCCTGTGAATTGACGTCGACCTTGGCGTAGAGATTGCGGCGATGCAGCTTGACCGTTGCGGGTGAAATGCCAAGCAGGTCGGCGGCGCCCTTGAGCGAATAGCCCCGCAGCACCAGCTGGGCGACCTCGCATTCGCGGTCGGTAAGAACGCTCTTGCCGAAGCTGCCGATGGCTCGCGCCAATACGCTCTTCAACATCCCGGCGTCCGTATCGATCAGTTCGGGACGCAGGTCGCGCCAGTGCCGTACCACAGCTGCTTCGACTACCGGGGAAATACTGCGCAGCAGCTCGACCTCGTCGGGGTTGAAGATGACGCTGCCCTGTGACCGGCATAGGGAAATGGCAACTTTGGTCTGGTGGTCCAGGGTGATCAGATAGTTGAATTCGTCGATCAGGCCGCAATGGCGGTAATAGTCCCGGTAGTAAGAACCCCGCGTGAAGCTGGCCGGTGCGATCTGATTGAGGCGGTAGAGGCCATCATTCTCGTCGTCAGCCGCCAGCTGGTAGAATGGATCCTGGCGGTAGGACCCGTTGAGATAGGCCTGGATGTCGGAGAGACCACGGGCGGTGCGCCAATCGTTGAACAGAATGCGTGGCGGCGAGCCCTTGCGGTAGAGTAATATGAGGCCGGCATCGACCCGCAGCTGGTCCTTGAGGGACTGGGTCAGCTTCTCCTGAAAATCCAGGCGGCCGATCCCCGCGATCAGCGAAATGGCCAATTGGCTGCTTGAAAACGACTGCATCATGCGGTGATTGCCCCTGGGGCCTCCCTATCACCCGCCAAGGCGGCTTCCGCTCCGAAGATTATGACCGTTGGAGGGAGGTCGCAAGCGATCCCCGCTTACTTCGGCCCTCATCGAAGTAATTCGGGCCGGATTTCGAAGGGTGCGCGCTTCCGCATCTCGGCGGTCCTCCTAGCCGTTTGGCGTATTCCGCGGTGACGCTCGATGACGACTAATCCGGCCATGGTCACATCTTCAAACCGGAAGCCCGCGCCCATGTCACATTACCGCACTAAATTGCTCCTCTCGATTTTCGCGACGGCCCTGAGCACGTCAGCCGCCATGGCGGCAGCCGACCTCATCGTCATCAATGGCGACATCTATACATCCGACCCCAGCCAGACCAAGGTCGAGGCGCTTGCGGTGGAAGGTGGCAAGTTCGTCGCCGTCGGCAGCAATGCCGACATTCAGGCGCTGGCCGATGCCGACACCCAGGTCATCGACGCGCGGGGCCAAACCGTTACTCCTGGATTCATTGACGGACACTCCCATGTGAGCGGCAATTCGCCTGTCGTGGCTGGCGTCGATATTTCCTACATCGCCGACAAGCAGGAATGGCTGCGCCTGATCAAGGAGGCTGACGAGCGGCTCCCGGCGGGCGAGTGGATCACCGGCGGCGGCTGGGACCATACCCTGTCAGACGGCGAATACCCCACCAAGGAAATGCTGGACGAGATCGCGCCGGATCGGCCGATCTTCCTCAAGCATATCGACTACCACTATGGCTGGGCCAATTCGAAAGCCCTCGAACTCGCCGGTGTGACGGCCACGACCGCCGTGCCCGCCGGTGGCGAGATCGTGCTCGATCCCGCGACGGGCGAGCCGAACGGCATCCTGCTCGAAGGCGCCCAAGGTTTGATCGACAGCATCATTCCCGAGCGCAGCGACGAACAGCGTCATGATGGCCTCGCCAAGATGTACCAATACGCCAATAGCTTCGGCGTCACCGGGCTGCATCAGATGGGCAATCTGGATGACTACACCTGGGTCGTGGAGAATGGCGATCCGACCTTGCGCGTCTGGTATGGCCAGTGGGGTCCGCGGGGCGCCGGTGACGACTTTGACGCGGGTCTCAAAGAGATCGCCGCCGAGCAGGTCGAAACCACCGAGCGTGTCGATGCCACCGGCAAGGAAGCCGAGGTGGGTCCCTTGCTGCGGCTGGGCTACGTCAAGCTGATCAACGATGGCGTGCTGTCTGCCCACACGGCGGTGCTGATGGAAGACTATTCCGACCGGCCCGGCTGGCTGGGCGAGTATATCACCGAGCCGGAAGACCTCGACGTACAGGTGGCCAAGGCCACGGCGGCCGGCTTCCCCGTTGCCATCCACTCGATCGGCGACGCTGCGGTCAAGGCTTCGCTGGACGCCTTCGAAGCGGCAAAGGGCAATGTGGTGCCGTTCCCCAACCGGGTCGAGCACATCGAAATAATCGACGCGGACGATATCGCGCGTTTCAAGGCGCTGGGCGTGGTGGCCTCCATGCAGCCCAACCATGCGACTAATTCCATCGGCTATGTTCCCGAGCGAGTGGGGGAGGAGCGCGCAGCGCGCGCCTATGTGTGGAAGTCGCTGCTCGAAGCTGGCGTGCCGCTGGTCTATGGCGCGGACTACAATACCTCGCCGCTCAACCCGCTGGTGCAGATCGCCGACGCGGTCTTCCGGGTCAGCCCGTTCGGCTTCAACGAGGGGCGGCCCTGGCATCCGGAACAGGCCGTGAGCTTCGAGCAGGCCCTGACGGCCTATACCCAGGCAGGCGCCAACATGACGCCGTGGAAGGACGAGATTGGCTCGATCGCCACGGGCAAGTGGGCTGATTTCGTGCTGCTCGACGGCACGGTGCCGCAGCCCATGGATGTCAGCTTCCGCGACCTAGCGGTGCAGTCGACCTATTTTGCCGGTCGTCAGGTCTACAGCAAGTCCGAATAGTCACTCCCTGCCGCCCCGCGAGGGCGGCAGGCCCATTCCAGGTTAGAAAATGAACAAAGTTATCAAGATCACCAGTGACGGCGTTGGCGCCGAGGCACTGGAAAAATGCAGCGTGGTGCCCGCCGCGGCTATCCTATCCGGCTTCGCCGATGAACTGGGTGCGGTGCATTTCGAGCGGCCCGATGGCACGCTGGTGATCGGCACCTGGCAGTCGACGCCCTATGCTGAAATGCTGTCCTATCCCGGCGGCACCGAATATAGCGTCATTCTCTCCGGCAAGGTGGCCATCACCAATCCGGATGGATCGGTGGAAACCTTCGGAGCCGGAGAGAGCTATATCTTGCCTGCCGGCATCGAAGTGCGGTTCGAAGTGCTGGAGACCCTGCGCAAGGTGTATGTGCTCTTTACCGAAAAATCGGCCAAATAGGCCGGGGATCTATCGTGCTCGACATCTCCAAATCGGCGCTGCGTGACGTCGCCATGAAGCCGTTCTGGCTTGATCGTCCGGATGCGCCTGTTGCCCTGCCGCCGCTCGAGGCAAATCTCAAGGCGGACCTGCTCGTGGTAGGCGGCGGCTTTACCGGCCTCTGGGGGGCAATTCAGTGCAAGCAAGCCCATCCGGACCGGGACGTCATCCTGATCGAGAAGAACGAAATCGCCACCGGCGCTTCGGGGCGACCCGGCGGCGTGGTTTCGACGTCCGTCATGCATGGCCTCTCCAACGCGGTGCGCATCTTCCCGCGCGACATTGCCGAGCTCGAGCGGCTGGGCAAGGAGAACATGTTGGGCATGATGGCCACCATCGAGCAGTTCGGCATCGACTGCCACGCAGAGTGGGGTGGCGAATTGACGGTCGCCGTCGACGCCGCCCATGTCGACGCCCTGCGCGAGGAGCACGAGCTGCACCTGCGCTACGGCCACAATTCGGTGTTCCTCGACGAGGCCGCGGTCCAGGCCGAAATCCGCTCGCCGCGCTACAAGGCCGCAGTCTGGTCCAAGGATGTCAGCGGCACGGTGCATCCGGCTCTGCTCGCCTGGGGATTGAAGCGCGCCGCTATCGAACTGGGCGTGCGCATCTTCGAGCATACCGAACTGCTGTCGTTCGCCGATCACGGCGACCGCATGGAGGCCGCGACGCCGCGCGGCAGCGTCACCGCGCCGCGCGTACTGCTTGCGACCAACGCCTTCGGTGCCGGGCATAAACATATCAAGCGCCGCGTGGTGCCGGTGCGCGATCGCGTGCTGGCCACCGAACCGCTGACGCCGGCGCAGATGCACGGCATCGGCTGGAAGCATCGGCAGGGCGCCTATGACACGCGCACGCAGATGAACTACATGCGCCTGACCCAGGACAACCGCATCATCTTCGGGGGGCGCCTGGCCTATGCCTTTGGCGGGACGCCGTTTCCCGAAGTCGATAGCGACACGGCGACTTATGAGCCGTTGGCGGGGGCGTTTTTCGAAACATTTCCGCAGCTGGAAGGTGTTCGTTTCACCAATGCCTGGAGCGGGCCAATCGACCTGACCACACGCATGGCGGTGCATTTCCAGCGCTATCATGGCGAAAAGGTCGTCTATGCGGGCGGCTATTCTGGTTTTGGCGTCTCCGCCTCGCGCTTCGGAGCCCGGATCGCCCTCGATATCCTCGATGGCTCGCAGACGCCTGAGTCTCGGCTCGACTTCGCCACGACCCTGCCCACCCGGGTTCCGCCAGAACCCTTGCGTTGGCTGGGCGCGCAGATCACCATGTATGCGCTCGACACAGCCGACAAGCAGGGCGGGTGGCGGCGGCCCTGGCTCAAGGCAATTTCGGCAATGGGCTTTCCCCTGAACTGAGCTGGCTCCTCAATCCGCTCGACTGGTCAATACCAGCCGAGCGCCTCGTCGGCCTCGAAGCGCGTGATCTGCTTGGGCTCTAGAAAATTCTCGTAGCCCCAGCGGCCCAGTTCCCGGCCGATGCCCGACTGCTTGAAACCGCCCCAGGGCACTTCCACGAATGCGGGCTGCGAACAGTTGATCCAGACAATGCCTGCATCCAGCGCCCTTGCGACCCGCTCGGTCCGCGCGCGATCAGCCGACATGATCGCTGCGGCAAGGCCGAAGCGGCTGTCATTGGCAAGGCGAACGGCCTCCTCTTCATCGCCGAATGCGCGGATGGCGACGACGGGGCCGAAGATTTCGTCGGTCCAGATTGTGCTGGTGGTGGGCACGTCGACGAAAATGGTCGGCTCGAGGAAATAGCCCCTGTCGAGACCCGCGGGGCGCTTTCCGCCGGTGAGAAGGTGGGCGCCCTCGGCCAGGCCGGCGGCAATGAACCGCTCGACCTTGTCGCGGTGGGCCGACGAAATCAACGGACCGAGCTTGGTGTCGTCCGCCGAACCAGGCCCGATGACGATGTCGCGGGTGCGCGCGACGATGCGCTGGACCAGTGCGTCGTGAATCGAGTGATGGATCAGGACGCGGGAGGTGGCGGCGCAGACCTGGCCCTGGTTGAGGAAAATGCCGAACATGATCCATTCGGCCGCGCGATCGAGATCGGCATCCTCGAAGACGATGAACGGGGACTTGCCCCCCAGTTCGAGGCTCACGCGCTTGATGTCGAGCGCCGCTTGCTGCATCAGCGCCGAGCCTGTTGGCACCGAGCCTGTAAAGGCGATCTTGTCGATGTCCTTGTGGGCAGCCAGCGGCTTGCCGGCCTCCGGGCCAAGGCCGGTGACCACATTGAACACCCCACGGGGCAGGCCGGCATCGGCCAGAATCTCCGCCAGCGCCAGAGCCGAGAGCGGCGTCAACTCGGATGGCTTGAGCACCATCGCGCATCCGGCGGCCAGCGCCGGAGCGACCTTCCAGCAGGTCATCAGAAACGGAAAGTTCCATGGCACGATGGCGGCGATCACGCCAACCGGCTCAAACACGACGCGGGCGCTGAACCGTGCATCGGGCACGGTGGCATGCTCGGTGAGGTCCTCCTCAGCCATGTCGGCGTAGTAGCGAAAAGTGTGTGCGGCGTCCGCAATATCGAGTTCCGCCTCCGGCCTGGGCTTGCCGTTGTCGGACACTTCGATATCGGCAAGGGCCGCCGATCGCTCCTCGATCAGGTCGGCTGCGCGGCGGAGGACGCCGGCGCGCTCCGCGCCCGACTGGCGCTTCCACGCCCCCTGGTCGAACGCCTTGCGCGCCGCCGCAACGGCCTTGTCGACATCGAGGGCAGACGCCGCGGGTACGCGCGCTATCACCGCCTCGGTGGCGGGATCGATGACGTCCATCCGTGCCCCGGAAGCGGCAGCCATCCAGGATCCGTCGATAAACATGTCCTCGCGCATGGCTGTCTCCCTTGTTCCCACGGTTCTGGCCGCTGCCGCGCCCGCGGGAAAGCACAGGCGATTGCAGTTCACTTTGACAGGGGGCGAAGTGGGCGGCTCACACTGGCCCGACGCGGTCGGCTATCGACTGATCTATGCGGGTGACGAGCCATTGTCGGAAGGCCGATATCAGTGTGTCACCAGACCGTCCCGGCGCGAGCAGCAGGTAATAGCTTCCCAGCACGATATTGCTGGCAAACAGTTCCACAAGCCGGCCGCTGGCCAGTTCATCGGCAGCCATCAGCCCGTTGACCAGCGCCACGCCCTGGCCGGCCAAAGCCGCATCGAAGCTGATGCCGGCCCCCGATAGCCGGGGCCCGCTCAGGGCCTCGGGACGATACCCTGCCGACGCGAACCAGGCGTTCCATTGCTGATGGTTGGATTCGTGGATCAGCGGCAGCCGGGCCAACTGATCGAGGTCGGCGGGCCGTCCATGACGGCTGAGCCAGTCGGGGCTCGCCACCGGGAACATGCGCGGCGCGGCCAGCGCGATGGCGCCCGGCGGGAGCTGCGGCATGGCGCTGAAGCCGATGAAGGCGTCGGCCTGCTTTGCGGCGAAGTCCGGCTTTTCCTCGCTGCTGCGCAGTTCAATTTCGGCCCCTTGCAACGCCTCTTCGAGTTCCGACAGCCGCGGCGTCAGCCAGCGTGTTGCCAGCCCCGAAAAACACCAGAGCCGCAGCCGCCCGCGGTCGCGCTGGTTGCGCAGATCCTGCGACACACCTGCTATCATCTCGAAGGCGCGGCTGAGCACGGCCAGCAGCGCCTCGCCTTCGGCCGTCAGTTCAACCCCACGGGGAGACGTTCGCACCAGCTTGCGGCCGAACCAGTGTTCGAGATCGCGGACCTGCCGGCTGAGCACGGTATGGCTGAGGCCGATCTCGTCAGCGCCGCGGCGCATACTCCCGGCGCGCCCCGCTGCCTCGAAGGCGCGCAGTAGCGTCAGGGGTGGCAACCGGGCGGGATTGTGTGGCGGCATGGTCACGTCTTGTGGTGCATTGGTTGCACCACTGTATCGCCAAAAGGCTGCTTTGTCAGTGGGTCGGCGCACCTTAGCCTTCCGGCAAAGGAGACACGACCATGTCCAGCAACGCAGCTCTTCATGCCCGGCGCCAGGCCGCCATTCCGCGCGGCATCGCCAATGCCTTCCCGATCTATCCGTCCCGTGCCGAAGGCTCGGAAATCTGGGATGTTGAAGGCCGGCGCTTCGTGGATTTCGCTGGCGGTATCGCCGTGCTCAACACCGGCCACCGCCATCCTCGCATCCTGGCGGCCGTGGCCGCTCAGCTCGATGCCTATACCCACACCGCCTTTCAGGTCTTGCCCTACGAGCCTTATGTGGCCGTCTGCGAGCGGCTGAATGCGCTCGCCCCATTCAGTGGCGACGCCAAGACCGCCTTGTTTTCGACCGGCGCCGAAGCCGTGGAAAATGCCATCAAGATCGCGCGGGCTGCCACTGGCCGTCCCGGCGTCATCGCCTTCAGCGGCGGCTTCCATGGCCGCACCGCGCTGACCATGGCCCTGACCGGCAAGGTCGCCCCCTACAAGAAGAAGTTCGGCATTTCGCCTCCGGGCATCTATCACCTGCCATTCCCCAATGAGGATTTCGGCGTCTCCGTGGCGCAGACCCTTGCCAGCCTCGACACCCTGTTCCGGGCCGATATCGACCCCACCGAAGTCGCGGCCTTCATCATCGAGCCTGTGCAGGGAGAGGGTGGCTTTCTCTCCGCGCCGGACGAGCTGCTGGTAGCGCTGCGGGCTATCGCTGACAAGCATGGCATCGTACTGATCGCCGACGAAATCCAGACCGGGTTCGCCCGCACCGGCAAGATGTTCGGCATCGAGAACTCTTCCATCGAGCCGGATCTGCTGACGGTCGCCAAATCCCTAGCCGGCGGTTTCCCACTGTCGGGTGTGATTGGCCGAGCCCATCTCATGGATGCGGCCGAGCCGGGTGGGTTGGGCGGAACCTATGCCGGCAGCCCCGTCGCCTGTGCGGCCGCTCTCGCTGTGCTCGACATCATCGAGGAGGAACGGCTCATCGAGCGCGCCAATATCGTCGGCGCGCGCATCAAGGCCGCGCTCGAGCAGATCGCGACGCGCAATGACACCGTTCCCGTCGCCTCGATCCGCGGTCCCGGCGCCATGATTGCCTTCGACATCGTCAAGCGCCGCGGCGCAGTCGAGCCGGATGCCGACACTACCAAAAAGGTAGTGCAGGCCGCGCTGGCCGAGGGACTCGTGCTGCTGTCCTGCGGGGTCAACGGCAACACGATCCGCATTCTCAACCCGCTGACCATAACCGACGCCGTGCTGGACGAAGGCCTTGCCAAGCTGGGCCGGGCCATGATCGCAGCCGCCGCCTGAGGACCCCAGATGCGCGAACTCAAGAATCCGAGCCTGCTGCGGACGCAGGCCTATATCGACGGCGCCTTTGTCGGCAATGCCGACGTCCCCGTGACCAATCCCGCCACTGGCGAAGTGATCGCCAAGGTGCCCCGTTTCGGCGAAACCGAAGCGACCAACGCGGTCGAGGCGGCGTCCAGGGCCTTCCACCCCTGGGCCGCCCGGACCGCCAAGGACCGCGCCGGCATTCTCAGGAAATGGTTTGAGCTGATCATCGCCAATCGCGAGGATCTGGCAACCATCCTTACCAGCGAGCAGGGCAAACCCTTCGCAGAGGCACTTGGCGAGATCGACTACGCAGCAAGCTATGTCGAATTCTACGCCGAGGAAGCCAAGCGGGTTGCGGGGGAACTGCTGCCATCTCATCGGAGCGATGCCCGGATCATGGTGTTGCGCCAGCCGGTTGGCGTCGTCGCTGCCATCACGCCCTGGAATTTTCCGGCCGCAATGATCACCCGCAAGATCGCGCCGGCCCTGGCCGCCGGCTGCACGGTGGTGGTGAAGCCCGCGCTGGAAACACCGCTGACGGCGCTCGCGCTCGCCGAACTGGCCCATCGCGCCGGCTTCCCTGCTGGGACTGTCAATGTCGTAACAGGGGACTCCCGCGCCATCGGCGGCGTGCTGACCGCCCATCCCAAGGTGCGACTGGTTGGCTTTACCGGTTCGACCGAAGTGGGCAAGCTGCTGATGCGCCAGGCGTCCACCACGGTCAAAAAGGTGGCGCTTGAGCTGGGCGGTAACGCACCCTTCATCGTCTTCGACGATGCTGATATCGATGCCGCCGTGGACGGCGCCATGCTCTCCAAATATCGCAATATGGGGCAGACCTGCGTCTGCACCAATCGCATCTATGTGCAGTCGGGCATTCACGATGCTTTCGTCGAAAAACTAGCCAGCCGCGTCGCGGCGCTCAAGGTCGGCGACGGTTTCGCGGAGGGCGTCAACCAGGGACCGCTGATCACCGAGGCTGCGGTCCGCAAGGTCGAGGAGCACATTGCCGACGCCGTCGCCAAGGGCGCCAAGGTCGTCGTAGGTGGTATCAGGCACCCGCTGGGCCAGACCTTTTTCACGCCCACGCTGTTGACCAACGTAACCGGCGACATGGACCTGGCGCAGGAAGAAACCTTCGGGCCGCTCGCCCCGGTCTTCTCCTTCGAAACGGAAGACGAGGTCGTGGCCGCTGCGAACGACACCGACACCGGTCTTGCGGCCTATTTCTATGCCCGCGACGTGTCGCGCATCTTCCGCGTCATGGAGCGGCTGGAATATGGCATGGTTGGCATAAACACGGGCCTCATTTCCACCGAGCTGGCCCCTTTTGGCGGCGTCAAGGAAAGCGGCAATTCCCGCGAGGGATCGTCGCACGGCATCCTTGAGTTCACAGAGCTCAAATATGCCTGCGTCGGCGGTCTCGCGGGCTAGGCCTTGGCCAATCGCTTCGCTTTGCCGGAGCCATAGGCGTCGGTCAGGATACTCAGAAAGAAGGGCCGGGGGCCGCTGCGCGATTGTCCCCGGTCGAATGCTACCTGAAAGTTGGCCTTGTAGCGGAACAGGTCGGGACGAATGCTGCGCATCAGCCCGCCCTCGATATAGCGCGCGGCAAAATGGTCGGGCAGGTAGCCCAGATATCGCCCCGAAAGGATCAGGCGCGCTTCGGCCTCCATGTCGCTGACCACGGCCTTGGGATTGGCGATGGCGAAGACCTTGAGGTCGCGCGAGTTCCAGTAGTAGCGCCCGATCAGGTTGTAGTTGCGCACCACGTCGATGCTGATTTCCGCTTCCGGCACGCCGAACAGCGGGTGCTCGCTGCCGCAATAGAAACTCTGCGATTCCGCGTAGAGGTCGACATATTCCAGTCCCAGGGTCACGCGCGGGAAGCTGGCGATCGCCAGGTGCAATTGCCCGCTGATCACGTCGCGCAACAGTTCATGCGGCGGGCGTGTCACGATGGATAGGGCGACGTCAGGCGCCTCGTCGGCAAAGCGGGTGAGGACGGATGTCAGCTTGGAATTGGGGTCGGTGAGCGTATTGTCGGTCAACCCGATGGACAGCGTGCCTGTCAGCCGATGCTTGAGCCCCCGCATGCGGCTGTCGAACTGCTCGATGGTGCCGAAGAGCCGTTTGACTTCCTCATAGACGGCCCGGCCTTCGTCGGTCAGCTTGAAGCCCGCCCGGCCCCTGCGGCACAGTGTCAGGTTGAGGCGGCTCTCAAGGGCCGCGACGTGGCTGGAGATGGTCGACAGGGACAGGTTGAGTTCGCTTTGCGCCGCGGCAAAGCCACCGGCTTCCACGATGGTGACGAAGATTCGGAGCAGCCGCACATCGTAGGTGTCGAGAGCCACCACGTCCTCGCATTGTTCCAGAAAGATCGTAGGGACGAGTTAATACTGCTAGTTTCGCCAATGCAAGCGTCATTGACGGCGCCGTGGCTGGCATCGCCTTTTCGAGGCGCCGCGGTGCCGACTAGGTCAGCAGATCAAACAGGAAGCGTGAGGCGACCAGCAGCAGGAACAGGCCGAAGGCAACTTCCAGCCGCCGCTTGGGCAGGGCATGCGCCACGCGAACCCCCAGGGGCGCAAAGAGCATGCTGGTAGGCACGAACAGAATGAAGCCGATCAGCGATACATAGCCCAGCGCAACCGGGAACTGAATGGCGGCGATATCGGGATACTCCGCGGCACGGGGCCAACCGGCATAGATATAGCCCAGGGCGCCCGGGATCGAGATCAGCACGCCTAGTCCGGAGGATGTCGCGACCGCCTGATGGATAGGGCGGCCATAAAAGGTCATGAACAGGCTCGAGAGCTGCCCGCCGCCGATGCCCATCAGGGCAGAAAGCACCCCGATGACGACGCCATAGACGCGCATCACGGCCTTGCCCGGAACATCTTCGGCCAACCGCCAGCTGTCCTTGCCGAACAGCAGGCGCAGGGCGGAAATGCCAGCCACCAGCACGAAAATCGACTTGAAGAGCTCGGCCGGCGCAAAACGCGCGATCAGGCTGCCGGCCGCGACGCCGAGAATGACCGGAATGGCCCAGACGCGGATGATCGACATATCCACGGCCCCGCGCCGCCGATGGGCATTGAACGACTGGATGGAGGTGGGAATGATGATGGCCAGGGACGTGCCGACGCAGAGCGGCATGCGGATATCATCCGGCACGTCCAGCGCGGTGAACAGTTCATAGAGCACCGGCACAATCACCGCCCCGCCACCAACCCCGAACAGGCCTGCCAGCAGGCCCGTTATTCCGCCGGCAACCAGGAGCCCGGCAGCCAGCATTGCCAGCTCCGAATAAGGAATCCCCATCAACACGGTCGTGACTCCTAAAGTGCTGCCACCTGGCCGTCCGAGCGGGGATCGGCCCCACCAACGAACGCATCGCCCACGACCTGGATCACCTGGGCGTGCCCCATGATTTCCTCTGACGGGCCGAGACGGACAACCTCGTGCCCGAGCTGACGAAGCAGCGGCCCGACATCGTTGTCCAGGCCTTCTTCCAGCATCAGCCGGGCGCCGGTTTCGGGTGCCCGATCGAGCACGAAACGCGGGCGCGATATGGCCTGCTGCGGATCCAGCCCGGCATCGAGGAGGTTGACGATCAGCTGGGTATTGGTCTGCACCTGGCCGTCGCCGCCCATGCAGCCAAGGACGTGGCTGAGCTTGCCCTCGCGCTGGACGAGCAGCGGCATCAGCGTGCTCGGTGGCCGGACATTGGGCGCCAGGCACCCCGCCATGGTCGGATCGAGGTGGAAGGTCGCGGCCCGGTTCTGCAGCGGATAACCGCTTCCCACCACGGGCACGGCGCTGCCGAAATCGTAGTAGATGCTCTGGATCATCGAGACCGACATGCCGTCCTTGTCCACGACGCAGAAATGGGCCGTGTCACCCTTGACGGACCGCCGCGCGCGGGCGGCGGCGGTGGCACTGCTGCGGGACGGATCGTACTCGGCCAAGCGCGCGTCGAGGCGCGGTCCGCTCCACGACTCGGAGGGCGTTCCCACAAATTGCGACGGATCGCCAGATCGGTCGTCGCGTTCGCCCAGCCCGGCGGCGACGGCTTCAACCAGCAGGTGGCTGGTCATCGGATCGCGCCAGTCGAGGCCATCGGGGGCGACGCGTTCGATGAAGGCCAGTACGCTCAACAGCGCGAAGCCCTGGGTCGGCGGGGGCATGGTGAAGATGCGGTGGCCGCGATAGGTGCTGGCAATCGGGTCGACCCAGTCGGCGGTATGGGCCGCGAGGTCCTCAGTGGTGATCCATCCGCCGCGCTCCTGAACGACGGCGGCGATACGCTTCGCGTTGGGGCCCTCATAGAACGAACGGCCGTCGGAGGTGCCGATATCGCGCAGGGTGGTGGCCACGTCGGGTTGACGGATGCGCTGGTAGAGGGAGATGCCGTTTTCGAGCTCGGGCCACAGGGCATATGTGCCCCCGGCGCGCAGGTCCGGGTCTGCTGTGCGATACGATGCGACGGTGTGACGGCTGGCGTGAAACCCGGCATCGGCCAGGGCCGCAGCCGGGGCCAGGACGTCAGCAAGCGGGAGGCGCCCGAAACGGTCGCTGGCCTTCACCCAGCCATCGACGGCGCCCGGTACGGACACCGAAAAGCCGGAACGGGCCGGCACACCATCTAGCCCGGCATCGATCAGGTCCTGTTTCCGGGTCCGTGCCGATGACCGGCCGGAGCTATCGAGGCCCTGCACGGTCCCGTCCGGCGTGCCGATCAGCCAGAACGCGTCACCCCCGGGGCCGCATTGCATGGGCAGCACGACCATCAGCGCTGCGCTGGTCGCGATGGCGGCGTCGACCGCATTGCCGCCCTGCCGCAGGATATCGGCGCCGATACGCGAGGCCGAAGCATGCGCAGACGAGACCATACCCTTATCGGCCACCACGGGCCGGAAGCCGCACAGTTCCGGCGCATGCTCATGCATGCTGAGCCAGGGCCAGCCGGGTTTGCGTTCGAACGTCATTTGAAGCCTTTCAGGAAAGCCTTGGTCCGGTCTTGCTGCGGGTTGTCGAAAAACATCGCGGAAGGACCTTCCTCGACGATCTCGCCGGCAACCATCATGACCGTGCGGTGTGATACTTCGCGGGCAAAGCCCATTTCATGGGTGACGACGATCATCGTCATCCCTTCCTCGGCCACTTCCCGCATCACCTCGAGCACCTCGCCCACGGTTTCGGGGTCGAGCGCACTGGTTGGCTCGTCGAACAGCAGGACTTCGGGTCGCATGGCCAGGGCCCGCGCTATGGCGACGCGCTGCTGCTGGCCGCCCGAGAGCTGCGAGGGAAAGCGCGCCGCCTTGTCGCCAAGGCCCACGCGCTGCAGCAGCGCCATGGCTTCCCGTTCCACCGTGGCGCGGTCGCGCTTCTGGATGCGATGCGGGGCGATGGCGATATTCTCGAGCGCAGTGAGGTGCGGAAAGAGGTTGAAGCGCTGGAAGACCATGCCGGTGCGCTGCCGTTGCCGGGCGATGGTGCGGCTCGATTCCTCGACCAGACGGCCATTCACCCGCCGATAGCCGACGCGATCGTCGCCGACGAAAATGTCGCCTTCGTCGATCGTCTCGAGATGATTGATGCAGCGCACCAGCGTCGTCTTGCCGGAGCCCGAAGGGCCGATGATGCACAGCACCTCGCCGGAATTGACCTCGAGGTCGACGCCTTTGAGAATTTCCAGCGATCCGTAGCTCTTGCGCAGGCCCTTGATCCGAACCAGGGGCGAGGATGTGGTGCCGGTCATGAGCGTCTCATCTGCAGCAGCTTGCGTTTCTTGATGGCCGACGCGGCGCTGGTCAGCGGCGCGTCGTAGCTGGTCAGGCGCTCCTCGATGACGCGTTGCACGCTCGAAATAACGGTGGTCAGGATGAGGTACCAGATGGCAGCGACAGCGAAGAGTTCAAAGGTCTTGAAGGTTGCCGCGTTGATCGACTGCAAGGTGCCGAAGAATTCGCGGATGCCAATGACCGCCAGCAGGGACGTGCTCTTGATCATCAGGGTAATTTCGCTGCCCAGCGGCGGAACGATGATGCGCAGCGCCTGCGGCAGGATGATCCAGCGCATCGACTGGGCCGGCCGCATGCCAACCGCGCGGGCCGCATCGAACTGCCCCTTGTCGATGGCGCCGATCGCGGCGCGGACGATCTCGGCCATGTAGGCGGCCTCATTCAGCGCCAGCGTGATGACGGCCGCCTGCATGGCTCCCGAAATGGTCAGGCCGAACAGATGCGCGTCGGGATACATGTAGATGCCTGCCGCCGCGACGCCGGTATAGACCAGCACCAGTTGAACGAGCAGGGGGGTGCCGCGCCAGACCCAGACATAGATGCGCGCCCAGTTGCGCAAAATCGGGTTTTTCGAGAGGCGAGCCAGCCCGATCAGAAACCCGAAGACCATGCCCAGTCCCATGGCAACCGCGGCGACGACGATGGTGACGCCCAGTCCGGCCCAAACGATGGGCGGTGGCGAAAAGAGATACTGCAGGAAGAAATTGACGTCCAAACGCAGATTGCCCACTGGCACCGCCTTTCGATCAGTCGCCGGCCCGGGCCAGGTTGGCCGCGGGCCGGCAGGAAGTCAGGGAAGGACCAGTGCCTGGAACGACCAGTCGTCCAGGATTTTCTGATAGGTGCCGTCCTCGCGCATATTGGCAAAAGCGGTCCCGATGGCCTTCAGCAGTTCCGGATCATCCTTGCGGATGGCGATGCCCGTTGGGAGCGTATTGAGCTGTTCCCCGGAAAGCTTCACAGAATTGGGGATCTGCTTGTTGTAGTATCCAGCCTGGTCGGTGGTGGAGAGATAGGCTTCGACAAGTCCGTTGATCAATTGCTGGAAAGCCTCGGTGCTGGTCTGCAGCACGATGACGTTGATCGGCGGTTTGCCTGCCGCAGTCAGGCGCTCATTGGCTTCGGCCAGCAGTTCCTCGCCGGTCGTTCCGATACCGACCGCCACCTTGAGGCCGCTGAGGTCGTCCAGCGTGGCAGCCGCGAGCGTGCTGTCGTTGCGCAGGATGATCGCGGTTCCGGTCATCGCATAGTCGACGAAGTCGACGACCTCACGGCGCTCGGGCTTGTCATAGAGCCCCGAAATGATCGCATCGCACTGGCCCGCCTGAAGCGCGGGAATGAGCCCATCGAAGGTGATGTTCTTGTGTTCGTTGACGACGCCCAGCTGCTTGGCTATCGCGGCGGCGATGTCGATATCGAAACCGGCGGGCTGCTGCGTAGCCGGGTCGAGCATTTCCCAAGGCGGAAACGCCATCTCGGTGCAGAAGACCAGCTTCTGTGCCGCGGTGATCCTCTCGGGGACCACTACCGTTTCGACGGCGATGGCGCCTGATGTCATCATGATGGCCAGTAGCGATTGGCCGGCTAATACTCTCATATTCATATCTTCCCCCTTGATCGCCTTCCGGCATGGCTGGCGCATCTGTCGCTTCACCGCATAGGCACAGCAGCACGTGCGGACGATACGCAAAAATCACCTTGTGCAGAACGTTACTTTGCATTCTCTCGAAGTAACGGGCCCCCGACGTACCGCCGTCGAATTTCGCAGATGCGCATTGCCACACGGAGCTTGGTGGCGGCGGCAGTGTGGATCGGGTCGAAGTGAACTGTCGAATTTCGTCATTTGCGCGAGATGGGCGCGCACGGGAAAACCTGGGTTGATGAAAGCTGTGCGCGAAGCAATGCTGGCGCGTCGCCACATTTGCGGTCGAGGATGCTCGCAAGGAGCGCAAAACCTCCCGCCCCGACACAGCGAAGCAAGGATTCGGTTGGACATGCACCCACTTACGGATGACGCTATCGGTGCGATGCTCGCGAGCATCAAGGCGCCCAAGCTAGCTCAGGCGCTGATCGAGGAGCGGGTTGCCGAGGTCTATGGACTGCGCGGCGAGTGGCGCCCGCTGGGCGGTGAAAGGGAGCAGAACTTCCGACTCGTCACTGCTGACGGCGCAAAGTTCGTCGTCAAGGTCGCTTCGCTCGACGAGCCGATAGCCAGCCTCGTGTTCCAGGTGGAGGCACTTGAGCACATTGCCAGGTTGGATTCCGGGCTCGCCATACCGCGGGTGCACCGAACCCTGGCTGACGAGCCAATTTCAAGCATAGTGGATGGGGCAGGGCGCAATCACGCCCTGCGCATCCTGAGCTTCGTTCCGGGGGATACTGTCCTTACGCAGTTGCGCAGGGCCAACCGAACCCTCGGCGCCGAAGATCTCATGGCCCTGGGCGCCGCCGGTGGCCGGTTGGCCCGCAATCTCCAAGGCTTTCGCAGCAGCGGGGCGCCAGTCCGGATGCCGTGGGATTTGAGCGGCAGCCTGCTCTTTGCCGATCGCCTGCATGCCCATATGCCAGCTTCCGTGCAGCCCGCCTTGCAAACGCTGCTGCCGCGCCTGGCGGGGGTGATTTCCGAAGTGCTCCCCCGGCTGCGCGCGCAGGTGATCTATAACGACTTCCACGAATCCAACATCCTCGCGCGGTTCGAACCGCGGCTGTCTGTCGTCGGCACCATCGATTTCGGTGACATGGTCTTCGGCCCGCTGGTGCAGGACGTGGCCGTCTGCGTAGCCTCGCTCATTCACTGGAGCCCCGATCCGATCTTTGCCGCCGCCTGCCTCGTGCGCGGCTACCAGCGCTCCATGCCGCTGGAGGCCGCCGACCTGGCTGTGCTCAAGGATCTGGTTCTGGCCCGCCTGCTGTTGCAGGTCGGGATCGTCTCCTATCAACGCACCGTTCACGGGCGGGAAGACGCCGACCTCAACGAACTGCAGTCGCTTTATGTCGAGGCGATCTCGCGCCTCACCGCGGTGCCGGATGCCGATTTCATCGCGGGCATGATGCCGTCCGTCGTGCCGGTCCCGACCATCACGCCACCGCCCGCTTTCGCATCCACGCCATCGTTGCTGCGCCGCCGCGAGGGCGTGCTGGGCAAAACCTACACCTTTTACGACGAGCCGCTCGAGCTGGTCCGCGGCCGCGGCTGCTATGTCTACGACTCCGATGGTCGCCAATACCTCGACTGCTACAACAACGTCGCCAACCTTGGGCATTGCCACCCCTATGTCGTGGACGCTCTGGCGCAGCAGGCCGCAACCCTCAACACCAATTCACGCTACCTGCACAGCGAGATCGTACGGCTCGGGGAGCGGCTGTCCGCGACGCTGCCGCCCCACCTCGATACCTGGCTTTTCGTCTGCACCGGGTCGGAGGCCAATGACCTTGCCGTGCGCATGGCGCGCGACGTCACGGGCAGGGAAGGGGTGGTCATCACTGAGAACAGCTATCACGGCAATACGTCCGTGGTGGCGCCGCTGTCGCTGATCGACTACGACATCAAGGACAAGCCGGATTGGATCGAAGCGGTGCCGCCGCCCAACCTCTATCGTGGGCTTTATCGGGACGGCACGAACGATGCGGGCGCGAAATATGCCGAGCATGTCAGCACCGCCGCTCGCGACCTGTCGCACCGAGGGCCCGGCATGGCGGCCCTGATGATCGACTCGATCTTCGACGCCAACGGTGCCCTGGTCCCGCCGCCCGACTATCTGTCCCTCGCCTACGGCGCTGCCCGCGACGCCGGAGCCCTGGTCATCGCCGACGAGGTACAGATGGGCTTCGGCCGATCCGGCACGCATATGTGGGGCTTCGAGGCCTTCGGCGTCGAGCCCGATATCGTCACCATGGGCAAGCCCATGGGCAACGGCCATCCCATTGCCGCGCTGGTCACCCGGCGCGGGATCGCCGAAAAGCTGCAGCGCCATACCGGCTACTTCAACACCTTTGGGGGCAATACCGTTTCCGCCGTTGTCGGCAACGCATGCCTCGACGTCCTCCAGGGTGAAGACCTGCAGGGCAATGCGGCCAGAAGTGGGGCGCATATGCTGGCGGGCCTCGAACAGCTAATGGCGAGGCACAAGCTTATCGGGCATATCCAGGGGCGCGGTCTGTTCCTGGGCGTCGAACTCGTCATCGATCGGGGGACAAGGGAACCCGCCAAGCTGGCCGCCCGCTGGGTCCGCGAGCGCATGAAGGCCATGGGCGTGCTGGTGTCATCCACGGGTCCGTTCGGCAATATCATCAAGATAAGGCCGCCCCTGGTTTTCAGC